>JAZQAZ010000009.1:0-63519 GCA_045545475.1 Clostridia bacterium | reverse complement strand
TTTACAAATCGCCTTCTCTTGAAGGTTTATTTGCCATGCCACAAAATCCACAATTATTTATATATTTTCAATGTACAGTGTTTCGCTAACTAATTTTAAAAAATTCAAAAACTACTTGATTTTTATATAGTTAGCTCCTTTTATATTGCTGTTTCAAATTCAATCAGAAGGCAATTTTCCTCCGATGAAAATTCATTTTCGTTTATTACTTTACCAATTTTTGTCTTTACCCTGTACTTTTCTCCCCCGTACTCAAAGGTAACTTCTTTGTCATTGAGAGACAAAACCGAAGGCTTATGGTTTCCGTCAATCCCAATCACGTTTTTAAGTGTAAATGGCTTATTTCCCTCTATCTTAAAAGAATTTTCCTTAAGACAAAATGAAATATCGCCATAGCTTACCTTTGCACATCCGTCGCCAAGGTCTGAAAAGCTCATATCGGAAAAAGATTCAATTCCTTCTATATATCCGCCTGCCAGAATTCCGTTTCCGCTGTAGCGGTTTCCGTCAATAAAGGGAAGTGCCTCATAGCAGGCCTTTTCCGTGGTGCAAACCTCATCCATAAAGGGATCATTAAGCTTATCCGAGAAAATATGTACATCCCTTATTCTGAATTTTCCGTGGTCTGAATAAAGATTTATGCGGTAATTTTTGCTTGAATACCATACGGAGCTTTTATCTTCGTCGTCATAGGCACTGTGTGCCGTTATGGCAGAGGCGGGAGTCATTTTATAAGTCTTCTTAAACCATTCTCCGCTTTCGCCCAATGTTTCAACCGAAATTTTTCCTTCCTTCTGAAGTTTTTCAAATTGCTCAAACTGATAGGTAAGTCCTTTTCCCATTCTCGCCCAGCCGAAGCTGTTTTCCTGACCTGCCTGAGCATAACCGAAAGAAAGGCATTCTCCATTGAAGTTTTCCTTTAAGTACCAGTCAATCCAGGAAAAATCGTTTCCTCCTGCCTCGGTTGCTGCCGGCTCCAACGTGATAACGCCCTGAACGCTGTTTTCATTTTTCTCAACGCTCATACCGTGGTCGAACTGATATACCGGATCTGACCCAAGCATTCTGAAAAGTGGAACATCAATCTGATTTTCGCTTTTTCCCGCAGGAAGAAAAACGTTATTTTTTGACGGGTAATAACCCTGACCGTAATAGCCACCCCAAAGAGTGTATCCGTCCGTTCCGTACTGCTCCTTACAGTTGCATATTGCAGACAATCCGTACTTTTCGTTTGCATATTTTATAGTGTGAGTATCGTATAGCCAGGAACCTAAAACCTTGGGGTAATAACCGAAGATTTCTTTAAAATCCGAAAAAAGAACATCTATAAGCTTTTCACGTTCTTCCCTTGTATAGCCCACAGAAAAGCCCACATTCGTTGCCCAGTCCCAGGAGTATCTTCCTCTCCAGGTAAGTCCTGCTTTTTTAACCTGCGGCTCAACAATTTCAAGCCACACCCCTATTTCAAACTGAGATTTGTCAAGCTCCATTAGCATATCCTGATATACCTTGTCCATGAGAGCATCATACTGAAGCAGAAATGTTCCCTTTAAGTTATGCTTTTTCATAAGTTCAATCTGCATTTTAACAGGAGTTATTAAGTCCATCGGAAGTCTCGGTTCTGCATCACGAATAAAATTGACGATATTAATTATCTGTCTTTTTCCCATAACAGATCACCTCTATTTAAGTATATCTTTTTTTAAAAACTATGTCAATATGAAAATGTTGCGATTGTTGGACAAAACTGCGATTTAATATAAAAAAAGCACCGAAACATGTTCAGTGCTCTTTAAATTAAATTCCAAAAAATCTTTTTGCATTTTCCTCGGTTATCTTAAGAACCTCTTCTGTTGTAAGATTCATAAGCTCGCCCACACGCTCT
The DNA here is from genome assembly GCA_045545475.1 of Clostridia bacterium. GTDB lineage: Bacteria > Bacillota > Clostridia > CAKSNL01 > HGM11501 > HGM11501. Next base: position 61,634 of record JAZQAZ010000009.1, on the reverse strand, counting down.
GCCACATGGATTATATAAGAGGAGTGATTTCGCTTTCCTCTTAAGGGCACCGGGGCAAGGTAGGGTGCATCGGTTTCAAGCAGAAGCCTGTCCTTCGGAATCAGTGGACAAACCTCTACTGTTTTCACATTGTTTTTGAAGGTAAGTGCACCACCTATGCCGATATATAGCCCTAATGATAAAATCATCGGCAATGTTTCCTTATTTCCGGAATAGCAATGCATAACGCCTTTTTCAGGCTTTTCTGCTTTTAGGATTTCATAGCAATCGGAAAATGCTTCACGCTCGTGAATTATAACAGGCTTTCCCACTTCCTTCGCAAGACGAAGCTGGCTTATAAAAAGAGCCTTCTGTTCTTCCTTAAACTCCTTGGTGTAGTGGTAATCCATACCAATCTCGCCTATGGCAACACATTTTCTATGCCTCGAAAGCTCCTTTATTATATCAAGGTCTCCCTCTTTATAATCTTTGACGCTACCCGGATGAAAGCCTACGGATGCATAAATAAAGTCATATTTATCTGCAAATTCAAGGCTCATTTTTGATGAAGGAATATCGCATCCGCAGTTCACTATGCCGGAAACTCCCGTTTCAGGCATTTTATCAAGAAGCTCAGATCTATCATCATCAAACTGATGAGAATCATAATGGGCATGAGAGTCAAAAATCATCAGCCTACCTCCAGACCGCTCTTGCCTTCCTTGTGAGTTGTGATTATGTTGATTTCACCGTCGTCACAGGTTGCCAGAATCATACCGTTTGACTCGATTCCACGGATTTTTGCAGGCTTTAAGTTGGTAATTAAGATAACTGTCTTTCCAACCATATCCTCGGGAGTATAGCTTTTTGCAATTCCCGATACAACAGTTCTTACTTCGTTTCCTACTTCAACGGTAAGCTTTAATAGCTTATCTGCCTTTTCAACCTTTTCTGCAGCTAATACCTTTGCGGTTTTAAGCTTAATTTTATCAAAATCGTCAATAGTGATAAATTCTTCTTTTTCCTCTTCCTTAGCTTCTTCAACGGGCTTGAAAAGGTCAGCTTCTACTTCTTCAAGCTTTTTAGCTTCATCAAGTCTTGCAAAGAGGGGTTTTGCCTCGCCTACTTTAACATTTCTTTCCTTATCGAAGGAAAGAATAGATTCGTATGTTGCATCGGCTGCACCTGTTACTGTAAGGATATTCTTACCTGTCTCTGGCATAAAGGGAGAAAGAAGAACGCCGATTACTCTTATTGCCTCGGAAAGATTGTATAAAACAGTCTTTAATCGGTCGCTCTTTGCTTCGTCCTTGGCAAGTGCCCAGGGCATTGTTTCGTCGATGTACTTGTTGCTTCTTCTTGCAAGGGCGAATATGGCATCAAGTGAATCTGCAACACGTAAAGTCTTCATCTTTTCGGCAACAGAAGAAACCGTGTCGGTACATTCCTTAATAAGTTCAAGATCAACATCTTCCGAAACATTAGGATTGGTGATTTCTCCGCCGAAGTATTTATTAATCATGGCAACTGTTCTGTTTACAAGATTACCCAGTGTATTTGCAAGGTCAGCATTGTATCTTGAAATTATGGTTTCAAGTGTAATTGTGCCGTCAGCTGCAAAGGGCATTTCACGAAGCACGTAATATCTTATGGCATCAACGCCGAAATGTCTTACAAGATCGTCTGCATAAAGTACGTTACCCTTGGACTTACTCATCTTATCGCCGCCGGAAAGAAGCCAGGGATGGCCGAATATCTGCTTGGGAAGCGGCTCACCCAAAGCCATAAGCATAATAGGCCAGTAAATTGTGTGGAATCTTAAAATATCCTTACCGATAATGTGCACGTTTGCGGGCCAGTACTTTTTGTAAAGGTCAGAAGAGCCTTCGGTATCATAACCAAGAGCCGTGATATAGTTTGAAAGTGCGTCAATCCACACATAGATAACGTGCTTATCGTCAAAAGTTACGGGAACGCCCCACTTGAAGGATGTCCTTGATACGCACAAATCCTGAAGACCCGGCTTTAAGAAGTTATTTATCATTTCCTTCTTTCTTGCCTCGGGCTGAATGAAATCGGGATTGTCCTCGATGTACTTTATAAGGCGGTCCTGATATTTGCTCATTTTAAAGAAGTATGCTTCCTCGTGGGTTTTCTTTACAGGTCTTCCGCAATCGGGGCAGATTCCGCCCTCTGCCTGGGTTTCTGTAAAGAAGGATTCGCAGGGAACGCAGTAAAGACCTTCGTACTCTGACTTATAAATGTCGCCCTGGTCATAGAACTTCTTGAAAATTCTCTGTACAACTTCTACGTGTTCCTTATCGGTTGTACGGATAAACTTATCATAGCTTGCGCCCATTAAGTTCCAGATGTCCTTAATTTCTCCTGCAACCTTGTCAACATATGCCTGAGGAGTTATTCCTGCCTCTTTTGCACAGTCTTCAATTTTCTGACCGTGTTCGTCGGTACCTGTAAGGAAAAATACATCCTTGCCGATAAGACGGTTAAAACGTGCAATTGCATCGGTTAAAACAACCTCATAGGTATTACCTATGTGAGGCTTTCTTGAAGTGTATGCAATAGCAGTTGTTATATAAAATTTTTCCTTTTCCATTATTATTCATCCTTTCTCTTTTCTTTGAAAAATCCGGATATTAAATCTTCAGCTTTTTCCTTGAATATTCCGCCGCAGATGTTGCATTTACCTTCCGATACATCCATTTTTCCTCCGAATGCCCCGGCATCGGGATCATATGCGGCAAAATAAACATTTTTCAATCTTGAATTCATTATCGCACCCGCACACATTACGCAAGGTTCAAGCGTTACAACAATTGATAAATCAGAAAGTCTCCAGTCCGAAATTTTTGCAGCTGCTTTTTCTATAGCAAGTATCTCGGCATGTGCTGTGGGAGATTTTTTCTGTTCCCTTAAATTGTGAGCCTTTGCTATTATTTCCTTGTCGCTGAAAATAACTGCACCCACGGGAATTTCGCCTTCTTCTTTAGCTTTTTCCGCCTCTAAGAATGCTTCACTTATTGCTTTGTTCAACAACGTCATAAAGCACCTCCCAAGCGTCGGGAACTCCCTCACCCTTTTCCGCCGAAAAGGGAATTAAAACATCCTCTCCGTCAAGGGAAAGAGTTTCTTTTATAAGTTCCAGATTCTTTGAAAGCTCTGACTTTTTTACCTTGTCGGTTTTTGTTGCGATTATAATTACGCAACCCTGGCTTTCCTTTAAGAAGTTATACATTGTAACATCGTCTGCCGACGGCTTGTGTCTGGAATCCACCACTAAAAACGTGGTCATAAGATTTTCTCTTGTGTAAATATAGTGGTTTATCATTTCCGACCACTTTGCTTTTTCTGCTTTTGAAACTTCTGCATAGCCGTATCCCGGAAGGTCCACAAGCATTAAAGTGTCATCTATATTATAAAAATTTATCGTGGCGGTCTTACCCGGTTTCGACGAAGTTCTGGCTAAATTTTTGCGATTGAGCATTTTATTTATGAAGGATGATTTTCCCACATTAGAACGCCCCGCAAAAGCAACCTCAGGCAATTTCGTTTTCGGGTACTGTGCCTCTTTAACGGCACTTATTACAAGTGAGGCTTTGTTAAGATTCATTTGCTTCACCCTTTCTCAGTTTACCATGTTCCTGGTCCTTTTATCTGATTCTTCGGGAATGATTTCAACCTTTCCGGCTTTTTTCGGAAAATTCCCTATCGCCTTGTCCGTAACCTCAGAAACGTGCTTAACCGGTATTACCTTGAGACTTGAAAGGACTTCAGACGGAATTTCTTCAAGATCTTTCTTATTTTCATAAGGTATTATTACGGTTTTAGCACCTGCACGGTATGCTGCAAGCATCTTTTCCTTAAGACCGCCTATGGCAAGAACTCGTCCCGTAAGTGTTACTTCGCCCGTCATGGCAACATCAGCTTTGGCACTTTTACCTGTAAGGGCACTTACGATGGCTGTTACCATGGTGATGCCTGCCGAAGGACCGTCTTTCGGAGTTGCTCCCTCGGGAACATGGATGTGAATATCCTTCTTCTTGTAAAACTCCTTATCAATTCCGTATTCCTCCGCACGGCTTCTTATATAGCTTACTGCAGCACGGGCAGATTCCTTCATTACATCGCCAAGGGAACCTGTAAGCTCAATTTTTCCCGTTCCCTCCATTACGCCGACTTCGATTGTAAGCGTAACTCCGCCAAGGCTTGTCCATGCAAGGCCTGTTACAACACCGGGAGGATTTTCATGTTCCAAAATATCCTTCTGGAATTTTCTTACGCCAAGGAACTTTTTAAGATTATTATTTGTTACAGAAACCGCCTTGCGCCCATCTGTCACAATGCTTGTTGCGGCCTTTCGCATAACAGTTCCGATTTCACGCTCTAAATTTCTTACTCCAGCTTCCTTCGTATAGCCTTCTATAATGGTTTCAATTACCTCGTCGCCCATACGGATATTGCCTTTTTTAAGACCGTTCTCCTCCATCTGCCTCGGAATGAGATAGTTCTTTGCAATGTGCATCTTCTCTTCATTGGTATATCCTGTAATTTCAATTACCTCAAGTCTGTCTAAAAGTGCATGGGGAATTGTTTGAAGATTGTTTGCAGTTGTTATGAATAAAACCTTGGATAAATCGTAGGGAAGCTCTAAATAATGGTCACGGAAAGCGAAGTTCTGTGCTCCGTCAAGTACTTCAAGCATAGCAGATGCGGGATCGCCCTTAAAGTCGCTTCCCAGCTTATCAATTTCATCAAGCAGAATAAGGGCATTTTTGCTTTTTGCCTGTTTAACCGCATTTATTATTCTTCCGGGCATTGCTCCAACATAGGTTTTTCTGTGTCCTCTTATCTCAGCCTCGTCTCTGACTCCGCCAAGACTCATTCTTACATATTCTCTGCCTGTTGCCCTTGCAATTGATTTTGCAATTGATGTTTTACCCACACCGGGAGGGCCGTATAAACAGATTATAGGTCCTTTGGTATTTCCCGAAAGATGTCTTACCGCAAGATATTCTATTATTCTTTCCTTTACTTTTTTAAGACCGTAGTGATCGTTTTCCAGAATCTCCGATGCCTCTGATAAAGAAGGCTCACACAAAGGCTCATCTTTCCAGGGAAGTTCAAACACCGTATCGAGCCACTGCTTTATAACGCTTATTTCCGCTGTACCGAAGGGCATTCCGGAAAGACGCTTTATTTCCTTTTCAACTTTTTTCTTTGCATCTTCGGGAAGATCGGATTCATCTAATAATTTATAATATTCATCCTCTTCTTCTCCGTCCTCGCCAAGCTCGGTTTTTATAACCTTCATCTGCTCACGAAGGAGATAATCTTTCTGATTTTTATCAATCTGTTTTTTGGTCTTCATGGCGATTTTCTGCTCAATTTCATAAACCTCTGCCTCACGGGAAAGGATATTTATGACAAGCACCACTCTTGCCGCAACAGAAAGTTCTTCCAAAACAGCCTGCTTATCTTCAACCTTCACGAAAACGTTGGTAGCGATAGAGTCCACCATCTGTCCGGGATCGTCCTTCAAGGAAATGTTATTTATAACATCAATATTTATCTGTCCGCTGAGCTGTGATACCTTTTTCAAAAGCTCATGAATTCTTCTTACTGTGGCATCATAGTCGTTTACTTCGAAAAGAGCTTCTTCAGATTCAACGGCTCTCACCGTGGAAAGAAGGAATTCTTCGGATTCAAAATCGATTTTTGTAATTTTCGCTCTCTTCACGCCTTCAACCAGTACTCTTATCGTTCCGCCCGGCACTTTAAGCATCTGCTTAACCTTTGCGATACATCCGATTTCGTATATATCCTCAAGTCCGGGTTCTTCTATTGCAATGTTTTTCTGTGCTGAAAGCATAACAAGCTGATCGTGCTTCATAGCAGCCTCAAGTGCCGCTATTGACTTTTCTCTCGCTACATCAAAATGAAGAACCATAAAAGGAAACACAACAAGACCTCTTACCGGAATAAGCGGCAATGTGTAATTCTTTCTTGTATTTGCCATACTGTCTCACTCCTTATGCATGTATATCAATAAAAATTCGTCTCTTTTTTCTTAAAAGCCCCGTATTGATATACCAATGGCATTTTAGCATACCTATTATTATACAACACAAAATAAAATATTTCAAGCAAAACTTGAAAATAACAGAATAAGATGTAAAGTTTTTGCGAATACTACAATAGAAAATCTGTATTTGCATGAAAGGATGAGCTTTTTTGAGCAGAATCAAAGCTTTTATTAAAAAATATAAAACTCCATTGGCATTTACTCTCTTTTTTGTTTTCACAGTTGCAGCCGGTTTTGTCGGCCCAAAAGGACTTTCCGATGAAGACAAAAGTACTGTTGATATTGACACAAAAGAAACCCGTGCATTCATCACAAAAGGAAATGATGAATCTCTGGACATCTCCTTAAAAAAAGAAAGCATCGAAGTAATGCCGGATGAACGTGTGACAAAAGAAGATATTACCGTACTTCCGGAAGCTTTTCCTGACTCTGATTACGAAAGAGAACCTTTGGTAACAGAAGAAGATTTCGAAAAAAATGACACTCTTTCTGCCGCTTCAGTTTCCCCCTTTTCTCCATCGTTTCCGCTAAGTGGTGACACCTTAAAGCCATATTCCGTAACGCCGGTTTTGTCTGCTACAATGGGCGACTGGAGAAGCCACGAAGGAATTGACATATCCGCCTCTTTCGGCGACGAGGTTGCTTCTTGCGAAAAAGGTACTGTAAAAGCCGTTGGGAAAGATCCGCTTCACGGTTTTTACATTCTGATAAGCCACGAAAGCGGCTTTGAATCATTCTACGCCAATCTTCATGGCGAAATCACTGTAACAGAAGGGCAAGCTGTTCCGAAAGGACATGTTATCGGCTATGTTGGTGAAAGCACTTTAATAGAGTCGGCAGATGAAACACACCTTCATTTTGAACTAAGAAAAAACGGAAAAAGAATTAATCCGGAAGAATATATACGTTAAAAAACAGTGTGAGCAATGCTCACACTGTTTTTATTATATTCTTTTCTTCTGATATTAAAATATCAACTTCAGAAAAAGCCCTCTCTATTATCTCTTTAAATATTTCCGTTACAGAAATTTCAGAATCAAAATGGCTTATCTCAATATAGGCAACGCCGTTTTCCGAAAGATTTCGTATATCTGAATATGTAAGATCTCCCGTTATGTAAACATCTGCTCCTCTTTTAATCACATCATCGGTAAGTCCTCTTCCGCTTCCCGAGCAGATGGCAACGGTTTTCACATTTCTGTTTTCGTCGCCTGCATAACGGACATAAGGAAGATTATAGCTCTCCTTGACTCTTTTTATAAGCTCTCCAAAGCTTTCATCAGCTTCGCATATTCTTCCGCAGGTTCGCATCTTTTCTCCGTATGCAAGGTCCGACACAACTTTAAGTGAAAGCTTTTTTGCCACAAGATCATTAAGTCCGTCCTCTGCAATATCCATATTGGTATGGGCTGAATAAACTGCGATATCAGACTTTATCAGCGTTTTCATACACCTTCCGGCACTTTTGGAAAAATTCAGGTCCTTAAGCGGATGGAAAATAAGTGGATGGTGGGAGATTATAATATCCGCACCTTTTACCGCTGCTTCATTTGCCGTATTTTCGTCGGCATCCAGGCACAAAAGAACCCTTTTAACTTCTGCTTCATCGTCTCCCAGTAAAAGTCCCACATTGTCAAAGTCCTCGGCAAGAAATGCGGGGGCAACTTTTTCAATTTCTGAAATTATATCTTTTACTTTTGTCATAATAAACCTCTTTAATCTGCAAGGAAGAAAGTAATTTCCGATACATCGTAACGGTTATCCGAATAGCTTCCCATGTAAATCCATCCGGTCTCTCCAGACTTTTTCTCAATGCATATAAACCCTTCCGAATCTTCCTTTGTTACCTTAAAAACATCACCTGCATCAAGAGAAATCACATTTTCATGTTCAGGAACCTCTCCGTAGTTTTCAAAATCAGCAAAGGCCGTTGCATATCCTTCTTTAAGATTTTCAAGCTCGGCTTCGTCTTTAACATAACCGTTTTCTATGAGCTCTGCCCCATAGTCCTCTGTTATAGAGAAAATGCCTTCAAAGGAAGAACGGACAACTCTTCTCTCATCCATTTCCACTTCTGTAAATTTATTTCCGTCAAAAACATACTCTGCCTCAACACACCACATTCCGGTGTGTCCCCTTTCGGATGTTTTTAATATTCCGTTTACAAAGGAAACCTCAGGTTCATAGCCTACTGACAAGGTATCCCATGTATAAGGCTCTCCCGAATAGGAATCAATTGACTCAAACTCATAAAGACGGAAGGCCTCACCTTCGGACTTTAATACCCTAAGCATCATATCGCTGCTTATCTCCTCGGATATTACCACAAGTTCTTTACCTTTTTCCTCTGTATCGACATCTATTGCATATACCTTATCAATATAATACGCCTCACCATAACCGAGTTTAATTTCAGCATCTCCAGATTCTACAGCAAGATAATAATCTTCGGTGAGATATACATTTATTTCTTCATCTTCTCCGTCTTCATTAAGATCGTAATTAACGGTAACTTCTGTTTCATCGCCGGGATTTTCATAAAGAAGCACTTCTTTTACGCCTTCCTCGGTTTTTATGCATGCTGTAAGAGATAATATCAAAACCAAAACCAATAACAATGCCAATATCTTTTTCATAAAAATCCTCCTTTTAATTTATAAGTTTAACAAGGCTATCGCCGTTTTTGTATCTTTCACCGAATTTTTCCCATAATACATCCCATATCATAAAGGAATCAATCAGTGTGCCATCCATATCAAATATTGTGCCTTTAATTTTGTCAATCATATTTTCCTCATAAGTTTTCGATAAATCTTTTAAGCTTGTATGCAATAAGCTCATAGCCTCGATCATTGGGGTGAAGACCGTCGGGCATAAAGTTTTGCTTTATTTCTTCAATTTCAGGCTGAAGTCCGCTTGTTGCAAAAAGGTCAAGAATGGGGAGCGAATAATATTCGGCAACCTCTCTTATTGCATCAACATAGTCCTTAAGGGGACGATAGTCTCCTTCCACCTTACAGTCGGGAACATAAAGCTCCCCTGTTCTGTGAAGAGGTGTGATTATAATAATCTGCTTACCTAAATATTTTTTAATAAGGCCGGAGAAAAGATAGTGGCAGGCACCGTAGAATGTATCGGGTGTGCGGTCGGAAAACTTTCCGAAGGGAGCATCACCGTGGCCGTAATCGTTTGTTCCTCCAAATACTACAACAATGTCCGCATCGTCATCCATTTTATCAAATCTTTCAGAGAAGGAATTAACATCCACTCCGTTATCCTTGGGGCGTTTTTCAGTCCCCTTCTGAATGGCAAATCTTGTTCCGCCAATTCCGTAGCCTCTTGCTTCAAGAAGCCCTGCTTCTCTCTTTAATACAGCATGGTAGACCTTGTCTCTTGCACTTGCACCTGTTCCTGCTGTTATGCTGTCTCCCAAAAAGTTTATTTTAAGTCCTGTTAAATCCATAGTAAAATCGTCCTTTCTAACTTTATTCCCAAATTTATCTTATCATATTTTATTATAAAAAGCAACATCCTGCCGCTTTTTTAACATAACTGAAAACTTTCTGAAATCAGAAATCAATTCGCTTTGAAAGTCTGTATTTATTTGGCGTCATTCCGACCTTTTCACGAAAGCTCTTAACAAAATATGCCGTTTGAGAAAAGCCCGTCTTATAAGCTATTTCTTCAACGGAAAAGGCTGTGGTCGAAAGAAGGTTTTTTGCCGCGCGAAGGCGGTAGTCCATAAGATATTTATGTATGCTTTTTCCGGTTTCTTCCTTCATAATACGGCTCAAGTGATAAGGATGATAAGAAAATTTTTCCGCAATCACGGCGTTTGTCACGGAAGAATCGGCATAATTTTCTCTTATAAATTCCATAACCGATTCACAAAGCTTTGAATGCTTGCTTTCCTTTGTCTTTTTTATAAGCTCAATTAAACATAGCTTTAAAAGTGCGGAAGATTCTTCCCTGTAAAACACACTCTTTCCCATAAAGTTTTCCGTAATCCTTGAAAGCATATGATAAATGTCAGGAACATTTTTCGCAATAGGCTCAGAAAGCTCAGGCAAAAGCGGATATTTTGTAACCTTTGCCTCGTCAAAAAATTCCTCCACTGCTGTGCCAAGTGACTTTTCCATATGAGAAAAATCACTTACCAAATCGCAATTTATGAATATCACCTTTCCTGAATTTTCCTTGTTAAAGAAAAAGCGGTAATGCGTTCCGGGAGGAAGAAAAACTGCGGTGTTATTGGAAATATCATATTTTTTATCGCCTATGATAAGCACCCCCGTCGCCTTTACGGAAAAAAACACCCGGCAGTCATAGCATACAGATATATATTTGCTTCTGTGCACTTCCGTACTATGGAGCGATGCATACCTTATAAAAGGATTGAGCTCTGCCGTTTTCATAACAACACCTCTTTGTTTTTTCATATTTTTTATTGGTTTTTTAATACATTATAACAGCCGGATATGATATAGTCAAGACAAGGAGTTGATAAAAATGTCAATAAACAAAGAAAAAATCACAGTAGCCATTATCGGATGCGGCCGTTTCGCACAGTATTTCGTGGAACTTTTCAAGGCTCATCCCTATGTAAAAAAGGTTTATGTATGTGACCTTATCCGTGCACGTGCGGAAAAATACAGCCAGCACTTTGACGTAGAAATTATCGACAGCTTTGAAGAAGCACTTGCTTCCAAGGAAGTAAATGCAATTGCAATTTTCACACAGCGCTTCAAGCACGGCCCCATGGCAATTGAAGCACTTAAGGCAGGAAAGCATGTTTACTCTTCTGTTCCCTGCTCACTTAAGGTTGAAGAAATTGCTGAAATCAAGCGCCTTGTAGAAGAAACTCACCTCACATATTCTATGGGTGAAACAGGCTTTTACAGAGCAGCCTCCTGCTTCTGCAGAAGAGAATATGCAAAGGGCTCCTTCGGCCGTTTTGCATACGGTGAATCACAGTACAACCACGATATCAGAAACATGGAAGGAAGCTTTAGAAGCTCCGGCGGTGAAGACTGGAAGAAGTTTGCAGGTATTCCTCCCTTCTTCTATCCCACTCACACAACATCCATGCTCTTAAGCTCTATGCCCGGAGTTTATGCAAAGAAGGTTACGGCTATGGGCTTTGCAAACAGCGAAAGAACCGATATTTACGGAACCGACGGTCAGAACCTTTATAACAATCCTTTCTCCAACGAAAGTATGCTTATTGAGCTTTCAAACGGCGGTATCATAAGAGTAAACGAAAACAGATGCGTAGCATGGCACGGTCCCGAAACCTTCATTTCCCAGTTCTACGGAAGCGAAGGCTGCTATGACTTCTCCTTTGCAAGAGCTACCTTTACTCACTGGCAGGGCGGCGAAGAAAATCCCAATGCAGTTATCGCCCACGATGTAACAAAGGAAATCCAGCCTGAAGAGCTTTACAATGCAATCAACGAAAACTACGAAGAAGCTGTTGCTAAAATTGCTCAGTGCTGGGGATTCTACAACACATCCCCCATTCAGCCCACAGAGCGTCTTCCCAAGGAATTCGAAGGCCTCAGAAACGGACACAACGGAACTCATCACTTCTTAATCGATGACTTCTGCCGTGCTTACTGGACAGGAAAGCTTTCTCCCACAAACATCTGGGAGGTTGCACGTTGGAACATCCCCGGTCTTATAGCACACGAATCAGCCCTCGCAGGCGGTCAGCCCATGGAAGTTGTTGACCTTGGCGATTCTCCCGCTGACTGGGAAGTACTTCCCTGGGACAAGGCAGAATAATTTGTTGCGATTTTAAGGAAACCATAGTATCTTTCCAAAAAGGCAAAAGTGCAAAAAACACAATTTGATGTGTATTTTTGACATTTACATTCTGCCGGACAGAGAGTATTATACACTTAAAGAAATTAATAGGGGAACTTTAAGCGGAGGCTCTGCCTCCGCTTATTTGGACTAAGGAGGATTTTTATGGATTTTAAAAATATTCCCAAAGAATGTCATCCTGCCTACACCTGGCTATGGAACACCAATATAACAGACGCAGAAACAAAAAGACAGATTGACGAAATGTATGATGCGGGAATCCGTGCATTTTATGTGCTCGGCGAGCCTGCTAACTTCCGTCCTACGGTAAGACGAACATTTTTATCCCCCGAATATATGTCAGACGAATATATCGAAAGAGTATATTTTGCCTACAGCTACGCAAAGGAAAAAGGGATGCATACCTGGCTTTATAACGAAGGCGGGTTCCCCTCCGGTATGGTATGCGGAAAAATAAGAGAAATGTGCCCGGACCTTGCAAGACTTGATATAGCCAAAAAAAGCCTGATTCTGCCTTCCGGAGTTCCTTATAAAAAAAGCGAGGGTGCTCTTTCGGGATTTATCGGTGCAGAATGTGTTATAGAAGGAAGCACTTTTTCCGAGGATAAGGAAATTACAGAGTGCTTTGTTGTAGCTTCCGACAACCCTTATACAAGTATGCGAAGCGACAACGCAAGGCACGAAAATGTGGAGCTTTTCTTAAAGCTCTCCCACGAAAAGCTTAAAGCACGTTTCGGCGATGCCTTTGGCTGTGACGTCGATATTATGTTTGATGATGAAGCCGATATGGGCGACTGGACAAAGGATTTTGACAAAATATTTTCAGAGGAATACGGTTATGACATAAAACCTTATATTTTAACCTCTCTTGCCTATGGAGTAAGTCCGGAAAGCAAAGAGGCTATGAAGGCACGAAGCGACTATATGATGCTTTGCGGAAAGCTTTTGTATGAAAACTACTTTTATCCAATGAAAAAGTGGCTTAATGATAACAATATGAAATCTGCAGGTCACCTTGGCGGTGACAACAGAACCGAGCTTCCGGCAGTGAAAATGGGCAATGCCCTTAAAATCCTTCGTACCTATGACATTCCAGGTGTGGATGTAATATGGAGTCAGATTACTTATCCCAACATCGAAGGCAAAAGCTGCTTTGAAGGCCACGAATTTTTCCCTGCTTTAGCATCAAGTGCCGCAAGACAGCAGGGGCACTCAGCCTGCTTAAGCGAAAGCTATGCGGTTTACGGTGCTCATATCACCAACGATGAAATGCGATATATCGTAAATTACCAGGCAGCATTCGGAATTTCTCTTTTCAACTTTATGGTAATATCCTACGACAGAAAAAATCCCATGAGCCTTCAGTACAGACCTAACTTTATCGGGGAAAACCCTTCCATGGACTGTCTTTCAGAAATAAACGGCTATACCGCCCGCCTTTCTTACATTCTGCAAAATTCAAAGGCAGATGTAAAAACCGCCCTTTACTATCCCCAGCGTTCCGCTGCCGCAGGCGGAACGGTATGTGCCGAAGCAAAAAAATCCTTTGAGGATTTAGGGCATATGCTTATGGCAAAGGGCATTACCTTTGACCTTATAGACGAAGAATTTGTTGAAACTGCGAAGGTTTCAGACGGTGCTTTGGTTGGCGAATATGTAACATATGAAAATGTTTTCGTTCCCGAAGGTGAGTTTGAGCCTGAAGAAGTAATAAAAAAGCTTTCTTCTGTGAAATCCGAATTTGCTCCCGTTGCAATGAGAGAAAATGCAAAAACCAATGTCCGCCATCTTTTCTTTGACGACGGCAACGAGGCATATTTCATTGTCAACACAGCAGGTGACACAGTTAACGAAAAAATAAAAATAAAGACAGGTAAAAACCCTTCCGTAATTGACCTTAATACGGGTGAGCTTTATGAAATCGCTTTTGAAAAAGATAGAGATTATATCACAATCTCCCCTACTCTTTTAAAGGGCGAGGCAATTATGCTTTATCTTACAAGTGATGCTCCCGCCCTTAAAAAGTACCCCGTATATGAAGATGCGGCAACACTTACAGATTTTTCATCCTTTGTATCAAGACGCTACAATATCGACGATAATAATGGCCCTTACAACGAATATTTTTCTTCGGGCGAAATCAAGAAAGGGCTTTACGAATGGGACAGCGATTTTTCAGGCGAAGTAACCTATGAAATAACACTTCCCTCACTTAAGGAAGGCGAATATGCCCTTTCACTCGGCGATGTACGGTGCGTTGCAAAAATTTATGTAAACGGCGAAAAGAGAGCGGAAGCGGTTATGCCGCCCTATGAAAAGGGTATCGGATGCTTAAAAGGCGGAGAAAAGTTAAAAATTGTTGTTGCCAACACCGCCGCAAATGTCACAAGGAAAGCTAAATACTTCGAAATTAAGGCCCTTGCAGATGTAGGCCCATACCACGCCAATATGAAAAAGGCTGAGGCAAAAGCGCAAAACGGTGGCCTTGTAGGTCCCGTAATTCTTGAAAGGGTGATTTAAATGGATTTTAAAAACATTCCCGTAACTTATTATCCTGCATATACATGGCTCTGGAATACTACCGTTACCGACGAGGAAACAAAAAGGCAGATTGACGAAATGTATGATGCCGGAATCCGCGCATTTTACGCTCTTGCAGAGCCTGAAAATTTCCTTCCTGCCAGAAGAAAAACCTTTTTATCCCCCGAGTATATGTCAGACGAATATATTGAGAGAGTTCATTACGCATCAAGCTATGCAAAGGAAAAAGGAATGCACACCTGGCTTTACAACGAGGGAGGCTTTCCCTCCGGTATGGTATGCGGTCAGATAAGAAAAATGCGCCCCGACCTTGCAAGAATAGATTTTGTAAAAAATGTCATCTCCCTTCCCAAGGGCACTGCTTATAAAAAGAGCGACGGTGCTTTAGCCGGCTTTATTAAAGATAAGTATGTAAAAGAAGGAGAAGTCTTCTCTTATGATACCGAAATTACAGAGTATACTCCTGCTCCGTCAAATAACTGGGTTACACACGTAAGAACCGATAATGCAAGGCCGGAAAACACAAAGCTTTTCCTTGAGCTTACCCACGAAAAATGGAAGAAACGCTTTGGCGATTCCTTCGGAAGTGATGTTAATATTATGTTCGATGACGAAGCGGATATGGGAGACTGGACAAAGGATTTTGATAAGATTTTCTACGAGGAATACGGCTATGACTTTATCCCTTTCATTGCAACAAGCATAAGAAGCGGACTTACTCCCGAAACAAAGGAAGCAATGAAGGCAAGAAGCGATTATAATATGCTTTGTGCAAAGCTTTTGCACGAAAACTATTTTCTTCCTATGAAAAAGTGGCTTAATGAAAACAATATGCTCTCAGCAGGACACTTGGGCGGTGACAGCCGTTCGGAAATTCCTTTGCTCCGTATGGGTAATGCCTTAAGGCTTTTAAGAACTTATGATATACCCGGAGTTGACGTAATATGGAGTCAGATTACCTATCCTTCCGAAAACGGAAAAAGCTGCTTTGAAGGCTATGAATTTTTCCCTGCTTTAGCATCAAGTGCCGCAAGACACACCGGACATTCTTTAGCTGTAAGCGAATGCTTTGCCGTGTATGGTGCTCACATAACAAATGAGGAAATGCGCTATATCGTAAACTATCAGGCAGCACTTGGAATTTCACTTTTTAATTTTATGGTAATGTCCTATGACAGAAAAAATGCCATGAGTCTTCAGTATCGCCCAAGCTTTATCGGAGAAAATCCTTCTATGGATTCACTTTCAACCATAAATAACTACACCGCACGTCTTTCATATATCCTCCAGAATTCAAAGGCAGATATTAAAACTGCACTTTATTTTCCACAGCGTTCTATAGGTGCAAGCGGAGTAATCGGAAATGCTTCTATGAAGTCTTTCGAGGATTTAGGGCATATGCTGATGGCAAAAGGCGTTTCATTTGACCTTATAGACGAAGAATTTGTCGAAAACGCAAAGGTCGAAAACAGCTCATTAGTAGGTGAATTCGTTACATATGAAAATGTTTTCGTTCCCGAAGGTGAGTTTGAGCCTGAAGAAGTTATGAAAAAGCTATCTTTGATAAAATCCGAATTTACACCCGTTGCGATGAGGGAAAATGAAAAAACCAATGTCCGCCATCTTTTATTTGATGACGGAAACGAGGCATATTTAATTGTCAACACAGCAGGTGCCACAGTTAACGAAAAAATAAAGATAAAGACAGATAAAAACCCTTCCGTAATCGACCTTAATACGGGTGAGCTTTATGAAATTGCTTTTGAAAAGAACGGTGATTATATCACAATCTCCCCCACACTTTTAAGGGGCGAGGCAATTATGCTTTATCTTACAAAGGATCTCTTAAATCTCAAGAAACGCCCCATATATGAGGATGTATTGACACTTGCGGATTTCACTTCCTTTGTATCAAGAAAATATTTAATCGACGATAACAAAGGTCCTTATAACGAACATTACACATCCGGTGAAACCAAGAAAGGGCTTTACGAATGGAGCAGTGATTTTTCAGGCGAAGTAACCTATGAAATAACACTTCCCTCACTTAAGGAAGGCGAATATGCCCTTTCACTCGGCGATGTTCGGTGCGTTGCAAAAATTCATGTAAACGGCGAAAAGAGGGCAGAAGCTGTTATGCCTCCCTATGAAAAAGAAATCGGACACTTAAAGGGCGGCGAAAGCTTAAAAATCGTGGTTGCAAACACAGCCGCAAATGTAACAAGAAATGCACCATACTTTGACCTTACACCAATCGCAAACGTAGGTCCCTATCACGCCAATATGAAAAAGGCTGAGGCAAAAGCGCAAAACGGTGGCCTTGTTGGTCCCGTAATTCTTAAGAAGGTGAAAAAATGATTTTTGATTTTCTGGCTCCCGAAAAATGCGGAGTTTCATCCGAAAAGATTCTTGAAGTTTTAAAAATTTTCGATTCCTACAAGCTTTCAACCCATTCTGTCATTATGGCAAAGGGCGATTCCGTTATTACAGAAGCTTATTACGAACCAATAAGCAAGGACTTTTTGCACAGAATGTATTCTGTTTCAAAAAGCTTTGTTTCAATGGCAGTAGGCCTTGCCTATACAGAAGGATTGTTGTCTTTGGATGATACCATTCTTTCCCATCTTCCCGAATATGAAAAGGAAGATACGGATGAGTATTTTAAGTCCGTCACCATAAGAAATATGCTTTCCATGCAAAGCAATGTAAACCGCTTTTCGCCCTGGTGGGGATTATTTTCCGACCGTACAGAGGCGTACTATACCAATACCACAGGGCAAATCCCGGGCACGCTTTTCGCTTACGATTCCATGGGCTCCGCCCTGCTCGGCAACATAGTTGAGCGCCTTACTGGGAAGACCTTTCTTGACTACTTAAAGGATTCCTTCCTTTCAGATATGGGCTTTTCAAAGGAAAGCTACACCTTGTATGAGCCCGGCGGTCACACCATTGGCGATTCAGGCGTTGTATGCACCGCAAGGGATTTACTAATCTTTGCAAGATTTATTCTTAACAAGGGTGAATTTAACGGCAGGCAGATAATTGACCGTGCCTTTATGGAAGAAGCTGTAAAAGTGCAGTCTGACAACAACCTGTCCCCGGACATAACGGCATTTGACACATCGGGCTATGGCTATCTTATATGGAAAACCCACGACAGTGGTTTTTCTCTTATCGGAATGGGCGACCAGCTTGCCATCTGTGATGAGGAAAAGGACTTTATCTTCGTTATCACTTCAGATAATCAGGGTTCAGCATCATCACGGCACATAATTTTCCATGAAGTGTTAAAGCATCTTATCCCTTCAATTAAAAACGAAGCCCTTCCCGAAAATCCCGATGCTTTCAATGAACTTTCGGAATATTTAAGCTCCCGTAAGCTTTTTACGGCAAAAGGCAAAAAAAATTCCGAAACTGCAAAAAAAGTTTCAGGCGTAACCTATCACCTTTCTGAAAACACCCTGAAAATGGAAGATATTACCCTGACACTTTATGATAAAGAAGGAAAATTCACCTTTACAAAGGAAGGGAAAATCTTCACAATTCCCTTTGGGCTTTGCGAAAACAAACCTATTGATTTTTCCCTCGGTATGCGTACCCACAAAACCTGTATGGGTAAAAACGAAGAAGGTGCATTTTCCGCCGTTGCCTCCGGTGCCTGGAGCGAAAAGGACAAGTTTTCAATAAAAATGCAGATTATCGACAACTATTTCGGTCAGGTTGTTATTCACCTTTATTTCAAGGATGATGAGGTTTCCCTTGTCATAAGAAAATCGGGGCAGTATGTGCTTGACGGCTTTTCAGGCTACGCTATGGGACATAAATAAAAAATCGGTGCTATGCACCGATTTTTTTATTGCTGACTTTCTATTATTACTTTTCGTTCAGATTCATTCCATGTAACTTTCATCCCAAGATTTTCCGAAACAAATCTTACCGGTATCATTGTGGAGCCGTTTATAATTTCCGGTGCTGTTAAAAGTGTCTTTTCTTCACCGTTTACATACGCAGTAACAGAATCAATATAAAGTTCTATTTTAATTCCGTCCTTTTCTGCTATGGCACAGCGCTTTTCGCCATCCCATGTAACCGTTGCACCAAGAGCTTCCAATATCGCACGGAAACCCACAAGCGTAGTTCCGTTTTTAATTACAGGATCGGTATTAAAACTAATCAGTTTTCCGTCCAATGTAACACGTATCACATCGCTATCCTTTTTCCCGTCTCCCCTGTCTTCATGGCGATTTTCTCCTGGGCGGCCTTTATCGCCCCCTTCAGGACGTTCTTTACCTTCTCCTGCTCTATTTCCTACAGATGTAAGAGATTCCTCAACAACAAAGGTTGCTTCTTCATTTCCACCTGCAAAAACTTTATATGTTTTTCCATTTTCAAGCTTAGCAGATGAGAAAACTATTCCACGGAAGGAAACCGCAGGCATAACCTTTAAAATTTCGTTTTCGCCTTCTTTTATGACGATTTCTCTTCCGCCATCATAGCCTGAATTAAATGTCACTTTAAGAGTATTTTGAGTAACCGTAGATGGAATATTTACCATCCCCATGCTTGATGTTGCAATAACCGTGCCGCCTGTAATATCAAAGCCTCTTGCATAGTCAAGTGATCCGTTTCCGCCTCCCGCAGGACCGTCGACTATGACCTCGCCACCCGAAATAAGCAACTTCCCGTTGGAGTCGATTCCGTCGCCCTCTGCTTTAATGTAAATTTTTCCGCCTGAAATTGTAATTGCCGATGCCGCAGCAGCTTCCTCTGTTTTTGCATCACCACCCATATTACCGCCTTTTCCGCCTGGGAAATGTCCTTCCGCAGGCACTTCCAAAGCAGCTTCATCATCCGTTGCACCGGTGTTTATTCCGTCGCCTTTAGCTGTAATATTTATTGTACCGCCCTTTATTGTAAGCGTTCCTTCGCTCTCAATACCCTCGTCCTTTTCAGAAACAAGATTTATTTTACCGCCTTCAATTAAAATTTCCTTATCGGCCTTAAGACCCTTACCTTCCTTTGATGTAACAGTTATTTCACCGTTTAAGATATTGAGAAGGTCATTTGCCTTTATACCGTGTTCTTTCGATGTGATACTGATAATTCCGTTTTCTATTACAACATCGTCATCGCCTGCGATGCCGTGTTTGTAGGATGCTTCGATTATAAGCTTTCCGCCGCCCTTTATTTCCATATCGTCATTGGAGAAAAGCACCGCTTTTGCATCCTCATTATAGGTTGCACCGTCTTTAAGATAATTTTCTGTATCCTTTTCAATTGTGATTAACGCCTTATCCGTATTGTCAAAGAAAATTGCAGGGCCGTCGGGATTTGTAAGTGACATTCCCGAAAGGCGAAGCTTTACCTTTTCCTCTGTGTTTATGTATATCATAGAGTCTTCATTTTTACCTGTTACTGTAAAGTCACCGCCCTTGGTGATTTTTACAGTTCCTTCCGAAACAGCAATACCACTTCCTGTAACCGTCATATCCGTAAGGTTTATTTTACCTGTGTTTTCCTTCCAGGCATCATCGGCAAAAACCGCAACGGTACCCGAAAGCATAAGTGCCAGAGAGAGAATAACAGCAATACATTTCTTCATAAAAATACCTCCTTTGATTTTATTGTACCATCTGCTTTTTAACATACGGTTAACAAAATATAAATCTTCTAAAAAAATTATATCTTATGTTTTTTCCTATGTCAACAAAAAAGTGATGTGGCGAAACACATCACTTTTTTGTTAAAGATTAACTACTCTTCCCTCTTCGGCAGATTTTAATACCGCGTCCACAATCTTCTGACTCTTTACGCCTTCGGTGATTGCGGGATAATATGGAAATTCATTACCCAAAACGGTTTTTATAAAGCACTCTTCCTGACCGAGACGGTATTTTGCGGGAACGTTTACCTTGTGAATGGAGTTTGTTTCCCTGTCGATTTCGCCGATACAGAGTGTAAGCTCGTTGGGGCTGTTCAAGTTAAACTTAAGAACGCCATCGGTGCCGTAAATTTCATACTTAATGGTGTTGGATTCGCCGATTGCACACTTTGTTACAAGGAAATTTGCAATTACGTCGTCCTCAAGCTTTGCGATAAAGCTTGTGATATCGTCAACCAATACGGGTGCGATTTCCTCGGAATCAAGCTTTCTTCTCTCCTTTACAACTGTTGCGGAAAGGGCTGAAACGCTTTTGAATTCGCCGAGTAAGAAACGTGTCATATCAATTAAGTGAACACCAAGATCGCCAAGAGTTCCGCTTCCCGCATATTCTTTCACAAATCTCCATTCAAGTCTTCTTCCGGGGATGAATACGCCCGACTGAAGATATTCAATATTTACGTTTACGATTTTGCCAAGCTTGCCCTGGTCGATTAAGTGCTTTGCATAGCGAACAGCGCTCTTGAAACGGTAGGAAAAGCACATCATATTAACAACATTTTTCTTTTCAATTTCTGCCACAAGCTCTTCCATTTCGCTATTGCAGGTGGTGGTTAAGGGCTTTTCAACCTCAACGGGCTTTCCTACCTTTACCGCCGCCAGAGCTATCGGAACGTGAAGGTGGTTGGGTGTACAAACCTCAACCGCATCAACCTCGGGGCAATTTATAAGGTCGTTATAGTCTGTAAATCTCATATGCTCAGGGATACCAAATCTTTCTCCCGCAGCCTTTAATTTTGCCTCGTCAATGTCGCAAAGTGCAACCAGTTCTCCGTCAGGGCAGGCGTTTATTTCGGGGATGTGGATGTTGCAGGCAATGTTTCCTACACCAACTATACCAATTCTTAACATAACTTTCTCTCCTTTATTATTTACCTAAATTAGCATGGGTACGCTCTTCCATACTTTTTCCTTCAAACTTATCTTTTACAACCTCTAAAGGCTCAACGTGACCCAGTGTAGGCTTTGTAATGCCTTCGGGATTTGCCCAATCAATGGCGTTTTTGATAACTCTTATAATATCGTCTCTGTAATAGATGGGATATTCCTCATGACCCGGACGGAAGTAAAAAATCTTACCAAGGCCTCGCTTAAAGGTGCATCCGCTTCTGAATACCTCGCCACCCTTGAACCAGCTTACGAAAATAAGCTCGTCGGGAGTGGGAATTTCAAAACGTTCGCCATAGGTTTCCTCTTCCTCTATTTCTATGTACTCGGGTACATTTTTAACAATGGGATGGCTTGGCTCAATTACCCAGAGTCTTTCCTTTTCGTCATTTTCTCTCCACTTTACACGACAGCTGGTGCCCATAAGAGCTTTAAATATCTTACTTGCATGAGCTGAGTGAAGGGCGATAAATCCCATACCGTCAAGCACTCTTGCTTTAACCTTTTCAACAACGCTATCTTCCACCTCGTGGTGCTTTGCGTGGCCCCACCAGATTAAAACGTCGGTATTTGCCAAAACCTCATCCGTAAGACCGTGCTCTTCCATATCCTGAGTTAAAACAGTAAGATTATACTCGCCGAATTCGGAAAGCTTTTCCTTTAAGGCTCCGTGGATTCCTTCGGGATATATTTTCTTTACGCTTTCCCTCGTTCTTTCGTGATAGAACTCGTTCCAGATGGTTACATTGATTTTCTTATTCATAATGACCTCCTATGTTCTGGCTTCGTAAAAATTCCTTTTTATATTCAGAGGGGGCAATTCCCTCTTCTTTTTTAAATATTCTTGAAAAATAGTGGGCGTTTTCAAAGCCTACCTCGGATGCAATTTCAAGTAGCGGCTTTGTTGTTGCAAGCATCAGTGCCTTGGCGTGCTGAAGACGCACATCGTTTCTGTATTTAATTATGCTTATGCCCATAACCTTGCCGAAAACTCTGTTGGCGTAGTCAAAGCTTAAGAAAAATTCCTTTGCAATATCCTCTCCTGTTATGGGAAGAAAATAGTTTTTATCAATAAAGTCTGCTATTTTCCAGGCTATATTGTGGGAGTTATCCTGCTTTGGAGTTTCGGACTTTTCAAGCTTAAACAAAATCTTTTCAAAGGATGCGGAAACAGAAAAGCGGTTTTCAACGCTCTTGCTTCTGGGAGTAAGGGGTGTTAGTGTATTGTTTTTAAGAGTGTTTGTTATATATTCAAACAGGCTCGCAGATTCGATGTGCAAGTGCTCGGGCAGATACACATAAAAATAGTCATAGCAGCTTTCTCTGTAAAACTCTATTTTCTTGAATTCTTCTTCCTTTTTTGCACAGAGTGCCAAAAATTCCGCTTCTTCCATTTCCGACTTTTCGATGTAAGGCGAGCGGAAATGGATGTAATAGTATTCGCAGTAACTGCTCTCGAAGGCTTCCTGATAGTCTCCCTGATTGAAAATGTGAACATCTCCAGGCATCAAAGTAACTTCTTCATCATTTACTTTTAGGTGCAGTTTTCCGTCCAGCACCACGTACATGATGTACTCAACGGTATTACGTTTATAGTGCATTCTCGGCGGAATAAGCTTTTCCTTGCCCAAAAGCGTTACTCTTAAGATATCACGAAGGTCAATCTTGTAATATACCATATTTACCACCAACCCTATTTCATAATCATCATAACATAAGTTTACATGATTTTAAATAGACAATCAAGACCTGATTTGCCTAAAAGTGCACAAAAGCGACTTTTAGCAGAAAAAATCAACAAAGATTTTTTTGCGAGAGTCTGTCGGAGCCGTGCGGAGCATTCGGCAACAAAGCCGATGCGGAGTAAGGTAGTACCCGGTTAAAAATCTAAACAAGATTTTTCGGGTACTAAAAGAAAACAAAAGTTTTCTTACGTTCAAGCGGAGGCAGACAAATTGAAAAACGCGAACAGCGTTTTTTCGCCCACCGTTAAAGCTGATAAAAAGCGACTTTCAGATTAGAAATTTCTAATCTGAAAGTCGCTTTTTTTAATCACATTTCCATATTAAAGTCCGGCAATTGCCTTTCTCACTGCTTCAACCGTAGCATCAAGCTCTTCCTTTGTTGCATCGGGATTCATACTCATATACACAACCTTTGAAAGCTTATCAAGGGTTTCAGGGCACATATCCTCGCGGTAATCGGGAATTATCCCCTTGTTGGCTTCCATACGGAAGGGATCCATAAGCGGATTAAAAGCCCCCCTCTTTTCCATAACACAATCCCAATTACGGTAAACGTGCTTGCCGGTTCTTATGGGAATTGTCCCTCTTATTCCTTCAGCATAGGCAAAATTCCACGCTTTATCTGCTGAATCAAAGCTGAATGCAAGGGTAGTTCCGCAATCCCCTTCTATGTCATTTGACGGAATAAATGTTGCCACGTCGGAAAGTTTTTCCATAAGATACTTTTTATTTTTCCTTAAATCGGTTAAAATTCCATCCAGGCGATCAAGCTGAATATTTAAAACCGCCGCACAAATTTCGTTGGAGCGAAATTCCTGCCCGCAGAAATTGGGCGTTGAAACACCATCCAGCTGGTCTCCGAAAAATGCTATTGCACTGCTGTCGTGATAAATAAGGGCTCGTTCAAAAGCATCTTTATTGTTTGTAAGAAAGCCTCCCCCTTCACCGCAGCTTGCAATTTTGAAATAGTTAAAGCTGAATGCCCCCGCATCGCCTATTGCACCAAGATACTTATCCTTATATTTTCCGCCCACAGCCTGACAGGCGTCTTCTATAACAAAGAGATTATGCCTTTTCGCAATTTCCCTTACAGCATCCATATTACAGGGGAAGCCCTGAATATGAACCGGCATAACAGCCTTTGTTGCAGGTGTTATTTTTCTTTCTATATCAGCGGGCGATATGGTAAGCGTATCGTCAACCTCGGCAATAACCGGAATCGCACCGGCTGCAACAACCGCTATTGCCGTTGCTATGTATGTATAGGCAGGAACTATAACCTGATCTCCGGGGCCTATTCCGAGAGCCACCAGGGCAGAAGTAAGTGCTGCGTGACCGCTTGTCATAAAAATGGAATATTCCGCTTTGAAAATTGATTTCAGCTTATCTTCAACCTTACGTGATTCACGGATTCCGTCGTTTATTTTAAAAAGATCTCCCGATTCAATTACCTTTTTCAGCTCGTTTATTTCTTCAATTCCTATTCTGTACATATTAACTCTCCTTTACTTTCTTTATATGTTCAGCCGTGCGCATTGCAAGATGCCAGTCCGCATCGTCGGAATAAGGCTGAATATCCTTGTATAACCACATATTTACTTCGTATCCTCCGCGGCAAAGAGCATCTTCCGTTATAAAATAGCCTTCAGAGCCGTTTGCATTTGAAAGCATTAAAACCTCGGCGTCCTCTGCCATTTTATCCGCCCTCAATCCGATTTCGGAAAAAGGTTCAAATGGTGTTGATGCAAAAAATACGTTACCTATTCCTATTACAACCTGAGGGATTTCGATAAACTCTTTATCCTCATAGCCTTCTTCATAGGATGCAATAACTTTTTCAAGATGCACTCTCGTCATTCCCCATACATTTACCGTATGATGTTTATATGCTTCGTACATTTCCTTTGCTTCTTCTTTTGAAAGTCTCTTTTTAAGTGGAATTTCAATCACAGCTTGCGATGCTTTAAGCTCTGCAGGATAAAAATCCTTTATTTCCTTAAAAATTCTCACCGCATCACGACCTGCAATTTCTCCTGTTTCCTTTACATGGCTCATATCGCCTGTCGTACCACCGTTTGAAAGTCTCGGCCCCACATCTCCTTCTGCACCGTTGAAAAATGCAGTAATTCCTCCGCTTTCCTTTTCGAGAGAGTCAACCATAACCCCCGCCCAGTCACGGCTTATTTCGGTGTTTCTGCCTGCTGCGGTGCAATGTGCTCCGTAATGGATAATGTTGGCAACAACATTGCCCTCATCGTTTTTGAACGATATTACCGTCATTCTGGGATTGAAACATCCCCACGGATTCTGACCGAAGTCAATTTTATTGTTTGCTCTTATTTCACGGCGGTTTACCCCCACAAGGGATTCTCCTTTGGAAACGCCAGCTCTCACTCTTTCTGCCTTTTTAACAGCCGCTTCTGTAGCCCTAATTATTCCCGGAATGAAAATTTCATCACAGTAATCTCTGTCAATATCTCCCCATCCCTCGGTTCCCGCAACATTAGGTCCCGAATGAGTGTGAAATGCGGCTAAAATGCAGTTTTCCTCGGGAATATTGAACTTTTCTTCAATTAAATCCCTTATCCTGTCAGAAAGAGCTGTATTTATCTGGCACACCGCAAGGCTTATCATAAGGGCCTCTTTTTCCCCTTGTCTGAAATAAAATGCGGTTGCCGTAAGTTCATCTGCCACCTTTTCAGAATGTAAATCGGGAACATATCCGTATAAAAGAGCTCCGACTTTCGGTGTTATTACTTCACGGGCTGCCCCCATAAATAGGTCTTTCATATAAATCCCTCCTGTTTACTTCAAGTATACATCCTTACTTTTTCTTCGGCAAGGATGTTTATTCTTAAAAAATTCGCAAATATTCACAAATGTATTGATTTGACTTTTTCTTGGTGTTATACTGTTTTTAAGAGGAGTTGATTAATTTGATTTACCAGAAATTGCTTGCTGACAAAGATGCATACTTTGTATCTTCAGGACCCTCCGAGGATTTCCCCATTCACAGACATCCCGAAATAGAATTAAGCTATTGCATAGAGGGCGAATATGAAATAATAATCGACAACAGAAAATATGTGCTGAAAGAAGGAGACCTCGCTTTTGTCAAGCCTATGGCATCTCACGAAATCAAATCACCAAAAAAAGCAAAAATGCTTACCATAGAAACCGGCCCGGGATTACTTTCAAAACACTTTGATTTATTTATGAAATTCAACTTTAATGTTCTTATAGAAAAGTGCGAGAACAGTGATGCAGGAATAAAGCTCCGTACACTCCTTAACGAAACCGCATTTTTAATGACAAACCGCACGGAATTTTCGGATCTTGCCGTAAAAGGAAATATTTTCAAGATATGTCACATTCTTATACGTGATTTTGCCAAAAACGAAAATACAGATATTCAGTCGAAGGACATACGCGATATCATAAGAGTAGAAAAGGCAATTCAGATTATATACAAAGAATATTCAAAGCCGTTAAATATCGACTATGTATCGGAAGAATGCGGATACAGCAAGAGCAATTTCTGCAGAGTATTTAAAAAAATCACCGGGGAAACATTTTACAGTGTGCTTAACCGCCACCGCGTGGAAATTGCCTGTATTCACCTTAAGGAAAGCAGAGCAATGCTTGATGAGGTTGCATTTCAGGTTGGCTTTGCCGACTCAAAAAGCTTTTGCCGTGTGTTTAAAAAAATTATGAAAACAAGTCCCGGAAGGTACAGAAAAGAGCTGTAAAAATTACAGCTCTTTTTCATATATTCTCTTATAAATAATCATTGCAACGAAAACCGCCATTATGCCGGCCGTCACCTTTCCCACTATCATGGGATAGATGTATGCCCCGTCAAAGGCAAGGGTAAAAGCAAGATGCCCCGCAAAGGTGAAAGCGGCGGAAACCAGGAAGGCAGAATTTAATACCGCTCCCTTTTTATCCATTTTTTCCATATTGCCAAGTGTTGTTACATTGGTTGCCAATGTTGACACAAAGCCTATGGCAGAGTCGCTGTTTATGCCCATCTTTTCTCCCAGCTTTTCCATGGGCTTACGGAGAATTTTCGATATAACATATATAAGCGGAAACGCCCCCGACATAACAATTGATGCGTTCATACACACATAAGTACCTTCTTCAATCGAAACGAGAGAGTCCGTTATTTTTGCCTTTGTCAGAAATTCAATTCCGCCAAGGACCAATCCCACCGTTATAATCACGGTTATTATCTTTCCTACCCATGAAAAAACTTTAACCGATAAATCAGGGAAAAAGAAAAGCCCCAGTGCAATAAGAAGTGAAAAAATCACAAGAGGCAAAATGTTTAAAAGCAGAGTTAAAATGTTTATTCTGCACATAAGGCCGCCCACAAAGCACCCGATGGGAATTGTAACGATACCGCACAAAAGCCCTACGATAAGCTCCTTATGCTGCTCCTTTTTAACTGTTCCCAATGAAAAAGGAATGGTATAGGAAATGGTTGCGCCCATCATTGATGAGGTTATAAGGGCGTTAAACATTCCAACCTCAGGATTCATCGCCACATCACGAGAAAGAGGTGCACCGCCCATATCGTTTGCGAAAAGTGATGCAGGAATTACTGATGGATCAATTCCGAAAAGGTTGTAAATGCCTGAAAAGCAAGGCTCCAGCATTTTGGAAAGAAGGGGTGATATTATTATCATACCCGTCATTGTGAGCATCATTACGCCCATCAGCATAAAGCCGCGCTCGAATTCCTTGCCGAGACCGAATTTGTTCCCTATAATACGGTCAAGTGCCGCAATGATAGAAAAGACAAGCATTATTTTTGTTATCAGGCTTAAATTCATAAAGCCTTCTATAAGTTCAGCCATATTTCACCTCATAAGCTTACGGCTTTAAAGCCGCTTTCGGTAAGTATATATTTCTCTGTAAAGCCAGATTCTGTAAGAAGCTCTCTTGCAAGGAAAAAGCCCGTATCAAGATGCTCCCCGTCGTGACAGTCGGAGCTTATCACAGCACCAAAGCCCCTTTTCTTAAACTCCTTCATCAGGGTAATGGACGGATAAGGAAGGTGTCTGTAGCCCCTTGAAATTGCCCCGGTGTTTACCTCGAAAAAGGGAATTTTACCTGATACGGCATCAATTGCCGTAATTGCCGCATCTAAGTATTCCCTGCTTTCAATATCGAAAAAGTGTCCCTGCTCCACAGTTTTTGCAGCTAGGTCAAAATGCCCCAATATATCGAATTTTCCATAAGACGGAAGTTCTGCAACCTCACTGTAGTATGCCTTTGCAAAGGAAATTCCGCTTCCTTCAAAGTATGTGTCAATCACCCTTTTAACCTCGTCCTTTGAACGGTCAAAGCCTACATAGCTATCCCCTATCTTAAAATAGTGGCTTGATGCTATTATGTAGTCATAGTCCTTAAGTTCCACCTTTGAATACTTTTCAAATTCAAGTCCGCAGAATATATCGATTTTCCCTTTGTATTTTTCTTTAAGATAAGAAACTTCCTTTTTATATTCCTCGGTGCCCGATAAACTCATCGAATAGCTTTCTGAAAAAAACATATATGAATGCCCCGAAAAGCCCAGGGAAGAAAAACCCTTTTTTACGGCGTAATTCACCATTTCTTCTAAAGTATGTTTTCCGTCACAGTAGGTTGAATGAGTGTGAAGATTCTGAAGATTATCCATTTTTCGTCTCCCTTGTAAGGCTTTTTATCCAGGTGTAGCTGTTGGTTTTAATTGCCGCCGCACCGCATTTGAAAATCTGATCGGCGTTTAAGCAGAACACCACGGCAATGGGATGCCAGTGCCAGTAGAACGCCGCAAGAAATGACACAGGAAGAACGATGCACCATATGCTTATAATATCGTTTTTCAAGATAAAGTCGGGATCTCCCCCGCCCCTTACTATACCGGTTAATGCAGGCATCTGATATGCCGTACCAAAGCCCGTTACACAAAGCACCAAAATAAATGCATTAGCAAGATATTTTGTTTCCTCGCTTAAATCATAAAGAGACAAAATCGGAATCCTTAAGAAGAATAAAAGAGTGCTTGTAACAGCTCCTATTATGATAAACATAATCTGAAGGGTTTTTGTATAGCTTTTAACCTTTTCTATGTTTCCTGTTCCCACAGCCTTTCCTATGATGACGCTCGTTGCGGCAGATGCACCGATGGATGCCACCTTAAGGGTCTGGAAAAGGGATGTGGATACGGAATTTGCCGCAATTGCCGCATCGGACATATGACCTAAGATTACGGTCTGAAGCGCCGTTGATACGCCGAACATTGCCGCAACCAATACAACAGAGCGGGCAATTTTTATATAGTCGGAATAAAGCTTGTTATCTATCTTTATGTACTCAGTAAGCTTTATCTTAAGCTTTTTATCGTAAAATGCAACATAAATTATAACGATAACAAGTTCTATTATTCTTGCCGTAAGCGTTCCTATTGCCGCACCCGTTACGCCAAGCTCGGGAAAGCCGAAGCGACCTTCGATTAAAACAAAATTTATGGAGCAGTTTATAAAAAGCGTTGCAAGGGAAACTAAAAAGGCGATTTTTACCGTTTCCACACATCTTAAAGTCGCAAGAAGCACGTTTGTGATTGCGAAAATTATGTAGGTGTATTTTATGATATTTATATACTCAACGCCAGATGCCACAATTGCCTCGGTGGGTGTAAAAATTCCCACAACCTTTTCAGGAATAAAAAGGGCAAGGGTGAAAAGGATGGCTGCAGCTAAAAGTGCCAACGTCATGGCAGAAAATGAAATTTTATTAACTTCTTTGCATCTTTTCTGCCCCCAGTACTGACTTCCGAGAACAACGATTGCATCGCCGCAGCCCATAATAATCTGCTGAAACACAAACTGAATCTGGTTTACCGCCGCAACTCCGGAAAGTGCCGTTTCGCTGTAAGAGCCTATCATTATATTGTCAGCTAAATTTACGCCGAGAACTATCACATTCTGAAGCACAAGCATAACATAAAGGCTGAAAAACTCTCTGTAAAAAGCTTTATCTTTAATCATTTTACCGTCTCTTTC
Source organism: Clostridia bacterium (assembly GCA_045545475.1). Taxonomy (GTDB): domain Bacteria; phylum Bacillota; class Clostridia; order CAKSNL01; family HGM11501; genus HGM11501. The sequence continues at coordinate 31,562 of JAZQAZ010000009.1, read as the reverse complement.
CAATAAAAAATCCGTCCGTATTATACCATACGGACGGACAAAAATCAACATTATTCTTTAAGCAAATGCGTTAGCATCCGAACACGTTTACTTAACTGTAAGTACCACCTTGCCCACATTTTCTCCGCGGTATAAAATTTCGTGGGCACTTTCTGCCTCGGTTATGGGTAAAACCTTGTAAATTGTGGGCATGACCTGTCCCGCTTCAATTTTCGGGTATACGTTTTTAACAAGCTCAGAAAGGATAAACGCCTTCATATCGGGAGTTCTTGAACGCAGTGTGCTTCCGATTATTCTGACATTTCTTACATATATGTTCTTTAAGTCAATTTCTGTTTTCGTGCCTGCAAGGGCTGCAATCATTATCCAGCGTGCACCGTGTGTCAGGTAGTGGATGCACTTGCCCATAAAATCTCCGCCAAGACAGTCAATTGCAACATCAACGCCGTGACCTGCACTGAGTTCTTCCTTAAGAACCTCAACTATATCTTCTTTCTCCGATACTACCACTCTGTCGGCGTTGAGATGGGCTATTGCTTCCTTTTTGTCTTCTGTCAGTACCGTTGTGATAACCCTTACGCCGAAAGCCTTTGCCATAGGAATAATTACGCTTGCAAGTCCGCTGGCACCTGCATTCATTAAAAGGGTGTTTCCTTCCTTTATTCCGCCTTCGATGAAAAGATTAAGATAAGCCGTTGCAAAAGCTTCGGGAATGGCGGATGCTTCAACCATTGTGCAGTTAGCAGGTACCGGCATTAACATATCATATCTTACGCTGACAAATTCTGCATAGCCGCCACCGCCAAGAAGTGCACAAACCTTGTCTCCCACCTTCCAGTTGGATTTTTCCTTGGCAACAGAACCTACTTCCTTTATTACGCCTGCAATTTCAAGTCCCATCCATTCGGGGCATCCGGGGGGCGGAGGATAGTCTCCTTCTCTTTGCATCAAATCTGCACGGTTAAGTGCAGCGGCGTGGATTTCAACCAATACCTCATCGGGCTTTATTACGGGATTTTCAACCTCGTCCCATCTTAAGGACTTATCATCATTTACAAGTATCGCTTTCATAATTTACCTCACTTTATAATTCCTGCCGCCTTAAGGGTTGCCTTATGGACTGCAATTTCATATTCCGCCGTGTAGGGATTTTCTATTTCGCCAAGTATTTCAAGACCGAAGGACTCAATCAACGCTTTATAGCGGTCATATTCTTCGCTTACCAGAGTTTCTCCCCTGTCATTCCACACTGGATTCATATAATAGCAAACGGTTGTGTGGTGAGCATCACCGCCTGAATGCATTTCAAGAGGCTTAACCTCAGCAGTTCCCTTGCTTCCGCACACAACAAGCTGTCTTCTCGGGAAACCGCCGTATTCTGCGGCAGAGCTTTTAACAATAGCCTGTGCGTTTTTATATTTAAAAATCGCAAGACCGTAGTCATTTACCACTTTGCCAGAATGTCCCGTTGCTATATTATGGGGGATAATTTCCTCAGGCTCACCCAAAATGCTTATTACAAGGTCAACCATATGGCAGCCTAAAAAGTACATCATTCCGCCGTCGATGCCGGAAAGCCAATGACGCTTTTCCTCCGTGGGGGGAGAAATGCCGTTCATCTGTGCTTCAACGCTGAATATTTCACCTAAGTAGCCTTCTTTGATTTTCTTCATTAAATCGGAAATTACCGGGTTATAACGGTACATATAGCCCATATGAAGAACCTTTTTCTTTTCCTTTGCAAGGCGTATTGCCTCTAAAAACTCCTCGTGGTCGCTTCCACCGGGCTTATCCATATAAACGTGCTTTCCAGCCTTTAAGGATAAAATGGAGTATTTCGTAAGATATTTTTCTTCGGTTTCGATAAATACCGCTTCGATTTCTTCATTTTCAAGTGCCTCGGAAAGAGTCAGTAAAGGAAGCTTTACAGCCCCTTTCTTTCTGTCATATTTTCCTTCTTCCTCTGACGGAATTACAAGGCCGCAAAGCTCAAATAAATCGCTTAAGTAGGGCATTGTCACAAAGGGTGCCGGGGCATGGTCATGACCGAGGCCGATTTGTACTGCCTTTATTCTTCTCATCAAAGCATCCTCCAGTCAAACTGCACTACTGCAGGGAAATTTTTATCATTTATAAGTCTGTCGTAGACCTTTTCGCAATCAGCAGGGGAATAAACCTCGCCAAGCATATCATCAAAGGAAATTCTCTTGTATTTCAAAAGATTTAATACCGCTATCATATCGTCACGGTGGGTAAATAAACCGGGGGATGATTCATGCTCAGGGCGTGCAATAGTATGTGCACCGATTAAGCTGATGCCCGGTGCATGCACCTTTCTGTAATAGTCTATCGTAAAGTTTTTATCTCTTGTACATCCAAGGAGTGCAACCCTTCCAAACCCGGCCATACAGTCGAGAGCACCTGAAAGTCCTGCCCCAACACCGGTTACTTCAATTGCTACCTTTGCTCCTCCGCCGGTAAGCTCCTTTACCTTTTCGGCAAAGCCGTTTTCTAAAGGATCAAGTGCGTAATCTGCACCGCCCATCAAGGCCGCATCTCTTTTTTCCTTTATGGGGTCCGCTGCAATTATAGGAGTTGCCCCCGACGCCTTAAGAAGCCTTACCGCAATCTGTCCAAGCGTTCCAAGTCCCATTACAAGGGCACTTTCTCCCATTTCCAGACGGGTTTTTCTTATTGCCGCCATGGGGAATGTGGATATAAAAGAAAGTGCTGCTTCGTTATACGATATATCCTCCGACGGGATTTTCACAACCTGATTTCTTGCCACTATATTATAGTCTTTGTGTAAACTCCAGTAAAGGGCAACACGGTCACCCACCTTAAAATCCTTAACACATTCGCCAACAGCTTCAACAATACCTGCGGAGCTGTAGCCTGAAACCCTGGGGAAAACCGCTTCCTTAGGCGGCTCGGTTGATGCCGAAACATTTAAATCTCCTGTGATGTTTGCTCTCTCTGTTCCGGGGCTTACCGTACTTACCATAGTTCTTACGCAAACCGAGCCTGGCTTTAATTCTTCATTTTTAGTTACAATTTCTACTTTATTTACTTCGGGAAAAATAATCTGCTTTATTTCCATAATATCACTCCTCGGCTTAAGTATACTATCTTGACAAAAGCTTTTCAATAGCGTATACTATCCAAAAAAGTAACTATTCTATGATTCGGTGATTGTATGAACGAAAAAATTTATGTGAAATCCTTTTATATGGATAAATACGCTTATCCCAAACATCACACAACCGGGGACTTTATTACCTTCACAAGCCCCTGCATAGGTTACCTATTATGCGGTACTGCAGAGTTTTTGTATCATGGCAAAACTCTTTTTGCAAACGAGGGTGACCTTATTTATATTGCCGCCGGCACAAAGTATTACTCCTTCTGGCAAGGTGAGCCGGAGGTAATATTTTATTCTGTCAGCTTCTCTTTTACCGACAGAAAGGCTTTTTCTTCTTTCCCTTTTCAGATTTTAAAAAATTATCCTGCTGATATATTTAACGAAATTTATGCTTCCTACGAAAGCAATCACACAGAGGCTTTGGGAAAATTTTATCTACTTCTTTCTGATCTTTCAGGAAAACTGACCGTGGGTAACCCTGCCCTTTCTGCTGTTTTACCCGCCATAGAATACATTGAGCAGAACTATAATAAAAGCATAACCGTTTCCCATCTTGCATCCCTCTGCAACTATTCGGAGCCGCATTTTTATGCCGCCTTTAAAAAGGCAACCGGCGTTTCGCCCATAAATTACAAGCATAATGTGTGTATACAGCACGCACTTTATCTTCTTACCCAGACGGATATGCCCGTTGAAGAAGTAAGCTGGCGGTCGGGCTTTTCTTCCTCAAATCATTTCAGAAATGTGTTTTTTAAAATACTGGGGAAATCACCAAAAGATGTAAGATAATGAATAGAAAACATACTATGCGGCAAACTATTCCTTGAAAGGAATGATTTTTTTGCCGCATAAATTTATTTTTAACGAAACTTCTTATCACGGAGAAGGTGCTATCGAGGAAATTCCCGGTGAAGTGAAGCACCGAGGATTAAAAAAAGCCTTCGTTGTCACAGACAATGACTTATGCCTTGCTAAAATCACAGACAAGGTTACAGACATTCTGGAAAAATTCAACATTCCCTTTGAAATTTTTTCCGAGATAGAACCAAACCCTTCTACAGACAGCGTATCAAAGGGCGTTGATGCATACAAAGCCTCCGGTGCGGATTTTATCCTTGCGGTCGGAGGAGGAAGTCCCATTGATACAGCCAAAGCAATAGGAATAATCATAACCAACCCCGAATTTTCCGATGTCGTAAGTTTAGAAGGATTTAAGAATGTTAAAAACCGCCCGGTTCCTCTTTTGGCCGTACCAACAACGGCAGGAAGTGCTGCAGAAGCCACGGTATTTTTTGTAATTACCGATTCTGATAATAAGAAAAAGATGGTGTGCATTTGCCATCAGTCAATCCCCGTGGCCGCATTTGTTGATCCTTCCATGATGATTTCAATGCCTCCTGACCTTACTGCCGCCACGGGAATGGATGCTTTAACCCATGCCATCGAAGGTTATATAACTAAAAACGCAACTCCGCTTTCAGACATTTTAACCTTAAACGCAATCCGCCTTATATCCTCATCATTAAAGGATGCCGCAGAGGGTAATAAAGACGCTTTTTCTTCTATGGCTCTCGGTCAGTTTATTGCCGGAATGGGATTTTCCAACGCAGGCCTTGGCATAGTTCACTCAATGTCCCACCCGATAAGTGCCTTTTACAAAACACCGCACGGTGTTGCCAATGCAATAATTCTCCCTCACGTTATGGAATTTAACCGTGACTGGGTGGGCGATAAATACCGACATATTGCAAAGGCTATGGGATGCGAAAATACAGACGCTTTATCCGAAGAAGAAGCAAAGGATGCGGCAATCGAGGCTGTAAAAAATCTCTCCGCCGCACTTAAAATCCCGAAAGACCTCCGGGATATCGCCTCGGAAGATGACATTGACTTTCTTTCCGAAAGTGCATTTTATGATGCCTGCCGCCCGGGTAACCCAAGAGAAGTTACCATAGAGGATATCAAAAAGCTATACCTTTCCTTAATATAAAAGTGCTGTGGCAAAGCCACAGCACTTTTTCTTACTTATTTTCTATTGTAATTTCCTGAGTTTCGCCATTCCATGTCACAGAATATCCAAGGTGCTCGGACACAAATCTTATGGGAATAAAGGTTCTTGAATCCTTGATTTTAGGCGGTACATCCAAAGTATAACGAACAGTTTTATATTCGCCGCCCACATACTTATACACATAAACAAGGTTGTTAATAATCTGAAGGGTTATTACGTTTACATCCTTCTTAACCACGATTGTTCTTGTATCACCCTGCCACTCGATGGTAGCCCCCATTGCCTCAAGAAGTCCTCTTAAAGGAATCATTGTTCTGCCGTTATCAATATAGGGAGCAACGTCCAAGGTAATTTCCGTTTTTTCATCGTTATGCTCTGCAGTTATTTCTTTTCTGCCTATTGCAAGAACATATTTCTCGGTGTCCTTTTTATTTGCATTCTCAAAGCTTTCCCTTGTTTCGTAAAGAACAAATTCTCCCACAGAAGCGTGACCTAAAAAGCTTGAATGAATTTCGATTTTTATAAATCTTGCATCCTCAATTGAAGGAAAGTCGAAATGATAGGTCTTTTTCTTATCCATTTCTTCCTGTTTTATTTCAATCATTTCTCCGTTTAAGTCGAAATAGTCTTTGCCGTCAACACTACCGAGAACCGAGAATTTGAATAAAAATCCCGAATCGTCATTGTTTCTGGGCACATAGTCAAATCCTTTTAAGGAATGTTCTTTTCCCATATCTACGGTTATAACAAAGGTTTTGCCTTTGTCGGCGGGATCGGTGTGCCAGATTGTATTATTCTTTCCGTCAAACGCCGCAGCAGCTGTCATATTATCGCCCCAGGAGGAGTTTGCCGTAATAATAAAGCCATCTGTATTCACCGTATAAGGTCTTATTTCAGCCATAGCTTCCTCGAAGGCCTCCGCACTTTCGGCCGAATTATATTTTTCATCCTTACCGCTTAAATTTATTTCTGCACAGGTGCCGTAGCCGCCCTGAGTGGCTGTAGCTTCAAGAATAAATACCTTTGCCTTTATGTTTATTCCGAAGTCCACAGTTCCGTTTGCCGGGCTGTTCATAAAATCTCCGCTTTTTACAAGATATTTTTCGCCATCCGCGGAATCCGCTGCATATACGTTATATGTTAAAAATCTGCCCGTTCCCTGATCCTGACGGGGAGTGTAGGAAAGTCCGCTTACATACTCAGATGCGGGAAGCTCAATCGTAATAAGGAAGGGAGGCTCGTCGTGACCTGTTATTTTGGAGCCTTCATTTGTGTAATTTGAATGCCAGTAGGTATCTTTTTCTCCGTCTGTCATCAAGGAAGCGGGAGAAGTTTCTCTTACACTGTTTACACTTACTTTCCATCCGTCTCTTTTAATGGGATTCTTAACATAATAAGGGTCATCCTCGGGAGCAAGTGTAGCACTTCCGCCCTTCATGCTTACATAGGAGCCCTTGGGTATTTCCGTAGTGCTTCCGCTTCCCCTTATAAGGTCGAATTCCGCACAGGTACCATATGAGTTAACACTTGATGTGATTTCAAATACAATTCCCTTCACCCTATAGCTCTTTCCAAAATCCTTTGTAAAAGGCGTTTTGTCCTGAATGCCTTCACCGGAATCTATAAGATAAGCCGTTTCTCCGTCGATGGATGCATAGAAATTATAGCTTCTTGCAGTTCCGTTTGTGTTGTCAATACGGGGAGTGTAGGTAAATCCCGAAATAACCTCTTCTGCCGGAAGTTCAATATAAATGTAATAAGGAACCTTATCCTTTTCAACGATAGTAGAGCCTTCAGCTCTGTAGAAGGAATGCCAGTAGGTTTTTGCATCACCGTCAATCATATAATCAACGCTTGATTCGGGATAAAGGCTTGAAACCCTCACAGTAAACATGGACTTATCAAGATATTCGGCAGCCGATACGGGAATCATAAGGCAAAGTATTAACGAACAAACAAATAATAATGATAATATTTTCTTCATATCAATGCCTCCTTATCTAATAAGCTCTGCCGCTTTAGCTGTAAGCTCAGCAGACACGCCGGATTTTGTCATTGTCCACACATCGCCGTTATTTGTTACTTTATATCCGAAGCAATCGGAAAGCAGGCTTGCCGGAACATAGCAAAGTCCGTTTATAACCTTAACAGGATGAGTGAGCGTAGCACTTCTTCCTCCGATAAATACTTCGTTTGTGCCTGCTGTTGTATAAATCCATGTAGAAACAATCTTCTTTCCGTTCCACGTCGCATCCTCATCGGTGGAATTTTCAAGGGTGTGAGTCTTCACAATTAACATATCGCTTTCAACATTGCCCCACTCAACCTTTGTTCTTCCGTAGCCTAAAATGTCGGAAAGTGCTACTGCGGGGAAATAGAGCATGCCGTTTTCAGTAACAGTAGAATATCTTGTATCCGGCTCATAAACCTTCATTTTTCCGCCGTTTACAACCATTTCGTTTTTGCCTGCCACCATCACGGTGCAATCCGTAAGATTAAGTCTTTCTGTTTCGGTTAAAGACTTCTGCTCTATTTCTGTATAAAGATAGTTAAAACGTCCCATTGGTGCAGTTGAGCCTTCAAGATAGAAGTTAAGTACATCACCTGCAATATCGACATAATCTGACCACTTGAATTCCATTTCAACGTCCGCTGTTTTTCCGATTATGCTTCTGGGAATCGCAAGCTGCATTACGTTATCATTTATGCTGTAAGTTGCTTTTCCTGCGTCAGTAAGTGTGTATGCCTTGTCACCAAACTTTGAAACCTTGCCGAGTTCACCGATATTTACGGCATAGTCATAGCCTTCCCAGCCTGTCTGATAGTTTCTGTCGGTGTTTATATAAAGATGCATAAAGTTTTTGCCTTCCTTTATGGCATCCTTAGTTTTTACCATAAAGTAAATATTTTTTTCATCATAGCTTACTTTGGAACGCAATATTACATTGTTTACCTTTGCGGTATAGTGAAGCAATTCCTGAGTTTCCACGTCCTTATTTGAATATACATCTCTTTCATAACCGCCCATATCTGCAACAAACTCAGGACCTACGCCATCCCACTGAGAGACATCTCCTTTAATATCAATGGTCTTTGCACCGCTTGCTAAAGGTGCAGGACGAACTCCTTTGTACTTCCTTATAAAGTCAGCCATAAGATTATAATAGTCGTCACCCAAGGGGCCTTTTGTAGGTTCAATATCACGGCTTCCCTCATCATCGAAAAGGTCGATAAATACGTTGGTTTTTCCGCCGAGCTCCTTGGAACGGCTTACATGCCATTCGTTCCAGCCTGTAATAAATACAAAGTGAGGATCTTCTGTTAAAGCGCGTGAAATCTGTTCCTGCATGAAATAGCCGTGACGAGTTGCCTCAGGTCTGTAATCTTCGCCGAAGGCTTCAGTATAGCTACGGCCCTTTATATATTCATCGGAAAAGGCTTCTGTACCCACGCCTCCGGTTTCGTATGATTCATTTAAAGCAACGCCTACGTTTATAAATTCCGCTCTTCCGTCATCACAAATGCCACGAAGAGGCTGAGGATAGGGACTTAACCAGTGCCAATCTCCCTCAAGATAATCTTCTGCACGGCGGGCACCGCTTCCCCTTACAGAAAAGAATTTTTTAATATCGGAAGCAAGTCCCATATCTTCGGGATCTTCCTTATCCGCCCTGCCTGTTCCGCCTTCAATTTCGTTTGCAAGAAGCATGGGTTTACCGTCAAGCATAAACCAGAGGTCAGCATATTCTCCGCTTTCGTAGAAGTTGAGATAAGCGGATTTTAACATACGCCATTTTTCTTCGTGAGTTGCACCCATGGGCATATAGAAGGAAATTTTCGGTGCATCAATGCCCGCTTCCCTTGCATCGTGGAATGCTTTGAAGCACATACCCGCAGATATTACAAAGCTTCTGTCGCCGTTGGTGCAATCGAAGAATATGGCATCCACGCCTGCATTTGCAAGCATTTCCGCATGGCGACGGAATACCCAGTAATCTTCGCCGTTATAAAAGCCGAAGAGAGGCTCATTCCAATAAATTGAACCGGGACTTGAGTTGCCGGGAGTAAACCAAATCGGATGATCATAATCGGTCTTAGCTTCGGGATATTTTTTAATAGCCTCAGATGCAATTACCGCGCTCTTATCTCCCTGATGGTTAGGCCAGTAGAAAATTCCCACCTGACGTTCTCCCTCTTTCACGGGGCCGGCTTCTTCATAGTCTGCAATACGTCTTCCCAGGCCGTCTGTTGCAACCCAGGTATCCGAATAATTATCAATAATATCACTGTCCGGCACAGGAGTCAGCAATTCAGGAGTATATTCCTCAGATGACAGAGTAACACTCTTTATATCAACGTGTCCCTGCATATGATAGTTCTGCACGATGTAGAGCATTCTCTCACCCGTGAAGGTGCCTTCAACTGCCATTTTATATGTATTGGTACCGTTTTTATTTATAAGCATATAACCCAAAAACTCACCGTCTTTTGGGTTGTCAAGTCTTATTCTGAAAGCTTCGCCGTTTGTCCAGTCAACGATAACTGTGGAAACCTCCATTGAAATAGACTTTACACCATCCATTTTTACCTTGAAGCCAACGTAGCCCCCGTCCTTCCAGCTTTTTATACTTCCGTCAACAACAGCTACGCCTGTATCTGACTTATCAGCCACATCCGATGCGGTAAGGGTAATCTCCGCTGCTGATGCGACCGTAATCATACCGGAGAGCATGACCAAAGCAAGTAAAACACATAGAAACCTTTTCATATTTATCCTCCTTTTACATTTAAGGTTCTTTTAAATATAATAACACACATAGAAAACTTAGTCAATGAACAAAATTGCGATTAAATACAGGACAATATTGCTTTTTTATAAAATCTGTGCTATAATACGCCAAGATGCACTTTTCAGATTTGTAAATTTCATAAAAAAGCAATTTTGTAATATAAAGGAGATTTATCCCATGCTTTTTCAATCAGCCTACTACGGCACGGATTCCAGCGGCATCCATAACGCCTCAGATGAATTTCTTCACATAAACAATACCGGTTACTATAAGGATATGATTTCAAAAACTTACGGCACGAACCGCCCCAACGGCCTTCCCGACTGGCAGATAATTTATGTGTTTTCCGGAAAAATGGAACATCATTTTGCAGACGGTTCAGTTTCGTATCTTGCCCCCGGAGACATTATCATATACCCTCCCGGAGTTCTTCAGAGATACCGCTGTGTTGCCGAGCTTACAAGCTATGCCTGGGTACATTTTACCGGCCATGCGGCAAGTGAGCTTGTGGAATCCACAGGTTTTTCTCCCCTTAAAATATTTCACACCCAGGTAAACAGCACAGCTATCACTTACATTCATACAATGATTGAGGAGATACGCCGCCAAAAGCCTTGCTATGAAATTAAATCAGTTTCTGTTTTTCTTGACTACATGTCCTTTCTTGCCAGGGAAATAAAAAACGAAAGCAAAAAGTCCGCAAAATACGCAAAGCTTCTTCCTGCCTTAAGAGAAATAGAAAACAACCCCTTCCCTCACAAAACCAACGAAGAATATGCAGCCCTCTGCGGAATTGACGCCTATTATTTCATACATCTTTTCAAGGAAGTCACAGGCCTTTCTCCCCTTAAATATGCAACCGACCTTTCAATGCGAAAGGCAGGAAAGTTAATCGGCGAAACAGATATGGACGTAGGAGATATTTCATCTTCTTTAGGCTATGACGATCCATGCTATTTTTCAAGGAAATTCCGTAAGTTTTACGGCCTTACTCCATCTGAATACAGAAAACGTCAGCGTGATACCGAAAACGCTTTTTCAGTAAGGACCCTTTTAAACAAATGAAAAAATGTGCTGTGGCAAAGCCACAGCACATTTTTTATCTTTCTTCTCTGAAATAAGGAAGTCCCAGGCTCTGAGGAGGCTGATTTTCCTTTTTATTTCTCATACTTGTTATAATAAGTACCACTATTGTTACAAGGTAAGGAAGCATCTTTATCATTTCTTTTGTTGCATTTCCAAGGCCTTCAATATAAACGCTGGCTATATAAAGTCCACCGAAAATGAAAGAACCGAGTATGCCCACATTAGGCTTCCAAAGTGCGAAAATTACAAGAGCTATGGCAAGCCATCCACGGTCACCGAAGCCGCCGTTCGTCCATGAGCCGCCGGTATAGTCCATTATAAAGTAAAGTCCGCCGAGACCTGCTATGGCACCACCTATAATTGTTGCTGCATACTTATACTTGGAAACGCTTATTCCTGCAGCATCTGCTGTTGCAGGATTTTCACCCACTGCACGAAGATGGAGACCAACCCTGGTTTTCTTAAGGATAAACGCTGATACAAAAGCAATTATAATTGCCACATATACCAAAAATCCATAGGAAAAGAAAATTTTACCGAACGCTCCGAGCTCGTCCGCAAAAGGAAGAGTTACCTTAAAATAATCTGCCGTAGTCTTTACATTAAGGTTTCCGCCTTCGCCGAAAATTTTTGTAAGAGAGCCGCCGAAGAAGTCACCGAATCCCACGCCGAAGGTGGTAAGTGCAAGTCCTGTTACGTTCTGGTTAGCTCTCAATGTTATTGTAAGAAAGCTGTAGATAAGAGCAAGAAGTGCAGAGCCTAAAAGGGATGAAAGAAGCGGAATAACTATGCACCAAAAGCCAACAGGTGCAGTTCCGGAAAGCATGCAGCTTCTCTCATAAAGATATGCACCAAGCACACCGGCACTTCCGCCCACATACATAATTCCCGGAATACCAAGATTAAGATTACCTGATTTTTCTGTTATTATTTCTCCCGTGGAGCCGAAAAGCAGAGGAATGCCCTGCACGATTGCTTTATTAATTATTGTTGCAAACATTACTCATGCCTCCTTATGCTTCTGTCGGAAATTGATTTTATACTGTACAAAAAATTCGCTTCCGATGATGAAGAATATTATTATACCCGTAAGAATATCGGCGATGCTCTGATTGAGTCCGCACTGAGTTGCGATTTCCCCCGCTCCGCTTTCCATGAAAGCAATGAGGAAGGATACAAGCATCATTACTACGGGGTTGAATTTAGCAAGCCACGAAACCATAATTGCCGTAAATCCCATACCGCCGACAGTGTCTGTAGCAACCGTGTGATGTTCACCTGCTACAAGCAAAAAGCCTGCCAGACCGCAAAGACCGCCGGATAACGCCATGGTACGCATAATTACTTTTTTTACATTTATTCCTATATAACGTGCCGTATTTTCGCTTTCACCCACAACGGAAATTTCATATCCGTGCTTCGAATACTTGAAATAGATATACATTCCTATGGTTAAAAGTATAACTATTATGATATTTATAAGATAATCTTTTCCGAAAAGCTTAGGCATCCATCCACCCTGGATAACGCCCATAACCTGAGAACCTGACTTAACCTTAACAGCGATAAACACCGATACAACCTGAGTTGCAACATAGTTCATCATAAGGGTGAAAAGAGTTTCGTTTGTCCCGAAATTCGCCTTGAAAAACGCAGGGATTATACCCCAGATTACACCTGCTATTATACTTACTATAAGCATTAAGGGAAGAAGTATCCAAAGAGGCATTGTCTGTCCGAAATAAAGCATCATTACAGCTGATGCAAGACATCCCACAAGGGTTTGTCCCTCTGCCCCTATGTTCCAGAATTTCATTTTGAACGCAGGCGTTACAGCAAGGGATATGCAAAGGAGCATCGCAATATTCTGACACAGCTTAAGGATTCTTCTGGAAGTACCGAACGAGCCTTCAAACATTACTCCGAAAACCTTAAGGGGGTTTTGCTTTGATAAAAGAACTATAACAAAGGCACAAACAGCCAAGGCAATTAAGATGCTTATAATTCGCACCGCCCAGGCCTTTACCATAGGCATGTCATCACGTTTTGAAATATGAAACATGCTTTCGTGATGCTTTACATTACTCATTACCTTCACCTCCGTTAAGCCTTGTCATCAAAAGACCGACTTCTTCTTTCGTCGTCGTTCTTGCATCAACAATTCCGCTTATCTTTCCGCCGCACAAAACCAATATTCTGTCACAAAGCTCTAAAAGAACATCCAGATCTTCACCTACATATATAACCGCAACGCCCTTTTCTTTCTGCTCGTTTAAAAGATTGTATATTGTGTATGAGGAGTTTATATCAAGACCTCTTACGGGATATGCGACCATTAAAACAGTGGGGCTTGATGCTATCTCACGGCCAACAAGAACCTTCTGTACGTTACCGCCGGATAATTTTCTTACCGGAGTGTTGGCATCCGGAGTTGCTACCTCAAGCTGGTCGATAATTTTTTCCGCCAGGTCCTTGGGTGCCTTCCTCTCAAGGAAAACGCTCTTACCCTTTTTGTAACTTCTTAGCATTACGTTATCCACAATATCCATATTGCCAACCAGGCCCATGCCCAGTCTGTCTTCAGGAACAAAGGAAAGCCTTACTCCCATTTCTCTTATCTCTACTGGAGTTTTATCTTTTAAATCTTCAACTGCACCTGTTTTCGGATCATTATATAAAATATCTCCTGTTTCCATATGCTGAAGACCTGCTATAGCCTCCAGTAGCTCTCTCTGTCCGCTTCCCGCAATACCTGCAATACCTAAAATTTCACCAGAATTTGCAGTAAAGGAAATGTCTTCAAGAAGCTTTACTCCCTCACGGCTCTTGCAGTTGATATTTTTTACCACGAGACGCTCGGTAACTCCTTCAGGTTCTTTTCTTTCAATATTAAGGCTTATCTTTTTACCAACCATCATTTCCGTAAGCTCTGTTTCTGATGTATCCTTGGTTTCAACAGTTCCTATGTACTCCCCCTTACGGAGTACCGCTACACGATTTGAAATTTCCATAACCTCATTAAGCTTGTGGGTTATAATAATAATCGCCTTGCCGTCATCACGCATCTCTCTTAAAACATCAAAAAGTTTCTCCGTTTCCTGAGGGGTTAAAACCGCCGTGGGCTCGTCCAGGATAAGAATATCGGCACCACGGAATAAAACTTTTATGATTTCAACAGTCTGTTTTTCAGATACGGACATTTCATAAATTTTCTTTAAGGGATCCATACCAAAACCGTACTGATTGTTGATTTCATTTATTTTGCCAATATATGCCTTTTTGTCAAACTTTCCTTCGTCCTCCAGGCCTAAAATGATGTTTTCCGCTGCATCAAACACTTCGACCAATTTAAAGTGCTGATGAATCATTCCGATTTTGTAGTCAAAAGCATCTCTCGGCGAGGAAATCACCGCAGGCATCCCATCAATAAAAATCTCACCCTCGTCGGGGGAATAAATCCCCGAAATCATGTTCATAAGGGTAGTTTTTCCGCTTCCGTTTTCGCCCAGAATAGAAAGTATTTCCCCTTTGTTTACGGTGAGATTTACATTTTTATTTGCCACTACGCTTCCGAAGGTTTTTGTTATGTTTTTAAGTTCTATTGCAGCCTTGCTCATTTCATCACTCCTCCGCATTAATACACACTTATATAGCATACATTATAGCAGATTTTAACTTTTCCGTCAACATTTATTGACAAAAAAATAAGAGCAAGGTTTCCCTTGCTCTTACTGTTAATAAGCAATAACTTATTTAATTGTGATACCGTCGATATCAAGATCGAAGTAAGGAGCAGATCTGAAAGAAGATTCTGCGAATACACCGTCGATGATAACTTCTGTGTCACCTGTGAATGCAGCGTCAGAGTCAACGTCAGCCATGTAGCTTGTAACAGCTTCTCCGCCAACTGTGAAGTTAGCTGTATCGAATACGTTGATTTCGCCTGCGATTAAAGCAGCTTTTACTTCTTCCATCTTTTCTGCTGTGCCTTCTGCTGCAACTGTTTCGTTAAGACCAAGAGTCATAACAACGCCTTCTTCAAGGCCACCGCAGAAGTCCTGAGTGATGGGAGTACCGTTCTGAACAGATGTGATCATGTGTTCAAAGTAGGGCTGCCAGTTGATCTTGGAAGATACAAGTGCTGTGTTGGGGCCCCATTCTCTTGTGTCTAAGTTGTAAGCAACATCGGGAACACCTGCTTCTTCACAAGCCTTGGGAGCACCCTCAGAGTCAGCATGCTGGCTGATAAGTACGCAACCATCAGCGATTAATGCGTTAGCAGCTTCCTTTTCAAGAGCGATGTCAAACCAGGAGTTTGTGAACTTGACATCCATTGTAGCTTCGGGGCAAACAGAACGTGCACCGAGGAAGAAGGATGTGTAACCGGACTTAACTTCTGCATAGGGGAAAGCACCAACATAACCGATCTTAGCCTGTTCAGCTGTGATTTCGCCGTTTTCGATCATTTCGTTGAGCTTAAGACCTGCTGCAACACCTACAAGGTAACGTCCTTCATAGATAGAAGCGAACGCATTGTAGAAGTTGGGAAGGTTTTCTGTGTGAGCCTTTGTACCTGTAGCGTGGCAGAATATAACGTCAGTAAATTCCTTAGCTGCCTGGATCATGAAGTCTTCATGGCCAAAGCTGTCAGCGAAGATTACGTCACAACCTGCATCAACTAATTCTGCAGCTGCTTCGTAGCATTCGTTACCTTCAGGAATGTTTACCTTTACGATAACCTGCTCATCTGTAAGACCGAGAGCTTCCTTAGCTGCCATAGCTGCGTCTAAGAAGTTCTTGTCGTATGTGGAGTTTTCATCGTGTAAGAAGATGAAACCAACCTTGATGCCTTCTGCATCTGTGTTTTCTGCAACTTCTTCAGTGCCGCCGCAAGCTGCGAAGCAGAAAAGTGTTGCAAGTGCCAACATGAGTGCGAGTAACTTTTTCATTGTTTTTTCCTCCGTTATTTTTTTATTTATCCGAAAACCATACTTTCCGGATTCTATATTATAATTTATCAAATCCTAATGAAAAAAGCAATATCAATTTGAAAACAAATTAACCAAATCCACCTTTCATTTTTTGTCAATTTTCACCAATAAAAAATCCGTAAGAGAACTTTCTCTTACGGATAAAACATTATTCATTTTCAAAAAGAGGTGTTGAAAAATAGCGTTCTGCTGTATCGGGAAGCACCGTTACAACGGTTTTTCCTTCACCTAGCTTTTGGGCAAGCTTTATTGCCGCAGCCACGTTGGTACCACCGGATATTCCGCACATAATTCCTTCCATTCTTGCCAGGTCTTTGGCTGTTTTAATTGCCTCTTCATCTGAAATTATGCATATATCGGAATAGATTTTGTTGTTTAATATGGCAGGAATTATTCCGTCACCTATTCCCATCTGAAGGTGAGTGCCGATATTTCCGCCGGCCAGGATTGCAGCGTTTTCAGGCTCAACCGCCCATATTTCAATATCGGGGTTTTCTTCTTTTAACACTTCTCCGATACCGGTTATTGTTCCGCCTGTGCCGATTCCGGAGCAAAAGCCGTGAATAGGACGGCCCACCTCTTCTAAAATTTCCCTTGCGGTGTAATTTCTCTGTGCCTGGGTATTTGCTTCGTTTTCAAACTGCTGAGGAACATATACGTTTTTATCCTCAGAGGCCATTTTAAGTGCAGTCTTTAAGCAGTTATCGATACATTCGCCGATGTTTCCGTCATCATGTATCAGAATTACTTCTGCACCGTAATGACGAACTAATTTTCTTCTCTCCTCGGAAACGGAATCGGGCATAATGATTTTTGTCTTATATCCCATAACCGCACCCACAAGAGCAAGACCTATCCCCTGATTTCCGCTGGTAGGCTCCACAATTACTGTATTTTCGTTTATTATTCCCTTTTCTCTTGCCACACGGATCATATTGTATGCAGTTCTTGTTTTTATGGACCCGCCCACATTAAGACCTTCAAATTTAACTAAAATTTCGGCACTTTTTTCCCTGCCCATTTTATTAAGACGTATCATCGGGGTATTACCCAATGCCGAAAGTATGTTGTCATGAATCATCTGATATTCCCCTTTAAAACAAATATATCCTTATTATACCAATATATGCAAAATTGTCAAGAAGAAACACAAAAACAGAGCCGCCATCTGGCGGCTCTTAAATCTTATTTTGTTGTTTCTGCCTCAACAAGACGGGATGCCCCGTAACGCTCACGAAGAGCATTTTTCTGAATTTTACCTGTTGCATTTCTGGGAATTTCGGCAAATATAATTTTCTTAGGTCTCTTGTATCTGGGAAGAGCAGTGCAGTATTCATCCATTTCCTCCACTGTCGCTGTTACACCTTCCTTAAGCTGAATAATTGCTGCCGTAATTTCGCCAAGTCTCTCATCAGGAAGACCGATTACGCCCACGTCGCTTACCTTATCATTTGCACGAAGGAAGTCCTCAATCTGCACGGGATAAATATTTTCACCGCCTGTTATGATAACATCCTTCTTACGGTCAACAAGATAGATAAAGCCGTCTTCGTCCTGCTTTGCCATATCTCCTGTATAGAGCCATCCGTCAGGTGTCAAGACTTCTCTTGTAGCCTCAGGATTCTTGTAATAGCACTTCATTACGCCGTCGCCCTTCAAGCAAAGTTCGCCAACCTCACCCTGCTTCGCTTCGTTGCCTTCATCTGTGATAATCTTAACTTCCCACTTGTATCCGGGAACACCGATTGCACCAACCTTATGTATATTTTCAACTCCAAGGTGAACGGCACCGGGACCGATGGACTCGGAAAGACCGTAGTTTGTGTCATACTCGTGATTCGGGAATACTTCCTTCCATCTCTTTATAAGTGAAGGCGGAACGGGCTGTGCTCCGATGTGCATAAGTCTCCACTGAGAAAGGTTATAATCGGAAAGATTAATCTCGCCACGCTCAATTGCATCCAATATATCCTGTGCCCACGGAACAAGAAGCCATACAATTGTTGCCTTTTCGTCAGATACCGTCTGGAGAATCCACTCAGGCTTGATACCCTTTAAGATAACAGCCTTGCTTCCGGATAAAAGCGAACCGAACCAGTGCATCTTTGCACCTGTATGGTAAAGAGGAGGAATGCATAAGAACACGTCCTCTCTTCCCTGGGAGTGATGCTTCTGTTCCACCTGACAGGATGTAACAAGAGCCTTATGTCTGTGCAAAATAGCTTTGGGGAAGCCTGTTGTACCTGAGGAGAAGTAAATTGCACCGTCGTCCTCATCATCAATTTCAATGGCAGGAGCGCCGGATGAGCAGTAGCCAATCATATCTTCATAGCTGTCCGCAAAATCAGGCTTATCGTCACCTACAAAGAAATAGTGCTTAATTTCAAGTTTCGGAAGAACCAAATTAAGTCTCTCCGTAAATTCGGGACCGAAAACCAGAACAGAAACGTCTGCCAAATCCGAGCAATACTCAATTTCCTCTGCAGAGAAACGGAAGTTCATGGGAACCGCAATGGCACCGGATTTCAGTATTCCGAAATAGATGGGAAGCCAGTCGATGCAGTTCATCATTAAAATTGCAACCTTGTCTCCCTTTTTAACACCTCTTGTAAGAAGAAGGTTTGCAAAGCGGTTTGCCGCAACGTCAAACTCCTTCCAGGTTATTTCACGGCGGTATTTCTCCCCTGCCGTGGCCTCGATAAGGCTATATTCGTGCCAGGATAAGTTTTTATCCGGCTGATTTGCGGGATTTACTTCAACCAGGGCAATTTCATTCGGATGAAGTCTCGCATTTTTTTCAAGAAAATCTGTAATAGGCATATTTTTACCTTCCTTTCAAAAGGGTAATTTGCTAATGCATACCAATCGGGAAGGCCGTTCCCGATTGGTATGCATACGGCAAGGCCGTATGCTTTAATTTTATTCTTCTTCGCCAAGGGCATCTGTTGCCTTAACAAGCACCTTTCTGTCGTAGCAGGTGAACATAGGATCAACCTTTTCCTTCTTCATTTTGGGAGTTAAAAGGCTGACAATTGGAACTATGATAAGTCCGCCGATCATTGCAACCGCACCGCAGTTGATGGGAGACTGTAAAACAGCAGGGAAGCTTCCTCTGAAGAGCATATTTGCTATCATTAAAAGAGAGCCGAATGCAAAGCTTGCCCATACAGATGCTTTTGTAACCCACTTGCCGTATAAGCCGTATAAGAAGGGAGCAAGGAACGCACCTGCCAGTGCACCCCAGGAAATACCCATCATATCTGCTATGTAGCCAAGCTTATCCTTATTGATTGCAATGAATGCAGATACTGCGATAAACACAACGATGAAGATTCGCATAATGAATACCTGCTTTTTCTCAGACATATTCTTAACGATGTGTCCCTTTATCATATCAAGAGTAAGGGTCGAGCTTGATGTTAAAACAAGGCTTGAAAGAGTTGACATGGATGCTGAAAGAACCAAAACGATTACAACACCGATTAAAATGTCGGGAAGATTTTCAAGCATTTTGGGAACAACGGCATCAAATCCGCCAACAGGTGTTCCTGCTTCTGCTTCGATACCGGAAATTCTTCCGAAGCCGCCCAAGAAGTAGCATCCGCCTGCAACGATAATTGCAAATATTGTGGAAATTATTGTACCCTTGGAAATATTGTTTTCGCTCTTTATCGCATAAAACTTCTGAACCATCTGAGGAAGACCCCAGGTACCAAGGGAAGTTAAAATTACAACACATAAAAGTCCGAAGGGATCGGGGCCGAAGAATGAAGCAAATCCGCCGGGAAGTACGTCACCATTGACATTTACGCATTCAACCTCGGCAAGCTCTGTAAGCGATGCAACGAATCCGCCGTGGCTGCCCAGTACGGCACCGATAACCGCTATGATTCCGCCGATCATTATGATGCCCTGGATAAAGTCGTTGATTGCTGTTGCCATATATCCGCCTGCGATAACGTAGATACCCGTAAGTACCGCCATTATAATAACGCATACGTTGTAGGATACACCGGGGAATGCCATTTCAAAGAGTCTTGAAAGACCGTTGTAAAGTGATGCTGTATAAGGAATTAAGAATATGAAAACAATTGCCGAAGCAACTATTTTCAAAGAGTTGCTCTCAAAACGCTTACCGAAATATTCAGGCATTGTGGCCGTTCCGAGATGCTGAGTCTGAAGACGTGTTCTTCTTCCCAGGATAATCCATGCAAGAAGAGAACCGATAAAGGCATTACCGAGACCAATCCAGGTTGAAGCTACACCGAACTTCCAACCGAACTGACCTGCATAGCCTACGAAAATAACCGCTGAGAAATAAGATGTACCGTAAGCAAAAGCCGTAAGCCAGGGACCTACATTTCTTCCGCCCAAAACGAAGCCTGATACATTTGTCGCACTTTTTCTGCAGTATACTCCGACACCTATCATAACCGCGAAGAATACCACCAACATAATAATTTTTACTGCCATTTTAACCATCCTTCCATAATACATTTTTTTCTTCCAGAGGACAGCCGGCAATAAAAAATCCGTCCCCCGGAAAATAACCAGAGGACGGACATAATAATCCGCGATACCACCTCAGTTTACAGGCACCTCACGGCAACCTGCCTCATTGAGTAAAACAAAAAAACCGTACTTCCGTGCTACTCACTCGCTTTGACGGGCGAAACCCGTCGGGGCTTACTTACTTCTTCCCCGAAGCTCCCGGACCGTATTCAGTAAACCTTCAGATTACGGCTTGCACCAACCGCCGCTTCTCTTGACTCCTAAGGAAAACCTACTTGCTTCCGTTCACAGCCTTTAGCATACCCATTTATGCTTACAGGCATTTTAGCACACTAAAGTGAAAAAGTCAATACCTATTTTTATTTTATTGCTCTTTTAATTTTTCGCTTTGATAGTGAAGGGTAAGTGCTGAAATAAGTTCGTCTAAATCGCCGTTCATAATGGCATCAATTTTGTGAAGGGTAAGACCGATTCTGTGGTCCGACACTCTTCCCTGGGGGAAGTTATAGGTTCTTATTCTCTCACTTCTGTCACCTGTTCCGACCTGACTCTTACGCTCGGATGCCACCTTTTCGTGCTGCTGGGACTGCATAAGCTCATAAAGACGGGAACGGAGAATTTTCATACCCTTATCCTTGTTTTTATGCTGGCTCTTTTCGTCCTGACAGCTTACCACAAGTCCTGTGGGGATGTGAGTGATACGAACCGCACTGTCTGTCGTATTAACGCACTGACCGCCGGGGCCGCCCGCACGGAAAACGTCAATTCTTAAATCATTGGGGTTTATTTCAACCTCCACCTCTTCAACCTCGGGAAGCACCGCGACGGTTACGGTTGAAGTGTGGATTCTTCCCTGGGATTCGGTGTCCGGAACTCTCTGCACTCTGTGAACTCCGCTTTCGTACTTAAGAGTACTATATGCCCCCTGACCTATTATCATAAAAGAAATTTCTTTTATTCCGCCAAGTCCTGTTTCGTTGGTATTCATTACGTCAATTTTCCATCTTCTGGATTCTGCAAACATGGAATACATTCTGAAAAGGTTTGCCGCAAAAAGTGCCGCTTCATCGCCGCCTGCTCCGCCTCTTATTTCCATAATTACATTTTTATCGTCATTGGGATCTTTCGGGAGCATCAATATTTTAAGTTCTTCCTCACAAAGCGATGCCGCATCAAGGCATTCATCAAGCTCCATCTTTGCAAGCTCATGCAGTTCCTTTGCCGAAGAGTCTTCCAAAATCATCTTTGCTTCTTCAATGGATTCTTTGTATTTTTTATACTCTCTGTATTTTTCCACAATAGGAGTCATGTCGGCATGCTCCTTGCAAAGCTTGCTCCACTCTGATCTATCCTCCATTACGGAAACATCACTTATACTTTTCGTAAGCTCTTCATAGCGTTCTTCAATAAAAGCCAATTTTTCAAACATTTTTAAAAATCTCCCATACATTGCTTTTTACATTTTTTTATTATAACAATTTTTCTACCTTTCGTCAACAAATATGAATAAAAAAATATTTCTACAATATACTATGGAAAGAAAGGAGGTTTTTATTTTGAAAAAACTTATTTCTATTTTACTGACAGTATCCCTTCTGTTTATCATCGCAGCCTGCGGTATGCCCGACGGAAACAGTCCCGGGGTGAGCGATGACATCGAAAACGGTGCCAATGATATAATTGACGAAACCGAAGATATGGCAGACGATATGATTGATGATACAAAGGATTTTGCAGACGATATGACAAACGGCACCGATGATACACCTGCCGAAATGCCAGATGACACAATAGACGGCACCATGGAAGATACCGAAACAGTACAGTAAAAAAACGGATGCGGCTTTAGCCTCATCCGTTTTTTTATTAAAATCTTGACGTATCACAAGCTTTATTCCGTATAAATTATACTTGCAATAAGAAAAAAAACGTGATATAATATAATTTCAGAAATTATAATCCCGAAAGGATGAATATAAATGGAAAACGTTTTTGATATTTTAAAAGAGAGAGGACTTATTGCTCAGACCACTCACGAGGCAGAAATCCGTGAGATGCTGGGCAAGGAAAAGATAAAATTCTACATCGGCTTTGACCCCACGGCTGACAGCCTTCACGTAGGACACTTCCTTCAGATGGTTGTAATGCGTCATATGCAGAATGCAGGTCACACTCCCATCGCACTTGTTGGTGGCGGTACAGGCCACATCGGTGACCCTTCCGGAAGAACCGACATGCGTCAGATGATGACAAAGGAAGTAATCGACCACAACTGCGAATGCTTCAAAGAACAGCTTTCAAGAATAATTGATTTTTCCGACGGCAAGGCTTTAATGGTAAATAACG
The DNA here is from genome assembly GCA_045545475.1 of Clostridia bacterium. Taxonomy (GTDB): domain Bacteria; phylum Bacillota; class Clostridia; order CAKSNL01; family HGM11501; genus HGM11501. The sequence continues at coordinate 8,684 of JAZQAZ010000009.1, read as the reverse complement.
CCGACTGGTTACTTGACTTAAACTATATTGAGTTTATCCGTGACATCGGTGCCTGCTTCTCCGTTAATCAGATGCTTCAGGCAGAATGCTTCAAGCAGAGACTCGAAAAAGGCTTATCCTTCCTCGAATTTAACTATATGCTTATGCAGAGCTATGACTTCTTGATGCTTAACCGTAAGTACGACTGTAAGTTGGAGCTTGGTGGTGACGATCAGTGGAGTAACATCTTAGGCGGTCTTGACCTTTGCAGAAAGAAGGATCAGAAGCAGGTTTACGGTATGACCTTTACTCTTCTTACCAACTCCGAAGGTAAGAAAATGGGTAAAACCGCATCCGGTGCAGTTTGGCTTTCCGCTGAAAAAACCACTCCTTACGATTTCTATCAGTACTGGAGAAATGTTGACGATGCCGATGTTATCAAGTGCATGAAGCTTCTTACCTTCGTTCCCATGGACGAAATCAGAGAGTTTGAAAAGCTTGAAGGAAGTCAGCTTAACCCCGTTAAGGAGCGTCTCGCATACGAGGTTACAGCACTTGTTCACGGTGAAGAAACCGCAAAGAACGTTCAGGAAGCAGCCCGTGCGGTATTCTCAGGCGGTGCATCAGGAAATATGCCCACCGTTGAAATTGAAAAGAGCGACCTCGGAAACGTTATGGACGTAATGGTTAAGGCAGGTATCGCTCCTTCAAAGAGCGAATGCCGTCGTCTTATTCAGCAGAACGGTCTTACAATCGGCGATGCTAAGGTAACAGACATTGCTGCCGAACTTACAGAAGCCGACTTTACAGACGGTGAAATCATTGTTAAAAAGGGTAAGAAAAACTTCTATAAGCTTATCGTAAAATAATTGGAGGCGTAAAAATGAATATACTTTTAACCGGCGGTGCCGGCTACATAGGAAGCCATACCGCAGTTGAACTTATCAAAAAAGGTCATACAGTTGTTATTGCAGACGATTTATCCAACAGTAAAATGGAAAGCGTAAGAAGGGTTGAAAAAATCGTAGGACAGAGCATCCCCTTCTACAAGTGCGACGTGGCAGATTATGATGCTTTGAAGGTAGTTTTCCAGGAAAACAAGCTTGATGCGGTAATACACTTTGCAGGCTACAAGGCAGTCGGCGAATCCGTACAAAAGCCCATAATGTATTACAGAAACAACATAAATTCCACACTTACACTTCTTGATGTAATGAAGGAATTTGGTGTATGCAACCTTGCATTCTCTTCCTCTGCAACAGTTTACGGTATTCCGGAAACTGTTCCGCTGACAGAGGATATGCCCACAAGCTGCACAAATCCCTACGGATGGACAAAGCTCTTCATCGAGCAGATACTCCGCGATGCCTCTGTTGCAGATAAAAACTTATCAGTTGTTCTCCTTCGTTATTTCAACCCAATCGGTGCCCACGAAAGCGGAACTATCGGCGAAGATCCTTCCGGCATCCCCAACAACTTAATGCCCTATATTTCACAGACCGCAGTTGGTAAGAGAGAGCGTTTAAGCGTATTCGGAAACGACTACCCCACCCACGACGGTACCGGTGTTCGTGATTACATCCACGTGGTTGACCTTGCAAAGGGTCACGTTGCGGCAATCACCTACGCAAAGGACCACAAGGGTGTTGAAACAGTTAACCTTGGTACAGGCACAGGCTACAGCGTGCTTGATATCGTAAATGCATTCGAAAAAGTTAACAACGTAAAGGTTCCCTACGTTATAACAGACAGAAGACCCGGCGACGTTGCAGAATGCTTTGCAGATCCCAAGAAAGCTCTTGAAGTTTTGGGTTGGAAAGCTGAAAAGACTTTAGAAGATATGTGCCGCGACACATGGCGTTGGCAGTCAAATAACCCCGAAGGCTACGGCGACTTAGAATAAAAAAATCAGGAACACGGAAAAAATTCCGTGTTCCTTTTATATTTCAGAATTTTTTCGCTTTTTATCGCCTTTTGCAGAAATATTTTCGGAGAAATGCTGTTTTCTTGTTTTTTCCGAAATATTTTTTGCTATTTATTAAAAAAGCCTTGTTTTTTTCTTATATATAGTATATAATGTATGGTAAGTTATTTTTACCGAAAGGAAGATTAGTATGAAAAGAATTCTTGATATTCTTCAGAGTGATGCCAGAATTACTCCCGAAAAGATTGCCGTAATGACCGGTATGGATTTAGCAGAGGTTCAAAGTGCCATTGCTAAAATGGAAGAAGAAAAAATCATTTTAGGATATAAGCCCATCGTAAACGAAGATAAGGTTGCCGCAGACACCGTAACCGCTCTTATTGAGCTTAAGGTTACTCCTTCCGCAGGCGAAGGCTTTGACGCTATTGCTTCCCGCATTTATTGCTATGAGCAGGTACGCCACCTCTATCTTATGAGCGGTGCATACGACCTTGCTGTTTTTGTTGAAGGCAAAAACATAAAGGACGTTGCAATGTTCGTTTCCGAACATCTTGCGCAGATGGATTCAGTTATTTCCACATCCACACACTTTATGCTTAAAACCTATAAGCGCGAAGGCATCATCTTTGAAAACGTAAAGACAGATGACCGAGAAATGATGATATAAGAGGTGCCCTATGCTTGATTATGATAAACTGCTTTCGCCTACGGTTATGTCCATTCCGCCGTCGGGCATAAGAAAGCTATTTAATGTTGTAAACGAAATGAAGGATGTAATTTCCCTCGGTGTTGGCGAGCCAGACTTCAACACTCCCCGTTCCATCCGAGATATGGGTATACGTTCACTTGAAGTGGGACACACCCACTACACCGCAAACGCAGGATTACTTGAACTCAGAAAGGAAATTTGCCGTTATCTTGACAGAAAGTATGAGCTTTCCTATACAGAGGACGAGGTTTTAGTTACCGTTGGCGGAAGCGAAGCAATTGATGTTGCTCTCCGTACCATCATCGCCCCCGGGGATGAGGTATTAATTCCCGAGCCCAGCTTTGTATGCTATAAGCCTTTAACCATGTTTGCAGGCGGAACTCCAGTTCCGATTGTAACAAAGGAAGAAAATAACTTCCGTTTGACAGTTGAGGACTTAAAGGCTGCAGTTACTGACAAAACCAAGGCACTAATTCTCCCCTATCCCAACAATCCCACCGGTGCCATTTTGGAAAAGGAGGATCTGGAAGCTCTTGCTGCTTTTCTCCGTGACACAAACATTCTTGTTTTAACCGACGAAATTTATTCCGAACTTAACTATACTCCCGAAGGGCACACATCCATTGCCGCATATCCCGGTATGAGGGAACGTACAATTTATATAAACGGCTTTTCAAAGGCTTTTGCCATGACAGGCTGGAGACTTGGTTATGTATGTGCTCCCAAGGAAATCATGAAAATGATGCTTAAGGTACATCAGTATGCAATTATGTCATCCCCCACCACAAGCCAGTATGCGGCAATCGAAGCACTTCGCAACTGTGACGGCGATGTCGCAGCTATGAGAAACGAATATAACATGAGACGCAGGCTTATGGTTACAGGCTTCCGTGAAATGGGCTTTGAGTGTTTCGAACCCTTAGGTGCCTTCTATGTATTCCCAAACATTTCAAAGGCAGGATTTAAGAGTGATGATTTCTGCGAAGCACTTCTTCACGAAGAGCGTGTAGCAGTTGTATCAGGCTCCGCCTTCGGAGATTCGGGAGAAGGCTTTATCCGTTGCTCCTATGCTTATTCCATCAGCAACATAAACAAGGCACTTGAGCGAATGAAGCGTTTTGCAGACAAACACATTAAATAAGAAAAAAGAGCAAGAAAATCTTGCTCTTTTTTCTTGCTTTTTAGTGAAAGCTATGATATACTGATTGCACAATTTTGACATGAGGAGGAATTCTATGAATCAGGAGCTTATACGTTCAAGCATAGATAACGTCCCTATTAAAATTTCATATTCTCCACATCCGCAAAACGAAAAACTCGAGCCTCATCACATCTGCTCGCTTCACATCCATGACGAAATTGAGCTTTTGTATATTGAATCGGGAAAGTTTCACTGCCTCGCAGGTACGGAAGAATTAATTGCAGAAAAGGGCGATATCATTTACCTGGCCAGTCGTGTTCCCCACGCCACCAGGACTCTTGCAAACGGCACATTTTCCTCAATGCTTCAGTTTTCCACCATCAGTTTTATTGAAACAAAGGAAAACATAAGTAAGTATTTGTACCGATTCATAAATATGGGAGAAATTCCTTCTATGGTGTTCAAGGCAAATACTCCGGAAAACGAGGCTCTTTCCAACTATATGCGCCTCATATTCATTGAAAGCTACGAAAAGAACAATGGATACGAAAGCTTCATAAAATCCGGAATTCACAGCATTTTGGGCTTTTTATACAGAAACAACATTCTTCTTAATGCCGACACATATTTCAATTTCAAATATGTGGACAAGGTGCTTCCTGCTCTTTCCTATATCGACTCCAACTACGCTGAACAGTTAACCTTAGAACAGATAAGTGAGCATCTTAACTTAAACACCTATTATTTCTGCAGACTTTTCAAAAAGGCAACCAATTCCACTTTTACGGAGTATCTCAATTTCGTAAGGGTTTGTAAGTCAGAAAAGCTTTTAACCTCAAGCTCCATGAGTGTTTCCGACATTTCTCTTGATGTGGGATTTTCTTCCGTTTCCTATTTCAACAGGGTTTTCAAACGCTTCAAAGGTTGCTCTCCTAACGAGTACAAAAAGATAAAATATAAGATACAATAAAAAGCGTGTAGGCAAAACCTACACGCTTTTTATCAATACTTTATTCCAAAATTCTTAAGCTTGATGCTTGCACCCATGGATGCTAAAAATTCATCAAAAACTTCATACGACGCTGTAATCATTTCTTCAGCCGTTTCATTTAACTCGGCATAGTCTGATTGCTTAAGAACCAATTCTCCGTTATTATTGTATGTGTATACAACGCCTAACTCGTAAGATCCCTGAGAAGCTTCAAAAAGAGCTCCGCTAAGCTCGCCACCCTCTTTAATCATAATCATGATGTCAATTGTCACATCGCTTTCAACGGAGAAAAGAAAACTTATGTGCTTGCCCTCGGTATAAACAGCATATAACGATACATCTCCTGCATCAAGTGTATATTCTCCGTATAAAAAGTAATAATTGCCATCGGAATCTTCTACAAACTCACCGTTTGTTTTAATTTCATTTGCCAATGTAGAATAAGGTGTTGTTGTCTGAGGGGCCTGAGGAGCACTTCCGTCAGGAGACTGAGGAGGAGGGCCGCTTGTTCCGTCAGAAGACTGAGGGGGAGGACCGCTTGTTCCATCAGAAGACTGAGGAGGAGGGCCGTTTGTTCCGTCGGGAGCCTGGGGGGCTGTTCCGTCAGCACCTGTTACCCAAGGTAATGCAACGGAAAGCTCTCTGGCGTCATTGTCATAATTTACTGTTCCGTAACGCTGTAAATCGTTAAAGGATATAACTGTAAGGCCGCCAATATTATAGCTTGTAACAAGATTTCCATCCATATATGTTTTTATGTCGGTGTAAAGAACATCGTTTGCTTTAACACCCACCATATCTGCCGAAACCTTAGGTGCTACATAAGTGCTTGTAACTGTTGACTGAGAAGGATTTACGGTTATGTAAAGTGCTCTTTCTTCTCCCTTCCACTCTACGTTAAAACCGTAATTACGCAAATCCTCTGCAACTACAACCGTATAACCGTCGATGTTGTAGGATGCAATGTCGTAACCGTTTATTTTTGCAACAATATCGGTGTATACTGTTTTGTTGATAACATCACCGATGTTTGCTGCCCCGGCACTTATAATACACGAGGTAAGCAGTGCAAAAGCCAATAATAACCCTATAATTTTTTTCATTTTTTTCATCCTTTCTTAATTAGTCTATAAGTATTTTACTATCATATATCCTTTTTGTCAATAAAACAAATGTATTTTTCTGATTTTCACACTTCCGGCACACTACAAAAAAGAGTGCATCGCCTTTGGCGGTGCACTCTTTTCAATCAAGGTTTTAACTATGCAATTTATTCTGACATAAAAGCGTTCTTTAAAGTTACGTCATAGGAATCCTCTATCTCAAGAACACCGATAACAGAAATGTGATCTCCTTCGTTTACTGTAAGCATTTCCTCCTCAGGTAACTCAAAGCTGAAAGAAATAGTTACAAATCCTCCCTGTCCAAGAGATCCCCCATATTGAGTATTGAGTCTTCCATTAGATGTAAAGTAGACCGGAACATCTTTTAGTTCAACAACTTTACCGTTATATTCTTTTTTAGCTCTTTCAGAATTTGCATGCATAGCTTCCAGCAGCTCTGTACGATCAAGCTCTGTAGCCTGTTCCAGCATTTCTTCTTCCGAAGGACCGCCACAGGCACAAAGACTTACAAACAATGCAAATAAAAGATATTTAAAAATATCTTTGTGAGTAAGTATTAAAATTATAGTATGTGGTGATTTCATATATCACTTTCATACCTTGAAATCAATATAGTTTTTATAAGTTTCTGAAACTCATGTTGATATTTAGAATAAAAAACAAAAATTTTGAAAAAATATTAAAAAAACTCTTGACAAATACCTTTGGTTGTGGTAATATATCCCTTGTTGCAAGGAAATGCGCCATTAGCTCAGTTGGTAGAGCACCTGACTCTTAATCAGGGTGTCGCGGGTTCGAGTCCCTGATGGCGCACCAGAAAAAAGCGTACTGAAAATTCAGTACGCTTTTTTCAACGAAATAAATCCTTTCTGGATTTGTGAAATGCCCTTCAGGCGTGAAATATTGCTTCGCAATGTGAAATACGCCTTCAGCGTGTGATATAAGGATTTTTTTATTTCACATCGAGTAAAACGAGATATTTCACTAAAATATATTGGCATCTAAACCATTTGTTATGTTTTGAATACTTATTTTAAAACTACCTGAAAACTGCTTATTTCAAGGGATTTAAGCAGTTTTCTTTTTTTGTTCGTTTCTTCTTATTTCCCCTTATTTTCCCTTGCTTTTTCTTCTATTTACTGTCAAATCAACTGTCAAAAAGGCTATCTGCGTTTAAATTACAGATAGCCTTTTATGTTCCTGTTTGTTTCTTGCCTCTCTTTTTCTTGCCCTGTTATTTGTTTTGATTTAGGTCAGAGAGTGTAGCGTTCTGCTACATTATATTTTATAATTGCTTGTTTTCCTGTATTCCTAAAAACTGCTTTATATCAACATCAATGTAATTTGAAAACTTTAAGCACTCATTCCAATCTTTTATTAAATGCCCATTGTTATATTTTATTAGGTCTTGAATTATGCCCCTTAAATCATAAGTGTTTTTTATCATTTGCTTTTTAATTTGGTCTGTTGATTGCTTACCTTTATAATCATTATCAAGACAACAATAAATAATGTTTATACTTGAATAGTTATTTAGCACTTTATAAATATAGTTCCTGTTGTTTGCTCCATTTAATGATATACAACAATATTCTTCATCAATTTTAATTTTATTCTGCCAAACAAGTTGAACGAATGAAAATAAGTCTAAACAACTTTCAAATATAAATAATGCTTTTGGTGTTTTGGTGTTCTTGGGTTTATAGAAAAAGCCTGTATATCTTTCTTTGGTGTAATTACATTTATAATTATTGTTGGTTAAAGTGCCTTTTTTAGTTATTGCTATAATGCTTGTTTTTGTTTCGTCCTCGTATGTGATGAAGCATAGATTATAATTCTTATCAACCATTAACCAATTATGCTTTATCATATTTTCAATAACAAACCTTTCAAAACCTCTTGATGTTAGATAAGCATAAACACGACTAAAAACCTTTGACCTTGTTTCTTCGTCTTCTGATGTTAAAAGATTTTCTTTTATTATATATTGTAAATCAACATTGGAAGATGTTTCTTTTATTGTATGGGTTGAAAGATATGTATTAAACTCTTTTTCAACATCTTTTTTATATACCTTGTAATAATAGTAGTTCAATAAATATAGCGACTGCCTAAAATCTAATTTCAAAAATGCTTGAAGAAAAAACAAAGGTGGATAATTAAAGCCTGTGTAGTGGTCATAACCCATCTCTTTATATATTGTTATGTTCTCATCATTTGAAAACCTGTAATAATTGTTTTTGATAGTGATATAATCATTATCAAGCCAAAAGAGAAACAAAACAAAGTTTGTTTGACTTATTTTATCAATCTCTGCTTGTGAAATATGCTTTAATGTGTAATTGTTGTTTTTAACTCTTTTTAATATGGGGTTGTTTTTCATTTGTGTAAGCCTCCTGTATCTTTTTATTTTTTATTGTTCGCATTAGCGATAGTGCCATTAGGTTATTAACCTAATGTTTCAAAGGTTTCAACCTTTTATAGAGTGTGCTCTTTTAGTATGTGTTTATAATTTTTAAGTGTTCTATACAATTTTTGTAAAATCTATTGATGTTTTGGGAGTATTATGCTATAATGAATGTGCTACACATATGCATATAACTATTTTTTCATAGGGAAAATAACCTTTGTAAAAAGGTGTTTTCTCTCTTACTCATCCCTGTGAAAAATAGGTGGAGCATTGTGTAGCAACAATTGGGGGACTACACTTTTTTGGTGCGTTCCTTAATTGGAACGCATTTTTTTATATTTATTAAGGAGGCTTCAATATGAAGAACACAAACGAAAACACAAATGTAAAGAAACCCTTTTACAAA
>JAZQAZ010000008.1:0-186690 GCA_045545475.1 Clostridia bacterium | reverse complement strand
TCGGCTTGAAAATACTTGATAACAACTATGATTTTATTACGGAAGCATATATAGGATATGGTTCATTTGCGGTCTTTTTCACATCGCTTATCTGTTTGAAAATTTCAAATCGCTGCCCGCATTGTGGAAGGATAAAAACTTCTTTTGGAAAATACTGTCCATACTGTGGCAAAGAAATAAACTGACAAATCCCAATATATAAAAGGAGTTGATAGTATGAAGTGTCCTTTTTGTAATACAGAAATGATTAACGGATATCTTAATTGCGGTAATGCAATCTGGAGCGAGAGAAAACACAAAATAAGCACACTACCGGACAGTAAAGAAAAATATGCTCTTAAATTAGATGTTCCGTTGTTTTCGCCTAACCATATTGAAAGCGAATGCTGCCCAGGTTGTAAGAGAATTATAATTAATGCTTCGGACTATGAAAACAATTTGTAAAAAAAGAATCGTAAGCGAAAGCTTACGATTCTTTTTTTATCTCTCTATTACCGCCGTTACAATGGAGTGAGCATCCAGGTTATATTCTTTGATATACCCGTCCATTCTTACGATGCAGGGGATATTTTGGTTAGTTCTGTTAAGAAGTACCAAAACCACTGTTCCGTCGGGATTTTTGAATGCAACGCCTTCAACATTGTGATTATAAGAGCTTGATGCAACAACCTTTGCACCGGGCACAACAAATTTACTGTAATGGCCGATGTAATAATATGATAGTCTGTATACAAGTTCGTTCGTATCTTTATTGTAGTAAACGGGGGCATCGACGGAGCATCCTCTGCCTTCTCTGTTATGGAAGGGACCGTTATTTTCGTCAATTAAAAGATTCCAGTCGCAGAAATAATGTGTTCCGTTATTGAAGCATCCTGATATATCGTGGGCATAGTATTCGGCAAATTCCAGATTGTATTCTTCTTTTATTCCGCTTCCCGGGATAGCACGGCATCCTTCGCTTTCGATGCTTATTTTATCGGGATATTTTGCATTGAATGCTTTAAGCTCACCAAAGTGGTCGCCCGAGTACCAGTGATATGCAATTCCGTCACAGTATTTTCCGTTGTCGCTTTCTAAAATCGCCTTTGCTCTTTCGTAAACTCTTTCTCTGCAATGATCATAGCAAAGAATTTTCACGCCGCTTCCTTCAAGCTCTTTACCGAGATAGCCTAAAAAAGCCGCTTCTTCCTCGGGTGTATAGAGGCAGGACTCCCATATCTGATGATGCCTCGGCTCATTTTGCATTGTTACGCCCCAGATGTTAATCCCGTTTTCTTTGCATGATTCAATATACTTTCTGAAATACTTAGCCCAAAGAGGATAACATTCCTTTTTAAGGTGTCCGCCGATTCTTGAATTATTTGTTTTCATATAGGAAGGGGGAGACCAGGGTGATGAAAACAAAGTGAGTTCTGTATATTTTTCTGCCGCCTTGATAAAAGGGAAAACCGCTTTTTTATCGTGAGAAATGTCAAAGGTGTCAAGAGTTTCGTCGCCCTCTTCAACATAGGTATAATCCTCTGTCGAAAAGTCACAGCTTCCTATGCTAAGTCTTCCGAGAGTGTAGCCGATACCTTCCTTTTTGTCAAAGTATGCCTTTTCGAGTTCCGATTTTTTATCTTCGGGCATAGCCGACCATACGGCTGCGGCTGTATCGCTGAAGGCACCGCCCATACCGCCATAGGTCTGAAGTTCAACATCGCTGTGAATGTTAATAAGACGAGATTCAACATCTCCCGGATGGCCCTGTTCTTCTATTATATCGGTATTTTTATACTGCATATTATCTTCAATGGTTTTCGTAAGTCTTTTTCCGCTTTGGTCGGTTACGTAAAAAGTAACTTTCATTTGATCAACTCCATTGTGTTTTATTTCATCTTGAATTCCAGTTTTCCGCCTTGCATAAGTTCTTTTGCAGAAAGGGTATAGTTTTCGATTGTTTTTCCGTTAAAGGCAATGGATTCAACCTGATAATTTTCAGGTGATAAATTATCTGCAGTGATGAAAAGATCATTTCCGCTTGAAAGCTTTATTTCGGCTTTTTTAATATGAGGAGAGCCCAAAAGGAATTCTCCGGTACCCGGAACAGAGAAGAGACCGAGAGCATTCCATACAAAGCAGGCAGAAAGTCCGCCGGAATCATTATTTCCGGGAAGTCCGCCTTTGCCGGTTTTATAAGAGTCGGTAACGCACGCGTGGATTATTTCACATAATCTGTCGTGCCTTCCTGCATATATGTATGCATATGGTGCTTCTAAGTCACATTCGTTATTAAAGCCCTGGAAACGGTGGTAAGCAGTTTCTGATATTTCCCTGTCAGCACCCTGATATGTTATCTGTTTAAGACTTTCTTTTCCGAATCCGAAAAAGTCATCAAGGAGTCCGGAAAAACTTTCCTTTCCGCCTGCAAGCTTTACACGCTCCTCCATATATTTATGAAGTCTGAAAGAGTAGGTGTAACGGTCACCTTCGTAATATATCGAATTTTCGGTTAAAAGTCCGTCTTTTTTATCATATGCATTAATCCAGTTTGATGCAAGGTGCAAAAGTTCGGTTTTAAGTGATTCATCATCTGTAATATCAAAAGTACATATACAGGCATCGGTCATATCGAGTATGTGAGTCGCCCTTTCAAAAGTACCGTTTTTAATAAATTCTTTATTCGAGTCAAGTGAAAGCTCCCGTCTTATACAATCTGTAACAGTTTTTTTGTCAATTCCTTTTACCCCATAGTGGCAGGCGTTAATAAGAGTTATGATTCCCAGCATCTTTGCCTGCTCTTCGCAAGGAAATTTGTCGGCAAGAACTATGGAGCAGGGGATTCTTCCTAAGGTTTCGCTTGTATTAATCAGTGCTTTTGCAATCTTTTCCGCCATATCGGGATAAAATGCCATGATAAGCGGAAGGGATGTTTTATACTGATCCCACAGCGTAGCAAAATCCGTTACGAGCTCATTTTTTATTCCAAGTAGCTCTTCTCCCGACATATCTACAGGTTTAATAAGACTGTGATAAAGGTTTGAATAAAACTTCTCTTTTAACTCTTCATCGTCAGTTTCTATGGCTATCCTTGAAAGATATCCGTTCCATATTTTATAGGCTTTTTCTGCCGTTTCTGAAAATGATTCAGTGCTGTTATTTATATTTTCAAGAGCTTTGGCAGAGCTTATTGTAGAATAAGAAACTTTTAAGGTGATTTCATCCCCAAAAAAATCGAAAACCGCACCGAAGCTTTCGGATACATCACTGACAGATAAGGAATCAGAAATTGTTTCGCATAAATTTTCAAACAGCTCACATCTTACATAGCGGCCTTCTGCTTTAACGGCAAAATAAAGCTTTACTCCGGAAAGCACCGCTTCAAAGAGAACCTCACCTTTCTGAGTAAGTTTCAATGATGCCTCTTCTATCGAAGAGTTATATGCTGTTCCTAATTTCTTTAATATTCCGTTATTGGAAAAATCAACTGCAACACGCCCGCGCGGATTTTTGAATTTATACAAATGATAAGCTGTCGAACTGTTTACGGTTAAAGAGCAGGAAACATCATTGAAATCCGTTGAATAGAAGCCGGGAACGGCTTTTTCGTTTGTGTTTTCATGAAATTCCGTTATGTTTTTTATATCTCCGTAAAACGGCGTTACTATTGCGTAGTTATAATAAAATCCGATTGCTCCGGTACCGGACTGATGCAGATGGGAAAAGCCTCGTATCATCTGCTTTTCGCTTATCTTATATATACCTCCACAGGAATTGGGGCAATGGTTGCCGTAGCCTGTAGGATATCCGCCGCTATATGCTCCTGCCGACATCTTGCCGAAGGGAAGCACGGCGTGGGGAGTGGTGTTTCCACATATTGCCTTTATATAAAACCATTTTGAAGCAGGACCGTTTTCGGGGAAATTGTCAACTTCACCATTACCGTAAAATACATCGGCATAGCGGCAAAAATCTTTTTCCATATTAAAACACTCCTTTTTGTTTTTTCACATTATAACATCTGAATAATTAAAAATCAACTGAAAAATAATTTATTATTATCATAAAATAGCTTGAAATAAATGTAAATGTGTGGTATACTTGTTATCGAAATACATATGCGAGAAGGAGCGGTTTGAATTGCAGAACAGAGAACTTGAAAAAATAGCATACAACATTAGAAAAAACGCTGTAACGGCAGTATATCATGCGGCAGCCGGCCACCCGGGCGGTTCGCTTTCCATAGCTGACCTTATGGCGGTTCTTTATTTTGAGGAAATGAACATTGATCCTGAAAATCCCAAGAAGGAGGACAGGGACAGATTTGTTCTTTCAAAGGGACATTGCAGTCCCGCTCTTTACGGCGCACTTGCAGAGAGAGGCTTTTTCCCAAAAGAAGACCTTAAAACCTTCCGTCATACAGATAGTTACCTTCAGGGACATCCCGATATGAAAGGTGTTCCCGGTGTTGATATGTCAACAGGCTCACTTGGTATGGGTGTTTCTGCCGCTTGCGGTATGGCACTTTCCGGTAAGATTTATAAAAACGATTACAGAGTATACGCCGTACTTGGTGACGGTGAAATTGAAGAAGGTCAGGTATGGGAAGCGGCAATGTACGCAAGCCATTATAAGCTTGATAATCTTTGCATCTTTGTTGACGTAAACGGTCTTCAGATTGACGGTGCAACAAAGGACGTTATGAATTCTTCGCCCATCGACAAGAAGTACGAGGCCTTCGGCTGGAATGTGGTTGTAATTGACGGTCATAACTATGACGAGATAAGAGCGGCTATTAAAAATGCTAAAGAAACCAAGGACAAGCCCACTGCGGTTATTATGAATACCACAAAGGGCAAGGGTGTATCCTATATGGAAAATTCCGTTGAATGGCACGGAAAAGCGCCCAACGAAGAACAGTACAACACAGCAATACAAGAGCTTGATGCATATCTTGCAAAGCTTAGCTAAAGGAGGGGAAGGATAATGGCTAAAAAGGCAACAAGAGAAGCTTACGGTGAGGCTTTAAGAGAATTTGCCGAGAAGTATGACTACGTGGTTTTGGATGCTGACCTTGCAGAAGCAACAAAAACCGGTATTTTCAAAAAGGCTTATCCTGACCGTTTCTTTGATACGGGTATCGCAGAAGCAAATATGATAAGTGTTGCAGCAGGTATTGCATCAACAGGAAAAACTGTTTTTGCAAGCTCTTTTGCAATGTTCGCGGCAGGAAGAGCATATGAACAGATAAGAAACTCTGTTGGTTATCCTCATCTTAACGTAAAAATCGGTGCAACTCACGCCGGTATTACAGTTGGTGAAGACGGAGCAACACATCAATGTCTTGAAGACATCGCTTTAATGCGTTCAATTCCAGGTATGGTTGTAATCAATCCCGCAGATGCAGTTGAAGCTAAAGCTGCAGTTGAATTTGCAATTCAGTATAAAGGCCCTGTTTACTTAAGATTCTGCCGTCTCGCATCAGAAGATATTTTTGATGCCGAAACATTCAAGTTTGAGCTTGGAAAGGCTCAAGAGTTAAAGGAAGGAACCGACGTTACGATAATCACAACAGGTCTTATGGCAACAGCATCTTTAGAAGCTTCTGAATTGCTTAAAGCAGAAGGAATTTCTGCAAGAGTAATAAATATGGCATCCATTAAGCCTATCGACGATGAAATTATCGTTAAGGCTTCAAAAGAAACCGGTGCAATCGTAACTGTTGAAGACCACAGCGTGATCGGCGGTCTCGGAACAGCGGTTGCGGATGTATTGGCCGAAAAAGCTCCTGCAATCCTCCGTAAAATTGGAGTACAGGATAAGTTCGGCAGAAGCGGTAAGCCGGCAGAGCTCTTAAAGCTTTACGGTATGACAGCAGAAGATATAGCCGCTGCCGCAAAGGATGCAATAAAGAATAAATAATCTGGCTTTTACAGGGCTGTTTTATGCAGCCCTGTAATTTTCTGAATTAACACGAAAGGACGAAAACACAAATGAGCGAGCTACTTGCAGGATTAAATCCTGAGCAGCATAAGGCGGTGACAGCTCCCGACGGCCCTCTTTTGATTTTAGCAGGTGCCGGAAGCGGAAAAACAAGAGTTCTTACACACCGCATAGCATATTTACTTAACGAAAGAAATGTCTCTCCATACAGTATTCTTGCGATAACATTTACAAATAAAGCGGCGGCGGAGATGCGCGAGCGTCTCACAAAGCTTTGCGGTAGCGATGCAGACCTTATGTGGATTAAGACCTTCCACGGAGCCTGTCTTGCCATTTTGAGACGAAATGCCGAATATCTTGGTTATCGCCCGGGCTTTAATATTTACGACGATTCAGATCAGAAAACCGTTGTAAAGGAATGCATGAGAAGACTTAACATAGATTCAGATAAAATCCCAGTTAAAAACTGCTTATCTGTAATTTCTGATGCTAAAAACAAAATGATTACTCCCGAGGAGTTTTTAGCCGCATACGGAAACGACTATTTAAGAAGCATTTATATGAGGGTTTATGCCGAGTATCAGAAAACTCTCCTTTCCAATAACGCCATGGATTTTGACGATCTTATCATGTGCACCGTAAGGCTTTTCAAGGAAAATAAAGAAGTATTGGAGTTCTACAGAAATAAATTTAAGTTCATATTGGTTGATGAGTATCAGGATACCAACAACGCACAGTATCAGCTTGTAAGCCTGCTCAGTAAAGAGCACAGAAACATCTGCGTTGTTGGCGATGATGACCAGAGTATCTATAAATTCCGTGGTGCGGATATAAGAAATATTCTTGATTTCGAAAAGGAATTTACCGAGACAACAACAATCCGTCTTGAACAGAATTACCGTTCGACTCAGAATATTTTGGACGCCGCAAACGGTGTAATTGAGCATAACACCGGAAGAAAAGGAAAGAACCTCTGGACCGACGAAGGAAAAGGCGAGCTTATAAAGATTTATAAAGCCGACAATGAATATGCCGAAGCTGACTTCATTGCTGGAAAAATTAACGAGCTTCGCAAAACTACCGCACTTTCCGATATAGTTGTACTTTTCAGAACAAACAATCAGTCCCGTGCACTGGAAGAAAGATTCAGAGTATCGGGCATTCCGCACAGACTTTTATCAGGCTTACGTTTCTATGATCGTAAGGAAATAAAGGACATAATGGCGTATCTTCACGTTATTGTGAATCCCGATGACGATGTAAGCGTAAAGAGAAGCATAAATGAGCCTAAAAGGGGAATAGGTAAGACCTCTATGGAAAAGGCTGATGAAATTGCCCACGAGCGAGGTATAAGCCTTTATGAAGCAATCGTTAACTATTCTTCAGAAATAGGCAAAAGCGGTGCTAAAATGTTGGAATACGCTTCTTTAATCGAAGAATTGAGGCAAGAAGCAGATACGATGAATCTTGGCGAATTCGTCGAGAAGGTTATAAAGAGAACCGGGTACCTTGCAGCACTCCAGCTTAACGACGACATTGAATCAAAGTCGAGAATTGATAACCTGGGTGAACTTATAAGTGGTGCAAAAAGCTTTGAGGAAAGTGAAGAAGATGCATCACTCAGAAACTACGTTGACAGCATTTCGCTTGTGTCTGATATTGACAATTATGACGAAGACGAAGACAGCGTTACGCTTATGACCATTCATATGGCTAAAGGCCTTGAATTCCCTGTTGTATTTATTGCAGGATGTGAAGACGGACTTTTTCCCAGCGAACGTTCAAAATACGAGGAAGATGGCATAGAAGAGGAAAGAAGACTTGCCTACGTTGCCATAACAAGAGCTAAAAAAGAGCTTTTTATGACCTACGCAAATCAGCGTAAGGTTTTCGGTAAGACAGAATTCCATAAGCCTTCCATGTTTTTATCAGAAATTCCCGAAAAGTGCAAGGACGATATAACGCCAAAGCCCAAATTCAGCGGATTTGATGCATCTGATTATATCTTTACAGAACGCAAAACACAAACTATTAATTTTAAATCCTTTACTCAGACTAAAACATCAGCACCTCTTAAATTTGATTTTGCTGTGGGAGAGAGGGTTAAACACGGGAAATTTGGAGAAGGCACAATTTTAGAAGCTCAGGCTGTAGGTAACGACATGAGACTTAAGATTAACTTTGATGCACACGGTGAAAAAAATCTTATGGCGGTATATGCCAAGCTTACAAAGGTTTAATTAAGGAGAATTTTTATGTACAGTGAATTTGCCGACATATATGACTCTCTTATGCAAGATGTTGAATATGAAAAATGGGCAGACTTTTTC
Source organism: Clostridia bacterium (assembly GCA_045545475.1). Lineage (GTDB taxonomy): Bacteria > Bacillota > Clostridia > CAKSNL01 > HGM11501 > HGM11501. The sequence goes on along the minus strand of JAZQAZ010000008.1, from coordinate 178,438 downwards.
GAGAAAATTTTTAATCGCTCAGGCATAAAACCGGAGCTTGTATTAGACCTCGGATGTGGCACAGGAACTCTGACAAGAATAATGGCTGACAGAGGCTATGATATGACCGGAGTTGACTCATCTTTTTCAATGCTTAATAAAGCAACGGAAAAAGGCGGGAATATTTTATACCTTAATCAGAATATGACCGAGTTTGAGCTTTACGGCACGATGGGAGCAATAATTTCAAGCCTTGATTCGATAAACTATATAATCGACGAAGAATCACTTGAAAAGGTATTTTCACTTGCTCACAATTATCTTGATTATAATGGCGTGTTTGTATTTGATATAAATAGTCCTTATAAGCTCAAAAGCGTCCTTGGTGGAAATATATATACCTACGATGAAAACGGCATTTTCTATACATGGGAAAGCGTTTATAACGAGGATGAAAAGCTCTGTGATTTTTATCTTACATTTTTTATCGAAGATGAAAATGGTAAATATTTAAGAATAGACGAAGAACAGACTGAACGTGCATGGGAGATAGAGGAGCTTATAAAAATGCTTGAAAAAGCAGGATTTTGCGATATTGAAGTCTTTGGTGACAAAACTTTTTTAGCACCAAAGGGCGATGAAGAACGTATTTTCATCAAAGCCGTAAAACGGGAGAAATAATATGAAAGTGATAATTATAGGAGCAGGAGCTGCAGGTCTTATGGCCGCTTGTTCTGCAGGCAAATGCGGACATGAAGTAATTTTAATAGAAAAGAATGACCGTTTCGGCAAAAAGCTTGCCATAACCGGCAAAGGAAGATGCAACGTTACAAACGATTCACCTGTTGACGAGCTTATAAAAAATGTTCCCGTAAACGGAAGGTTTTTATACAGTGCTTTTAATGCTTTTTCAGCTTACGATACAATGGACTTCTTTGAGAATGCAGGCGTTAAGCTTAAAAACGAACGTGGCAACAGAGTTTTTCCTGAATCCGATAAGGCTCAGGATATTGTAAATGCTCTGGTTTCTGAAATGAAAAAGTATAACGTAAAAGCTATAAAAGGAAATGTTTCCAGAATCACAACGGCAAATGGTTCTGCCTCCGGAGTATTGCTTTCTGACGGCAAAAAAATATCAGCTGAAAGAGTGATTGTAGCGACAGGTGGCTTAAGCTATCCTACAACCGGTTCAACTGGGGACGGATATAAGTTCGCAAGAGAATTGGGACACACCGTAACCGAGCTAAAACCGTCACTTGTTCCTCTTGTTACGGAAGAAAGCTTTCCTTCGGAAATGATGGGACTATCACTCAAAAATGTAGCTATTACGCTTTTTGAAAACGGCAAAAAGAAGTATTCTGATTTCGGAGAAATGCTCTTCACTCATTTTGGTATTTCCGGTCCTATGATTCTTTCGGCAAGTTCTCATATGAAAAAATCTGCAGGCAGCTATAAGATAGAAATTGACTTAAAGCCGGCTCTGGATGAAGCGGCACTTGATAAAAGAATCCTGAGAGATTTCGAAAAATATGCAAAGAGAGACTTTATAAATTCGCTTTCAGACCTTTTGCCGCAGAAAATGATTCCTGTTATAGTAAAACTCTCAGGAATTGAAGAACGCAAAATTGTTTGCGAAATAACAAAAGAGGAAAGAAAGAATCTTTGTAATTTATTGAAACATTTACCGCTTACCGTGAAAGATTTCAGGCCTGTTTCGGAAGCTATAATAACTTCCGGAGGAATTAAGATTTCGGAAATTAACCCTTCAACAATGGAATCAAAGATTATTCCCGGATTATATTTTGCAGGTGAAGTCATAGACGTTGACGCTTATACAGGAGGATTTAATCTTCAGATAGCTTTTTCAACAGGATTTCTTGCGGGAAATAATTTATAAATTTATTGATTATTATTTTGTTTTATGTTATAATATTATATAATGTGCCCGGAGGCGATAATATGTCAGAATTCGGTAGTAAAGATGTTGCTGCAGCTGCAATAAAAGCGGCGTTAACAAAAAACAGGGAAGAGGAAAGTATATTTAAGTCAGAATGTGCAAAGGATGGCGTTTCTTGTTGTGCAATTGACTTTGGAGGGGAGTTTATCAGTTCTGTTAATAAAATTGTGGAGCGTTCTGTCGTTGGAGCGAAGCGTGAAGGTTTGATTACTTCTTCTCATTCAGAGGAAGGAGCGGTTGCAGGAGCGGCTAGAGAAGCATTGGCTGCAATTATGACAAAAGCGATCGGACTTAACGCAGGTGGGAAAATAGGCATCGCAAGGTGTGATGAACATATAGCAGTATGCATTTTCTGCGGAATAGGCCTTTTACATTTAAATGAAATAGCAATAGGTCTCGGACACCGTGCAATTTAAGGAGGATTATCATATGATTAATATAGCAATCGACGGTCCTTCTGGAGCAGGCAAAAGCACTATCGCAAAAGCCGTTGCGAAGGAACTCGGATATATCTATATAGATACAGGTGCAATGTATCGTACAGTAGGTCTTGCGGCTGTAAGAAAAAATATAGATACTGCTTCAGACATAGCAGGAGTTATCGCTCTGCTTCCTGAAATAAAAATTGATATTAAGTATTTTGATGGAATTCAGCATATCTATTTAAACGGAGAAGATGTTTCTTCACTTATAAGAACACCTGAAATTTCTTTAGCTGCATCTCATGTAGCTGTAATTAAAGAAGTTCGTATAAAAATGGTTGATTTTCAAAGAGAACTTGCAAAAAATCATAATTGCATTATGGATGGTCGAGACATTGGAACAAATGTTTTGCCGGACGCAAAAGTTAAGATTTTCTTAACTGCGGATACTAAAGACAGAGCTCAAAGACGCTACCTTGAACTCAAAGAAAAAGGTGAAAACGTAACATTCGAAGAAGTGTTAAAGGATATGGAATTCCGTGATAAAAACGACAGCTCACGAGAGTATATGCCGTTAAAAAAAGCTCAGGATGCAACGCTTATTGACACAACCGGTAACAGCTTAGAAGAATCCGTGGACTTAATAAAAAAATTCATAACTGAAAGAATATAAATAATAAACGGAGTAATAATATGTTTTATAAAATTTTGATTAGGATAATCCGAGTGATAGATTTTATTTTTTACGGATTTAAAAAACCGGATAATTCCATAATTCCTGAAGATGAAGGTCTTATTGTCTGCAGCAATCATCCCGGCCTCAGAGACCCTATTTTTATAGCAGAATCGATTGACCGCCAGCTTACGTTTATGGCTAAAAAGGAGCTTTTTAAATTTAAGCCGTTCGGAAAATTAATATCGTCTCTTGGAGCATTTCCGATAGACAGAGAAAACAGCGATATTGCGGCACTTAAAACTGCAATAAGGCTTTTGAAGGATAAACGAGCACTTCTTATTTTTCCCCAGGGAACAAGATCTAAAAAAGAAGAAAACAATCCCGGAAAACAAGGTGCAATAAGACTTGCCATTTTAACAGGTGCAAAAATCTTACCGGTTGGATTATCTGAGAATAATCATATATTAAAAAAGGTACATGTGAAGATAGGAGAACCAATTGATTACAGCTCCTATAAAAAACAACATCTCGAAAATAAAGAATACGAGAAAATGACACAGGAACTTATGGATAAAATATACTCTTTAGCAGAGGTTAATAAGAAATGATTAAGGTTGCAAAGTCAGCAGGTTTTTGTTTCGGAGTATCACGAGCATTGGATTTTGTTTATACCGGACTCGAAGAAGGAAAGAAAATAGCAACATTAGGGCCTATTATACATAACGAGAGAGTTGTGTCTTCGCTTTCAGAAAAAGGCGTAAGAATTATAAATGAAATCTGTGAACAGACAGCAAACGAAACAGTTGTAATACGAAGTCATGGTGTATCAAAAGCGATTGCCGAAAGTATAAATGTTGATTTTATTGATGCCACATGTCCTTTTGTAAAAAAAATTCAAACAATAGTTGAAAAATATCATAAAGCATGTTATAATATAATAATTGCGGGGGATAGTACACATCCGGAAGTAATCGGAATAAACGGATGGTGCGACAATAGTGCCATAATAATAAAAAATATGGAAGAAGCCCCTGAAAAATTAAAAAAATTAAAAAACAGCAAACTTTGTGTTGTATCACAAACTACGGCAAGTAGTGTTTTTTGGAAAAATTTAAAAGAATTTATAAAAAACACTTGCCAAACGGTACTGTTTTTTGATACAATATGTAGTGCTACTGAATTAAGGCAAAGGGAAGCCTTGGAGCTGGCAAAAGAATCCGATGTGTTTTTTGTCATCGGCGGTAAACACAGCTCAAATAATAAAAAACTGGTGGAGATTGCAAAAACTGCATGCGATGAAGTATACCATGTAGAAGGTGCATTTGATCTGCCGGATGCGGAAGAATATATCCGCAAACGAATTGGTGTAACAGCCGGTGCATCAACGCCGGACTGGATAATAAAGGAGGTTCTTCATACAATGGAAGAAAACACAAAAGTAACACAGAATATAAATGAGGAGGAAAACTGGGCGGCAGCGCTTGATAACGCTCTCGTTACCTTACATACAGGTGAAAAGGTTAAAGGCACAGTAGTTGCGATTCATCCTACAGAAGTTATCGTAAACCTTAACTATAAGTCAGACGGTATAATTCCTGCAAGTGAATTGACAGATGATCCCACCCTTGCACCCGAAGATGTTGTAAAAGTTGGCGAAGAAATCGATGTTTTCGTAATTCGCGTTAACGACGTTGAAGGAACTGTACTTCTTTCCAAAAAGAAGCTTGATAATGAGAAAAAGTATGCTGTTCTTGAAGAAGCTATGGAAAATGGCACTATCCTTTCCGGTATTATAATCGAAGCTGTAAAAGGCGGCGTTATTGTACTTTGTGAAGGTATCAGAGTATTTGTTCCCGGCTCTCAGGCTAATGACAGATATTTAAGCGACCTTTCCGTACTTGTTGATCCCGCAAAACAGGTGCCTGTAAAGATTATTAAGTTCGACAGACGCTCCAAGAAGATTCTTGGTTCAATCAAGCAGGTTCTTCTTGCTGAAAAAGCTAAGAAAGCTGAAGCTTTCTGGGCTGACGCTGAAGTAGGCAAGGAATACAAGGGTGTTGTTAAGACACTTACCGATTTCGGTGCATTCGTTGATATCGGCGGTGTAGAAGGTCTTGTTCACATATCTCAGCTCTCCTGGGCTAAGATTAAGCATCCTTCCGAGGTAATCAAGGTTGGCGACGAAATCACCGTTCGTATCCTTAAGATTGATACTGACGAAAACGGAAAGTCTAAGGTTTCTCTTGGTTACAAGAAGGATGAAGAGAATCCCTGGGTAATCGCAAAGAGCAAGTTCGAAGTAGGCAACGTAGTAAATGTTACAATTACAAACGTAACAGCATTCGGTGCTTTTGCAGAACTTATTCCCGGCGTAGAAGGTCTTGTGCACATTTCTCAGATTGCTAACAAGAGAATTTCAAAACCCTCTGACGAGCTTTCCAAGGGTCAGAAAGTTGACGCAAAGATTATCGACATTAACTGGGACGCAACTCCTACTCCCAAGATTGCACTTTCTATAAGAGCACTCCTTCCTGAAGAAGTAGTCGAAGCTCCTGTGGCTGAAGAAGCTGCCGAAGGTGAAGAAGAAGTTACTGAATACAAGGAAGAGAATACCGCTACAATGGCAGAGAATATGCCTGAAATCACAACAGAAGAATAATTTCAGTATTTTAAGAGACAACGGAAAATACGTTGTCTCTTTTTTTGACATAATATATGAAAATATACTCTTTACGAAAAGGAATTTATATGATATAATCTTATATAGAAAGGACTGAAGTAAATGAGTTATATGGAAAAGTATTCAGAATGGATTTCAAACGAAAGCCTTTTACCCGAATTAAAAGCGGAACTTTTGGCTATAAAAGACAATGATGACGAAATAAAAGAACGTTTTGGTGCCGAACTTGCCTTTGGTACAGCAGGATTGAGAGGCGTGATTGCCGCCGGAACAAACAGAATGAATGTCTACGTTGTACGCCGTGCAACAAAGGCTCTGGCTTTATATATAAAAGAATCCGGTGCGACTAATCCGTCTGTTGTGATAGGATACGATTCACGCCATAAATCCGATGTTTTTGCTAAGGAAGCAGCAGAAACTCTTACAAGATACGGTATTAAAGTATACCTTTTTGAAGAGCTTAAACCTGTACCGGAAGTTAGCTTTGCTACAAGATTTCTTAAATGTTCTGCTGGAATAATGGTTACAGCCAGCCATAATCCCTCAAAATATAACGGATATAAGGTTTACGGCGATGACGGATGTCAGATTGGTCCTGAAGTTGCTGACAGTATTGTAGAAAAAATAACATCCATGTCACTCTTCGAAGAATTCGACTCTCCCGTCAAGCCGGAATTGATAGAGTATATCGGCGAAGAAATTGAAAACGAATTTCTCAAAGAAGTGCTTAAACAACAGATTAATAAAGAAGCTACAAAAAAAGCAGGGGAGACCTTTAAGATAATTTATACACCTTTTCATGGAACAGGTTATAAGCCTGTAATGAAGGCTTTTTCCGCAATAGGCCTTAAAAATGTGTATGAGGTAACAGAACAATGTACCCCCGATGGAGATTTTCCCACAGTAAAATCTCCCAATCCCGAAGACAAAGAAGGCTTCACAATTGCCATAAACATGGCTAAAGAAAAAGATGTTGACCTTATCATAGGCACAGATCCCGATTGCGACAGAGTCGGCATTGTCGTTAAAAATTCGGAAGGGGAGTACATAACATTTACCGGCAATCAGATAGGTTCTCTTCTTTGCGAATACATATTGTCACAGCGTACCGAAAAGGGACTTATGAGCGAAAATCCCTTCGTAGTTAAAACTATAGTAACTACAGATATTATACGTTCTATCGCTGAGAATTACGGCGTAACCATGTTTGAATGTCTCACCGGATTCAAATTTATCGGAGAACTTATAAAAGAACACGAAGAAAACGGAAATATGCATTATATGTTCGGTTTTGAGGAAAGTTACGGCTATCTTGCAGGAATTCATGCTCGTGACAAAGACGGAGTTGTAGCCTCCATGTTAATAGCTGAAATGGCTGCATATTACAGTCTTCAAGGAAAGACGTTGTACGATGCTCTTTGCGATATGTATAATAAATACGGATGGTATAAAGAAGGCGTATATAACATTTATAGAGAAGGTCTTGATGGGGTAGAGCAGATAAAAAGCTCTATGGAGAAGGCAAGAAATAATCCTCCTAGGGTTTTAGCAGGTAAAAAGGTTTTAGCTTTAAGAGATTATAAAAAGAAAATCAGATACGATTTTGAAAACGGAACAGAAGAAAAGCTTTTGCTTCCTGAATCCAATGTATTATACTTTGAAATAGAAGGCGGTATCTGGGGAGTTTTAAGGCCCTCCGGAACAGAGCCTAAACTTAAGATATATGTTGGTGCAAAAGCAGAACGTAAAACTGCAGCAGATGAATTATCCGATAAACTTATAGATGAATTAAAAACATTGGTAATGTAACAAAAAAATTAGCGATGCTGTTTTTTAATTTTTATGAATAACAGCATCGCTTTTATTAAAAATACTGCAGGGGATATATAAAGCGAAATACGTTTATTTTCAGATAAATAACTATTTATCTGAATTGGAATTACGTTTTTAAGCCTTCCCCAGCATTTTCAGGAGTTTTTAGCCATGGTAGATAAACAAACGAAATTGAGAAATCATTTAACTGAATTACCTGATTTTGTATTCCGCTTCATCGATTACTATTACGACGGCGAATCCATTAATACCCAGCTTGCATTTGCTCTCGACATACGAATCTTTCTCAATTTTTTAATTGAATCAGGAAAATTTAAATATTCATCCTATGAGTACTTCACTGAAGCTGATATGGATAAAATAACAGTTGATGATCTCCTTGAATATAAATCCTATCTTAAGCAGTACACACTTACCTACGTTAATGCTGACGGAGAAAGCTACCAGCGAACACATAGAAATTCTTCCTTTGGCATAAACCGTAAAATGTCATCATTAAGAAGCTTATTTTCTTATCTTTATAAAACAGATAAAATTTCACAAAACGTTACTCTTAAAATTGATATGAATAAGCTTGTTCAGAAAATCAAAAAACCTCTCACCATCCAGGAAACCATGCGCTTGATGGATGTAATATTAAACGGCGAAAACTACTTTACCGGTCGCCTTTTAACAGAGTATTTAAATCGTAAAAAACGCGATATCGCTCTGTATCTCACCTATTTAGGAACAGGTGTTCGTGTCAGCGAACTAGTAAATCTGGACGTTTCGGATGTGGATTTTGAGACATCTTCCTTTACTGTTACCCGTAAAGGCGGAAATGAAGACGAAATTTTTATGCCGATTCAAGTTGAAAATGAACTTTTAAGTTATATCGAATGGAGAAAGGAGCAAAATTATAAGACCGATGCCCTTTTTGTGTCAAGAAACGGAGAAAGACTCACTATTTCAAGCGTAGAACATAACCTTAAAACTTACTGTCTTATGGCCGGGATAACAAATAAAGATAAAACGAGGCCTCACGCTCTTAGAAGAACTTTTGCCTGCACACTTTTAGAAGAGGGTGTTGATATAAAAATGGTAGCGGAATTAATGGGACATAAAAATATTGAAGTTACCCATAAATTCTATGCTCAGTACAGTGCAAAAGCAAAAAAAGAGATTATGCGAAATAGAGCAATACCCGAAGAATAAAAAGTGCCTAACGGGCACTTTTTTTATTCAAATAAATCTACACGGCATCTTAAATCGCCGTTATAAAATGCTTTGATGTTTTCTATGATTTCATCTAAACATCTTTTCCTCGCTTCATAAGCTCCCCATGCCATATGAGGTGTCAGGAGTACATTAGGATGATTTAATATATCGTTAAAGGGATGATTATCGCCAAAGGGTTCAACAGAGTATACATCCGTTGCAAAGCCCCCTACCCTACCTGTTTTTATTGCATTTGCTACAGCTTCTTCATCAGTAACTGCACCACGGGCAACATTTACTATTATCACATCTTTTTTCATTGAATTGATTCTATTTTCATTAATTAAATGCTTTGTTTCAGGGTTCAAAGGGGTGTGAATTGTTATGATATCAGCTTCTTTGCAAAGTGTATCAATATCAATGGTATTTTCGTCTGGAGTTTTTCTTGTGTATATTACATTACATCCTAAAGCTTTAGCAATACCTCCCACTTCTTTTCCGATATTTCCGTAGCCGATAATTCCCCAGGTCTTTCCAAATAATTCGTGATAAACCGGGGTAAGACGGTTTGCAACGCCGCTTTTCTGATATTTCCTTTTATTTACAAAATCTGTATAGGATGTAAGGTTTGTCGATAACGCCAGAACCAATGTTGCTGTAAGCTGTGCCACCGAGTGGGATGAGTATCCTACAACATTACATACCGCAATGCCGTGTTCTCTGCAGTAAACAGTATCAACATTATCGTATCCCGTTGCAGCTAAACATATAAGCTTTAAGTTTTTTGCATCTTTTAAGTTTGTTTCATTAAGCTTGATTTTATTTATGATAACAACATCTGTGTCTTTTATGCGTTCTGCAATTTCTTCAGATTTGGTTTCGCCATATATAACACATTCTCCAACAGTCTTAAGCGGTTCCAGAGATAAATCTTCACCTAAAGTTTTTGCATCAAGTACTGTAATTTTCATATTTCCTCCATTTATTTCACTTTTATTACTTTTCCCAGTCTGCGATTAATTGCTAAAATTTCACCATATGGCGATACTGCATCAAAGGTTGAGTACACATAATCAGCAATTTTTTCAATATTTGCTCCGTCATAGGTAAAGTATCCGTCCGATACAAGGCTTGTAACTACCTCAGAGCCTTCTACATAGTCATTAGGTGACCAGGTGCATTTAAGATATAACTTATCATCTGCAATACCAATAATTTCCATATTATTGTAATCAGGATAATTTATTTGCTCTAGAGTGCCGTCTTTTGAAAGTCTGTGCAGTGCTTTATTCTGCAGAGCGTGAGAATGAATGGTTTTCCAATATTTATTAGTATTAAAATAAATATAGTCACCTATAACATAAGCGTCAGAAACTTCAGTATTAGCTCCGATAAAAATCATTTTGTCATTGTGCAGTAAATATGTATAATCGCTGTTTGTACCGTAAGCACTGCCGTCATTACGACGGTTTGCTATATATACATTTAATTCGCATACGGTAAGAGGAGCATACTTATCGGTTTTATACATATTAACCTGATAGTCTACCGTATGGACATCATCCGGCTTTACAAAACCCGGTGTTGCTTCTTCAATAAACACTCCTGAAAGCTGCTGTTCTCCGTAATATACATATCCGTCTTTTACTGAAACATCAACTACATCATTACTAAATTTACCCGTATTTATATTATTCAAAACATAGTCGTCACGTCTGGTAGTTTCGCCTGTTTCAAAGCTAACTGAATAATAAATAACGCCTGGGATATTTTGTACAGTTCCGTCAGGTTGAGGCATTTCGAAATATCCGTATTCGCTGAAGATTAATTCTTCCCTACCCACTTCAACCAACTGCCCCAACGAGGTATATAATTTCGGTTCTGTTGTTATTGTGAGTTTATTGCCGGCAAAATCTAGTCTCCATCCAAATTCATTTACCGCAAAATCCCATGTCATCGGAATGTAAGTAACACCACGGAAATTAAAAAACGGATATTCGAGCGATGTATTATCTATTTTTTTACCGTTTATAATTATATTATAAGTCGGAACGACAGCTGTGTTTTCTTTAGTATTAACCGTTGTTTCATATATCGGTACAGACTGATTGGAAGGATTATATGCAATCAAAAAAGCTTCATTTTCAATGAAACCGCAGGCAAGATCCATACTCTTACAATATTCAAAGGTTGCCGGGAAATATGTTACCCCTTTATAATTTAAGAAGGGATATAAGGAATCATAATAGTATACCGATGCATCATCAAGCATAATTTCATAATCGGGAATTACAACAGATATCTCTTTTCCGTTCTGCTTAGCAGATACAGCAAATTGCATAGATGTAACTAAAATAAATACCAGTCCGAAAATTACAAATGTCTTTTTCATATAACTTCCCTCCTTCTATATAACTATTTTACCACAATATACTTCTCTTTGCAAGAAAAAGCTTGTACCTTTGGTACAAGCTTTTTTGTCTTACATAAGCTCTTTCGGGCAATCTCCGCAGTCCGGAACATCGATAGGCATTCCGCCTTTATTTGCAGATTCAATTGCAACAAGACCGGGTATTGTATATCTTGCAGCGGTCCAGGCATTAAGAATGGGCTGCTTGTGATTGTAAACGGCTTTACAGAAGTCGTCAATAAGGAATTTATGAGTTCCCATATGGCCGTTTGAAATAGGGCCATAGCTTTCGGGAAGTCTTGCGATTTCAGGCTCCTGAATGGGAGAAACATCGCTTCCCTGCCATGCACAATTTGCAACAAGATTCTTGAAATCAGGATGGTTTTTATTTTCGGTCATTGCATAGGAGTTTACATAATCACTTACATCAGTAAGCTTTGCATTTTCTCTGTCAAGGCTTGTATCCATCTCTACCAGAATGTGCTGTGCGTTGCTGTACTCATATCCACCTTTGGTTCCGTAAACAGCGGAAATGTATGAGCTGGGCTTAAACCAGCCGAATCTTCTTGCTTCTGTAACACGAACAGTTGCCCCGTTTGCAAGAAGCATCATAACATACTGATTTGAGAACTTGTTGTTCCACTGATTATCCGTTCCCTGGAAGCGGCCGTCGTTTTCCTGATCCTCGTATCCGAAAGCAACAACTCTTACAGCATAGGAATCAGCTGCAGAAAGTATCATACCGGTTGAATGTGTAGGATACAAAAGCGGAGGCATACCGCCTTCGTTGGGGCGTTTGCCGTATGAAATGTAATCAACATTATGATAATACTGTGCTGCACCATAAGCGAACTTACCGAATTTACCTGCTTTGTTTGCTTCACGGCAATACATTGCACAAGGATAATAATAGCAGGTCTCGCCCATCATATAAATCAAGTCATTTTCCTTTACAAGCTTAACGATTTCCTGGCACTCCTCCACTTCCGATGCCATGGGAACTGCGCTGTAAACGTGCTTTCCTGCCTTTAATGCTCGGATAACGATATCGCCGTGTAAGTGTCTCTGTGTAAAGTTTGCAATACAGTTAATGGATTTGTCAGCAAGAATATCTTCAAAAGTAGGTATTATCTCGCAATTGAACTTTTCAGAATATTCTTTAGCTCTTTCGGGAATAAGGTCACATACATAAACCTTTTCAACAGCAGGATGAACCTGAAAAAGCTCAACAAAGTTTCTCGCAAAGCTTCCGCATCCTACAAATGCAACTGTCAATTTTTCCATTGTAAATTCCTCCTAAATTAAAGTAATACAAGCTTATTATTATCAGCAGACTCGTGAATTGACTGCATGATTTCCGTTAAGTGTCTTGCATATTCAAGTGTTACAATGTAAGGCTTGCCCTTAAGGGTTTCTGCAATCATAGTATAGATTGAGTAATGATCGCCGAAGATTTTTCCTTCAAGTGTAATATGGGTCTTTTCTGTATGAGTTACGCTTCTGTAAACGGTAGGATCGTCTGCACCGGGATAAGAAATTTCGTGAATTTCCATTTCGTTACCTTTTACATAAATTGTACCCTTATCCCCTTGAACAACCCAATTAGGCAGATAGTCTGAAATGATGTTATGGTCAACCTGGACGATGACACCGCTTTCAGTGATAAGTGTTGAGCAGAACATATCGTCGGCATCACCGGGATTTATAATCTGTCTCTTCTGAGCATAAACTGACTTTATCGGCTCATCAACAAGGCACATTGCCTGCTCAACGATATGGGGTCCCCAGTTGTTTAAGTATCCGCCTGCATAAGCCTTTAATGTCTGCCAGTCGCTTCTCTTGCCGAAGGTCATCTGTGCACGGTAAACTCTGAATACCTTACCGATTTTTCCTTCTTTGATGATTTCCTTCAATTTTACCACATCGGCACCATCATGGCAAGGAATAAAGGGCATTACGATGCAATTATTTTCTTTCGCGGTTTTGATGATAGAATCAGCCTCGTCAGTTGTTATTGCCCAGGGTTTTGTAATAAGAACATTTTTGCCTGCACGAAGAAAATCAAGTGCGATTGCCGTGTGGGTGTAGCTGTATGTAAGAATTATTGCAAAATCATATTCGGTACTGTTAAGCATTGTGTGATAGTCTGTATATTTCTTTGCATTCGGGAATCTTTCGGAATACTTGTCAAGAGCCTCTGTATTTACGTCGCAAATTGCCGTAACCTCAAACTCGGGATGCTTTTCCAAAACCGGAGCGTGAAGCTCGTTTGCGGTACGTCCGCAACCAATTACTGCTGTTTTAATTGCCATCTTTATCTCTCCTTTAATTATTAATTAAATGTGTTTTTTAATAAAGCAAGTGCTTTTTTCATACTATCCAATCCGTTGCCGTTCTTCGTTTCAAAGGATATTGTTCCGTCATAACCGTTATTTATAAGGTTATTTAGCACATTATGTACAAAGTCGCTGTAGGAATCCTCAGGCATAACTCTGTCCATTTCAGAAATATGAATATGCCTTAAGCTGTCCTTATATTTTATGATGTCTTCTGGATTATCTTCGTTTGCCATCATGTGTATTGTGTCCGCCAAAAGAGCTATTCTTTCGTGATTAACCCTATTTACAACCTTCATACCATCAGCCAATGTATTAATAAAGTTACAGGCCGAAGCTCTTAACGGCTCCATTACAACGGTGATATCATACTTTTCTGCCGCAGGAACGATTATTTCATTGCAGATTTCTGAAATCTGTTCATATCCCATTTCTTCTGTCGTTTCTTCATCAAGTGCTCTTGCCGGAGCACTACCGAAAACAACCTTTTTTGCACCTAATTTATTAAGTCTTGAAAAGGTCTTTTCGATATATACTGCAATTTCTTCTTTATTCGCATCTTTACCCGTTACTCTTATGGTTTTCGGAAAAAGAGCACAACTACACTCACAACCTAACTCCAATTCTTTAAGTGTATTATAGAGTTTATCGAATTCTTCATCGCTTAAAGAAGAAACCAGCATAGCACGCATTTCAACATAGTCAAAGCCTGCCTCTTTAATGGTTTTTATAAGTTCATAATCAACCTCGGTTTTAAGCGGAGTTGAAAACTCTTTGCAAAAGCCGTATTTCATATTAATCCTCCTTTGGTCCATAAAATCTTATAAGTTTCATTTTGCCTTTAACTGTAAAGTCTTCGCAGGATGCACCGATAAAGAACTGGCTTCCTCCACATACCGGTTCATCGCCCACAAATCCTTTTCCTTCAAGGATGTAAATTCCGCTGAAAACGCCTTCGGAAGATAAAATCTCTTCCCCGTCTAACATAAGCTCTTTAAGGGCAAACATCTCTGTATTTTCATAGCAGATGATGTTTCCGTTTTCGCATTTGATTTTCCATCTTTTTTTAGTTTCTTCTTCACTTAAGCCATCATAATTGAAGCAGTCAAACATTTTCTCAAATCCAAGTCCCTGATGACACATAGAATCTGCAACCTTGAGTCCTTTAGGAGTAACTCTTTCTGTCCTTATAGTATAATCCGTAGGCTCCTGCACTTCAATAAGTAAGCATCCTGCACCTATAGCGTGAGGTATTCCGCCTTCAATTAAATAGGTGTCACCTTTTTCAACTTCAAATTTATGAAGGCAGGAAAGCATTGCAGAAATATCCTGCTTGTTAAAAACTTCCCTCCAGTATTCTTTTGATATTCCTTCTTTAAATCCGAAATATATTGATGGCTTTTCTCCGCCTATTTCTCTTCCGCCTATAATATGCCAGCATTCTGTTTTGCCGTAATCGGAATTGAAAAGTTCTTTTGCTTTCGCTCTTGTAGGATGAACCTGGATTGTAAGTCTTTCTGCCGCATCAAGAATTTTTACAAGAACGCCTAAATTGCAGCCGAATTTTTCAATATGCTTTTTTCCGAGAAGCTTTCCAGGATTTTCTTTGATTAAATCAGCAAGGGAAATATCCGTTCCTGATACCATACTAAGCCCCTCAATAATATCCTCTCTCCCTGCATTTCTTGCTCTTACGGTAGAAATCATCCACTCTTCCGGAAAGTTAGTGTCTACGCTGTTTTCGATTCCGTGAATGGCATCAATCAGCTTTCCGCCGGAATATGTGCGCCACGCCCCTGCCCTGTCAAGCTTTATTGGCTTACTTAAGTCAATCATCTGTGTTTATCCTCGTTTGCAAAGTCGCGTACGGTGCCTGTAGGTCTGTGACTGAAATTAAGGCGCTTTAATCCTGCTTCTTTATCGGGCATAAAGTCAATCCACATATAATGCATATGTCTGTCTCCCGTAACCTCTACACCGTGATTAGAGCCTAAAGGAATATGCATTATGATATTGCCCTTCATATTGATTTTTTCGTCATCAATAATAACATCCATATCATTTTCGGGGAAGCTGAAAAAGAACTGGTCAAGCATAGGATGCGCGTGTGGCCTTACAAGGTCATATCCGTAGGATTCAACAGAGCCTATGGTAAATCTCGGAAGTACCTGATGAGGGATCATCATTCTACTTATGGTCTTTTCGCTCTTATTTGGGTCGATATACTGAATGGACTCCTGATACGGAACTACAACAGGGAATTCTGTCTTATATTCCTTTAAGTCTTCTTCATCACCGGGTGCCTCGTCCCACTGAATTTCGAGAATCTGTACATCTGTTTCAGCTTTTATGATAAGCTCCTTATCGGGAGCGGGAACAAAAGTGGTTCTTCCGTCAAATGTAAGGCTCTTTCCATCGGTTTCAAAAATCGCTGTGCCTTCTATTAAAATTATGATGTGATAATATCCCTCGTTTGCGTCCAATGTAAGAGATGAGCCCTTTTCAATTGTATGATGCACAGGATGCGCACCGGGGATTTCTCCCTTACAAAGCTCAATACTTCTGTTTCCTTTAACCGATGTGTCGATTTTTTCCATTACTACGTTCATTTCTATTCCTCCTTATATACACGCATCCGGATTAACGGATGTAACTCTGTCTACAACAAGTTGCCTGAATTCAGGTGACAGCATTGCGAAAAATGCAGTAAAACCCGTAACTCTGACAACCAAATCGGGGTACTTGAACGGATCTTTATGTGCCTCAAGTATCTTTTTTGCATCAATGATGTTAATATTAAGCAAAGTATTTCCCGTGTTCATTATGGTTTTTATCATCGCTGCCATTTTTTCTATTCCTTCTTCGTCATTGACAATTCCCGGGTCAAATTCAAGCTGAACCGGAGCGCAGTTGCCGTAGCCCGGCTGAATAGCTCCGATGGAATTGCACATTGCGGAAACCGCACCGTCTTTTCTGAAACCTCCGTTGGGATTTGCACCGTGGTTTATCGCATCGTAAGCCTTTCTGCCGTTAGGCGTGGCAGAAACAGTTTTTCCAAGGCCTATTGTGTTTGACCAGGAGAAAAATCCGGGAATGAAATTAATTCCGGGATGCTGATTGTTAAGATCCCTTACAAGCTCTGTATAAAGCTCACTTATCCTCTTAGCCCAGTCATCGCCCAACGTATCGCCTCCACAGTATCGCTGGCTGTTTTGTAGCATTACGCGGATATATTCTCCGTCTTTACCGGAAAAATTCTCTTTCAAATGTTTTGTAAGTTCGTCAAAAGTGATTTTACCTTCGAGCTCTACCCTCTGCTGACAAGCGGCAAAGCTATCTGCAACAACGGCTATTCCGCTTCCGTCAACGCACATGTTGTAGTAGTTTGCTCCGCCGTCTGTTATGTTTACTCCTTTTTCAATAAGACCGTGCTGAAAAAGATTTAATATAAGCTCCGGCTGACTCTTAGTCTGATATTTAAGGTGGTGCATTATTCCATTTCCGGTTGCATCAACCGCGGCCTTTAAGTGCATCTTGTAAAGCTTCCAGAGCTCCTCTGTGGACTTAACTCCCGATGCCATCATATCGTAATAAGCAACCTCAAAAACCTTAGCAAGGTTAATTTTGACCGTATCGTTCATGGTATATTCCATTCCCGGTATGCACATCCAGTGACATCCAGCCGCCACTCGTTTTCTCGCAAGCTCCAAAGGATATCCGCATTTCATAAATCCTTCGGCCAAAGCTGTATCCGATGAGTATCTGGGCCATCCCTGCTTGTTTTTGAAAAGATAATAAACCGACTTTTTAAAGAAATCTTCATCCAAATTATCGTGAACTCTGATTGTAAGATTACATGCAATATTAATTTTATCTGCAGCATCTAAACAAAGATAAGAAATTTTAGATGTCATATCCCTGCCCTCTGCATCGGGGCCTCCAAGCTGGAAATAACGGCTGTCCTGTAAAAAGAGACAAGCGAGATAGAAAACAGCTTCATCGTCTGTCAGAATCCCTTTTTCAATATCTCTTTCATAATAAGGACGAAGCATTTCGTCAAGCTGTCCGCCTGCACTTCCTCGGTTATATGTTCTTGAAAGCATACTGAACCAACACATCCACTGCACAGCTTCTCGGAAGGTTTCAGGTGGCTCAGATGCTGTTTTCATATTAACCTTAGCCATAGCGTAAAGATTTTCTTTCAATTCGGGATTAGTCTCTTTTTTGACAAGATACTCTATCTCAGTTGCCATACGGCGTAAGAATCTGATTATCGCTTCAACAACCTGAATTTCGCTGTCATAGAATTCATAGTGTGTTTCGTCGTGTAGCTCTCTTTGTTCTTTAAGCTTTTTAAGTATACCTCCCCATCCCAGCTTGAATCCTATTTCAAGGTCCGGCGTGAAATGGTGACAGTTATCAATGCCGGAAATTATGTTATACTTATCGAACAAAACCTTTAACTCATCAAAAGGATAGTCAGGATTCCACTTGCAGGTAACAGGTCTCAATCTTTCTAAAAACAGAAATCCTTTTCCAACGAAAGCATCTAAGGGATCGCAGTATAACGGATGAGAGTCAAGTATCGCACAGTAATTCTCTGTCCACGCCTTATATCCGTAAATGGATCCGTTTTCATGATTGGGCTTAAGCTTATACTTGAATTCATCCTGAACAATAAGTCCGTAATCATCCTCGTTTGCCCCGCCTAGACGTGCTTTTTCTTCCGTCTGTTCTATCTTTCTTTTGCGGAGAAGTTCAATTCTTTTATCATATGTAAACTTTTCATCAACTGAAAACCTGTTTATAAATGTAAGTTCACTCATTTTACATTCTCCTTAAATTATTTTATAGTTGATTCCCGTTTCATCGAGAATTGCTTTGATTTCATCAAGCCGTTCTTTTCCGAAAGGCCTTGCATTTTCGAAATCGTTTTTCACATTAAGTGCTTTATACTTTCCTTCTCCCAGAGGATTGTAGTTAAGAATTTCGTATCTTTTTAAGTTTTTATGACCCTTAAGGAATGATGCAATTGTCCTTATGTTTTCATCACTGTCTGTTGCACCCGGAATAAGCGGAGTTCTTACTATAAACGGAATATTCATTTCGTCAAGTTTTCTGATGTTTTCTATAATTTTAGAATTTAACGCACCGGTATATTTTACGTGATCTTCTTCGTCCCATATTTTAAGATCACACATTATAAGGTCACACTTTAAAAGGAACTCTTTTGCATAATCAAAGGAAAAACAAATATTTGTCTCAACTGCTACTTTAATGTCTTCTTTATGGCATGCATCAATAAGTTCCATGGCAAAATCCTTTTGGCACAAAACTTCTCCACCGGATAATGTAACACCACCACAGGATGCATCGTAATACGCCTTATCTTGTTTAACTTCTTTCAAAATATCGGAAACAGACATATTCTTTCCGCACATCATAAGAGCTTCGGCGTAGCAAGTATCAGCACATTTTCCGCAACCGATGCATTTAGTACGGTCAATTTTATGCTTGCCGTCAACCGTAATATGTGCTTTCTCAGGGCAGCTTTCAAAGCATTTTCCGCAGCCGATGCATTTGTTTTCGTAAAACAGAAGTTCGCTTCCTCTATTTATAGTTTCCGGATTATGGCACCACGTACAATTTAAGTTACAACCTTTAAAAAACACTGTGGTACGTATACCGTCGCCGTCAGTAAGCGAGAAACGCTGGATGTTGGTTATTATTCCTTTCATACTATCCCCTCTGTCACTTTTTCTTCACTATCATAATACTATCATATAAAAAATAAGTAAATGTCTAAAACACACATCAAATTGTGTTTTTTGTACTTTTATCTTTTCAAAAACCCTTTAAGAACAACAAAATACACTATTGCATAATTGTCTTTAATGTGATAGAATGTTTTAACAAAGGAGGTTTTCCGATGCTTATAGGTAACATAGAGCCTTTCACACGACAGGTTATAATATCGAATTTAAGTTCCCGCGTAAAAAACGATGTTTATAAAGAACTGCGCACTTCTGATTGCAGATTGTTTTACATCTTAAACGGAAACGGAAGTATAAAAATTGAAGATACGGTTTACCCCTTGCATCAGGGTTGTGCCATTCTTTTTAAATCGGGTACAAGATATGTCTGGCAGCTTGATGAAAAAGGTGTGAGTGCTCTTTTTGTGAACTTCGATTACACAATGAATTTTTCGAGTCATACTGCTTCTTTCCACCCTGTTCATTCGGAAAACTTTTCTGAAGAAGACATTCTTGAAATAATCAACTTTGAGGATGCGAAAATATTAAACACACCTGTTTATATCAAAAACGCCACTTCAGTGGAAGCTAATTTAAGACTTCTGGCATCTGAGTATTACCTTAAAAACAACTATTCACAGGAATACCTTTCCTCATGCCTTAAGTTTATTCTTATCACTCTTGCGAAAACTGCAGAACTTACGGAAACATCTGAAAAGAAAAAGAATTACGAAACAGTGAGAAAGGTTATTCAGTATATAGAAAATAATTATCACCTTGATTTGACAAACGAAACCATCGGTGAATATTTTCATTTCAACCCTTCGTATCTTAACAGAATTTTCAAAGAAAACACAGGAGATACGCTTCACAACTTTCTGGTCAGATACAGGATGAATCTTGCAATGGATCTTCTTCACACAACAAATCTTCCGATAAATACAATTGTAACAAATGTTGGTTTTACTGATATCCCTCATTTTATAAAATCATTTAAAAAATTAACCGGAAAAACTCCCGGAGAATACAGAAATACAAATAAAAAATAATCGCAGGCGTTGCCTGCGATTATTTTTTATTCATTGTCAAGCTGCTTAAGATACTTCTTTAAGTTAGTATGTCCTCTGTCTATTGATTCTATCGGGTCTTCGCATCCTTCAAATTCAATCCCCAGATTGCCTGTGTACCCTGCGAAGCGGAGCACACGGAGGCACTGCTTAACAGGAACGCTTCCCTGCCCGATTACTGTACCTCTGAGCCAGTTTCCTCCTCTTGTGGAAAAACACCCTCCACCGGGATTGTGACCTTCACCGGAGTAGAAAATCATATCCTTGGCATGAACGTGAATTGCATAAGGTGCAAGACGGGAAACCGATAAAATCGGGTCAGAGTCGGCACAAAGGAAATTTCCCATATCAACCAAAAGACCGAAATTTTCGTGATTTACGGCGTTGAAATAGCGCTCTAATCGCTCAGCATCCTGGACAACATAGCCGTGATTTTCAACGCAGGTTTTGATTCCCAAAGTCTTTGCATATTCTGTTACTACTCTGGTATTTTCAGCCATTACGGGAAGCATTTTATCAAAACTCATAAGACCGTTTCCGATAACAGGCTTCTGATAAGTTGCATCATGTCTCATTAAAGGAGCGTTAAGAATTGCTGCAATATCAAGCTGATGCTTAAGTGTATCGAACTGATTCTTGAAATCATCTCCGGTTTTATACATATCTGCACCGATCGTATATGCGGTTACTTCCATTCCGTAGGAATCAAGTCTTTCTTTTACCTCTTTTGCTTTTTCCTTTCTGGCAGGAAAATCATCCCCCGGAATATCAATAAATTCCATTGCGGAAAAGCCCATTTCGTGAGCTTTATCAACAACATCAAGAATTGTATGCCCTTGTGTTAAATACCTGCTGTAGGAATATGAGCTTACTGAAATTTTCATTTTATAATCACCTCATGTCCTGTTCTTGCGGATTCGTAAATAGCATCAAGTATTTTCATTACTTCAACGCCGTCTTCTGCCGGTGACATACATTTTGTTTTGTTTAAGCAGCAATCAACAAAGTGGTCCATTTCTGCTTTAAACATGCCTTTAGATTCTTTCATCTGGTCAAGATCCAAAAGCTGGCTGTCAGACATAAATCCGTTTACATCAGTGTGTAAAGTGAGTTTTCCGTCTTGCAGGTCAATTCCGCCTTTGGTTCCGTAGATATTTCTTTCTCCCTTAGGACTTCCGTTTATTGCATAGCTTGCCTCGAGCAAGGTTGTTGCTCCGTTATCATAACGAATAATAGCAATTGCACTGTCTTCAACATCGCAAACATCTGTTTCCGGATCAGCTCCTGCAGGCATCCATGCAGCCTTCGTACGAAGCTTTGCACGGCTTTCATGAAGCAAATCATAAGTTGCTGCGTAAACCGAAACAGGCTTAGGATTTCCCATAAGGTATCGTGTTAAATCAAGAGGATGCACTCCGATATCAATTACGGGACCACCACCTGAACGGGATTTATCCGAAAACCATCCCGAAGGATTTCCGTTCCTTCTTACATATGTAGCCTTTGCCATATAGATATCTCCAAGGTATCCCTTTTCAATAAAGTCCTTCGTAACTTTTGCTTCGTTTGAAAATCTTGTAACAAACCCAAGCATAAGAAGTTTTTCGTTTTTCTTTGCGGCTTCAAGCATTTCTTCTGCTTCTTTGGCATTCATAGCCATAGGCTTTTCGCAAAGTACATCAAGCCCTTTGTTTAACGCCATTATCGAACATTCGGCATGCGAACAGTTCCATACGCAAACGTCAACAGCATCAAGCTCTACATTTTCAAGCATTTCTTTTTCGGAAAGAAATGCTTTTTCTATCTTATATTTATCAGCAGTTGCTTTAAGTGTAGCTTCGTTAAAGTCACATATTGCCGTAATTTCAACATTCGGATTACTCATATAAGAATCAAGATGCGCTTTCGCAATGTTTCCTGCGCCAACCATACCAATTCTTAACTTTTTCATAAAATCAACCTCTTTCGGAATTAATTTTCGCTGATTACTTTATTTAAGAAATTATACGCAGTAACAATATCTCTTTCAGGATCTGCTCCGCATTCCCTTTCAATTGTCAAAAAGCCCTTGTATCCTATTTCCTCAAGTGCCTTTAAGTATTCAGGGAAAGGAACGCTGCCTGTTCCTAAGGGTACTTCTTCAAAGCTCTGTACGTTTTTAACATCTTCGGGAGCCTTGATTATTCCGTAAACATATTCAGGATTCTTATCGCAAAGCTTATTTCCGTCTTTTGCGTGGGTGTGTACGATATAATCTTTTAAGTTATGAACCGCCGTTACAGGATTGTCGCCTGTTACCATTACGAGGTTTGCGGGGTCTAAGTTTACTGCAACGCCCTTTGAGCCGAGTGAATCGAGAAATTCTTTTAATACGGCGCTTGTTTCAGGGCCGGTCTCTATAGCGAAATGAGCATCCAGACTGTCAGCGAATTCTGCAAGAGTATGGCAAGCCTCCTGCATAATTTTATATCTTTCGTGATTCTTATCCGAAGGAACAACGCCAATGTGGGTTGTAACGATGTCTGTTTCAAGCTCCTTTGCGAGATAAAGAATTTTCTTAGACTGTTCAATTAAACCGGGATTAAGCTCTGCATTACCAAAGCCTCTTCCAAGGTCACCGCAAAGTGCTGAGAAGCAAAGACCGTTATCCTTTACGAAGGCGAGAAGCTCTTTTACCTTATCTCCTTTTAAATTTTCGGGAGAGTTTTCTCCGTGAGTTGCATACATCTGAAGACCGTTCGCACCGATTGCAGCAGCTCTCTTTATAGCATCTTTTGTGGGAAGGCGGAAGGATTCAACCATT
The DNA here is from genome assembly GCA_045545475.1 of Clostridia bacterium. Lineage (GTDB taxonomy): Bacteria > Bacillota > Clostridia > CAKSNL01 > HGM11501 > HGM11501. Next base: position 155,325 of record JAZQAZ010000008.1, on the reverse strand, counting down.
ACGCCGATGGGAAATTTATACATATTTACATCTCCTTTTATTTTTCTTCAGTTTATACCAAATATATCTTTTTGTAAATAAACTATCTTGCTTAAAAATATAAAAATATTGCTATTTAGTAAAGGGCGGGCAATGCCCGCCCTTATAATTATTTGTATTCTACAAGCTCAACTTTTCCCGACATACCGGTGGGCTCCATTACCATGTATCTTGAAAATTTATCTCTTTCACGGAATCCCATATGAGTTGTTACGATAATTTCAAGTTCGTTCTCCCCTGCTTTTACAAGGTCTGTAATATCGAACTTGTAAGGAGGAACTATTCTTCCCAAAGCTTTCTTTCCGTTTACAGCCACATTAACTGTCTCACCGGCATTTTCGATTTCGAGATAAAGTTTTTTATATCCGCTTGCATCAACATTAACTTTAGTCTCGTATTTTATATGTCCTGCAAAGCGGTCCATTCCGGGAAGTGCATTGATATTGCAGAGTACAAAATCCTTTTTAAAAGGAGTGAATGTATAATCTTCGCTTCCTTCTGCCAAAGATACGTCATAGCTTTCGGGAACAAGAGATCTCTTTGCCTCGGTAAGCTCTTCAAACGCAGGAATGTCGGCATCCACATCACCTAAAATTATAAATACTGAATTGTAGGGATCGAGATTAAGCTTGATTCCGTCATTTGTTACTTTCTTCACAGCAACATTATTCATTGCGTCGTATTCAATATATGTTCCGCCGCTGAATCCTTCGGGATAAACAACTGTTTCGCAGGATTTTAAGATATCTTCGTTAACAAACATATAAATTTCGTTATTACCGTTTATGTAGCGATAGTATCTTAAATTCTGATGGGGTTTTGAAAGCGAAATATCATAAAGACCTTCACTTCTTAAATATGAAACTAATTTTTCGGGTGCTACCTCAATAAGGTTTTCGCCATTTAAGAAAGATACACTCTCCCCTTCACAGCTTTTATCTATATAACCACCTGCAAAAATTACCTTAACACCTGCATCGGCAAGCTCTGTAAAGCGTCTTAATGCTTTTATAGGAAGATATTCGCTGTTAGGAACTACTAGGCAAGGATATTTTTCGTCGCAGAGAACGATATTTCCGTCATCAACTGTAGCATTAATAAGGTAATCAAGAGGAATAATGTCAAAGTCAATCTGATTATCCGTAAGAATTTTAGCATATTTCTTTTCATGTCCGTTTCTTCCGCCGGACCATTCGCCTTCTGCTCTGTAATAAAGAGCTACCTTGCACTTATGGTCGCCGTCTGTAAGAAGAGTACTTACACGGTTGGAATATTCCATCAAAGACTTAAAGTCCTTGAACTGAGAATATGTTCCGCCCTCGTAAAAATGAGGAGGACAGTCAAGGTCGGGGCTTATTCCCGAAAAAGCATGAGGAACAAAATAGTTGATTCCGCGGACAAGCATATGGTCGGAAAGCCATTTCATCATCTTAAGACCTTCTGCCCAACCGAATGCACCATACATTTCACACATCGCTCTTCCCTTTTTAACATCTTTCTGGATGTGACTGTGACTGGATGCAAGCTTCGCAAGTTCATAATGGAAAAACTCGTGGTCAGCATACTGAATACCATGGCAGATGGTAGCCTTGCAATCCTGAAAACCTGGAAGTATTTCGTTTAACACAACGTCAATACCGCCCATATCCTGTCCGTCCATGGAACGGAAAAAGTGAGCTCCTGATGCGAATTTTGTATCACGGCTGTTATCTTCTATAACGTGACCGATATATTCAACACCATGTGCTCTCGACCAGTCACCAAGCTTTTGACAGAAGCTTTCCGCATAAAGAGTTGATACAATATCCATATAGGCAACTCTGAATTCGGGTGAAACGCCTTCTACATTATAAAGAAGAGAAGGAAGTTTGCAAAGTGCATCGTCACCGAATCTTTCTATCAATCGTTCAAAAACAAGGTGATTACAAGGAAGTGCACCGTTAAAACTCGTTTCACCTTCTGTCGGTAATGTACAACGTGCTATATAAGGTTCATCCGAGAAGAATCCCTTAAATATATTTCCGAAATACTTTGAAAAATGTTCGTACATCGGCTCATAAACCGCATTAACCAAAATATCGCAAGCCTCTGGGTTTAATGTATCAATATGTCTTTCTTCAGGCACGGGATATGTATATAACGTAAATACAGACCAGATACCCTCCGAAAGATCCATATTTTTTATAAGTCCGTCTTCATACTTATCTGTAAGATCAATGAATTCTGCCGAATATTCAAATTCTATACTGTTTCTTTTGTATGCAACTATTTTTACAATATCAGGATTTTCCGGAAGCTTGGTATCGATAATAAGATTGTGGTTTTTACACGGGCCGACAACATCGGTGTGAAGTTCTGTAAATCTTCTTTTTACAAGATGGGCATTTTCGGGAGCGGATGCCTGATCCACAGCAAATCCTGTCGGGAAATGTTTGTCGTCAAGAAGCCATACTTCCATACCTAATTTTTCGCACTCATCGAAGATAAGCTGCATATCGCTCCACCAGTCATCCTTGCCGAATTCTTCGTGGGTTCTGGATTCCACGCAGACAGCCCTTATCCCGGACTCATAAATCTTCTGAATCTCTCTTTTTAAGAGTTCATCATCTTCGTTATGAACCCAAAGAAACGGAAGAAGATAATTGTCGGGCTCATTTTTTAATACTGCATTGAATTTTTCGTTAAATGTCTTCATAGTACCCCTTCTTTCTTTATATTCGGAACGTTATTTCGCTTTATTTAATCCCGCTTCATCAAGGATATATGCCGAATCACAGATGGACAGCGGAGATTTTCTGTGTGTAATGAGAATACAGGTTTTATTTATTTCTCTTAAATTTTCGATAACATCTTTTTCGGTTTTTTCATCAAGTGCACTTGTCGCTTCGTCAAGAAGTAAAATTTCGGCATCCGAGAGAAGTGCTCTTGCTATGGCAATACGTTGCTGCTGTCCTTCGGAAAGTCCGAATCCACCTTCGCCTATTTTTGTATCAAGTCCGTCCGGCAACTGATTTATAAATTCATCGCAGCCGGAAATCCTTAAGGCTTCTTTTAGCTTATCATCTTCTGCCGCTTCCTTCGAGAACAAAAGATTTTCAAGAATTGTTCCAGAGAATAGAAGATTTCCCTGAGGAACAAAAGAGAAAAACTTTCTCGTGCCTCTTCCTGCTTCGATTTCAATATCTTTATCTTTCAGCAATACCTTTCCTGATACAGGTTTATAAATCCCTAAGAGCAGTAATAGTATTGTGCTTTTACCTATTCCGGAATGACCTTGAATGGCAGTAACCTCTCCTTTTTTTACAGTAAGATTTACATTTTCAAAAAGTTGTTCTCTTCCGTATGTAAATGTGACATTAGAAAGCTTAAGTTCCTCAACCTCTGTTATGTCGCAGCTTTCTTCCTTTTCATCAGGAAGATTTTCAATTTCAAGAATTCTTTCAGCGGAAGCAACTACAGAATAATATCTCGGCAGAATTCCCCCTATTTCATTAAGAGATGTCTGGAGCCCTCCTGCGAGCTGAAGCATTGCTGTAAGCGAGCCATAGCTTAAACTGTTATTCACAATAGCAAAAACGGCATATACAAAAACCGCAATTATTGCAAAATTATAGGATGCCGCATAAACAGCATGAACAAGGGCGGAAATTATTTTTTGTTTCATTAACTTGCCTTTATATTCTTTCTGCACCTCGTTTGTTTTATTTTCCATTTTATCATCTGCAGTAAATACCTTTATCATAAGAAGCCCGAGACTCTGCTCCTGAAAGACTGATCTTACTCTGCCTTCTGCACTCTGTGCTTCTTTATGAATTCTCTTAAGTGTTTTTCTTACAGAAAACGAAAATACACTGAGCAAAAGCCCGAAAAACAGTAAAAATAAGGCAAGCTTCGGTGCCAATATATACATAAATATAAACGAGCCGGAAAGCCTTACTATAACTGAAAGTGCCGATGGAATAAGTGAAACAAGATTTCCCGATATTACCCTCGCATCGCTGAACATCCTGTTAAGCAAGTCTCCTGAATGATATTCGGTTGTCTTTTTATATTCTTTTTTATAAAGTGAGGTCATAATTTCTCTTCTTATGTAATTGAGCATATTAATGATGGAAAGCTCCTTTACATATGAAGATATAAGAGAAACCAAAATACTTATAATTATAACAGATGCAAAAGCAATTATCCAGTTCCTCAAAGTATCAGAATCTGCACCTTCCGTAACAGGCCCGATAAGATCAATAATTTTCTGATAGCAAAGTGCTCTGAAAACCCCTGTAAGAGACAAGAAAACGCCGAAAACCGTCAAAAGAATTATACCAATCTTCTGACGTCCGGCGCACTTAGTTATCCATTTTCTTGCCTGAGGCTCAATTTTTTCTTTTTTCATAGCTACAACCCCAATGCTTTTAATAAGATAATTATATCGGATTTAGTTTAATATGTCAATAAAAAACCACTTATTTTCAGCCTAAATATTGACATTTTCTTTATTTTGCGGTAAACTATCATTATTACTTTTTGAAAAGAGAGGAATACTTATGTTAGACATCAAATTTGTCAAAGAAAATCCCGAATTGGTTAAAGAAAACATAAAGAAGAAGTTTAAGGATTCCAAGCTTCCTCTTGTTGATGAGGCAATCCGTCTTTATGACGAAAAGCGTGCCGCAAATACAAGAGCTTCCGAACTTCGTTCAAACCGTAATTCTTTAAGCAAGCAGATAGGTATGCTTATGGGGCAAGGTAAGAAGGATGAAGCCGAAGCCGTAAAAGCTCAGGTAAATGCTCAGGCAGAAGAGCTTAAAGCACTCGAAGAAAAAGAAGGCGTTCTTGAAGCAGAACTCAAAGAAGTTATGATGAAAATCCCCAACATCGTAGACGATTCCGTACCTGTTGGTAAAAACGACGAGGAAAATGTTGAAGTTGAACAGTTCGGAGAAAAGACCAATCCTTCCTTTGAAATCCCCTACCACACCGATATTATGGCTAAGTTCAACGGTATCGATAAGGAATCTGCCGGTAAGGTTGCAGGCGAAGGCTTCTACTATCTTATGGGCGATATCGCTCGTCTTCACAGTGCAGTGCTTGCTTATGCAAGAGACTTTATGATAGGAAAGGGCTTCACCTACTGCATTCCTCCTTATATGATAAGAAGCAACGTTGTAACAGGCGTTATGAGCTTTGAAGAAATGGATGCAATGATGTACAAAATCGAAGGCGAAGATTTATATCTGATCGGAACCAGCGAACACTCCATGATTGGTAAGTTCATTGACTCCATTAACGACGAAAAGAGTCTTCCTTTAACTCTTACAAGTTATTCCCCCTGCTTCCGTAAAGAAAAGGGTGCTCACGGTATTGAAGAGCGTGGTATTTACAGAATACATCAGTTCGAAAAGCAGGAAATGATAGTTATCTGTAAGCCCGAAGAAAGCATGGAATGGTTCCATAAAATGTGGAGCTACTCTGTTGAGCTTTTCCGCTCTATGGATATTCCCGTTCGTACACTTGAGTGTTGCACAGGTGACCTTGCTGATCTTAAGGTTATGTCTTAAGACGTTGTGGCTTGGTCTCCCAAGCAGCAGAGATACTTTGAAGTATGCTCCTGCTCAAACCTCGGTGATGCTCAGGCAAGAAGACTCGGCATCCGTGTTAAATCCGATGACGGTAAGAAGTACCTCGCCCACACCCTTAACAACACAGTTGTTGCTCCTCCCAGAATGCTTATTGCTTTCCTTGAAAACAATCTCGAATTCGACGGAGAAAAGTACAGCGTAAGAATCCCCGAAGCTTTAAGACCTTATATGGGCGGCATGGAAAGAATCGTTGAAAAATAATGAAGTAAAACGGTGTAGCAAAAGCTACACCGTTTTTATATTCATAAGCTAAACATATAATCTTTTATTTTCATTCCGGTCGCGGTTTTAAATGCTGTTCTGAAATATTTCACATCCGAAAAGCCGCATTTTCCGGCAATTTCCTTTTGTGAGAAATACCTTGATTCCAGAAGCTTCTTCGCTTCCTCTATTCGTCGCTCATTGAGATATTGCTTGGGAGATTTTCCTGTATGCTTTTTAAACTTTCTTCTCAGAAAAGTTTCACTGATATAAAGAGCTTCTGATATCTCTTCGGTACGAAAATCAGCATTGTTAAAATTTTGCTCGATTATATCTATCGCTTTTGCAACATCCATATCGGTGTTATTTGAAAGCAACATTCCTTCCCTTGTTAGTTCCGATAAAATTTCATAAAACAGCGATGCTGCTTTATATCTGTATCCGATTTCTTTCGCGTTCCAAATCATTTCCGCTTTTTCAAAAAGAGTTCTGTGTTTTTCGGTATCCTTACTTTCGAATACAACTATTTCGCTTTTTACGGGAAAAGACTCATTAAAATGAAATACTATAAGTTCATCCTTTTCACAAGTTCTTTTGTATTCTGCTCCCATAGGCACATAACATATACTGCCGGAAGGGGCTTCAATATTTTTTCCATTATATATAAAACGGGCGTTTTTTGATGATAACCTGAAAGACAATGCTGAATATTCTCTTTTGCGGTTTAAGGATACTCTGGCTTTTTCTTTGTAAAAAAGCACATCGAATAATTCTGCCGACAATAAATCCCGCATCAAATCACTCCTTTTGACTATGGTACCACACCTTGTGCCGAAAATCAAGCTTTTTATTCCGATTTTATGGTTGAACAGTTCCGAAAAACATACTACAATTATTAAAAAGGAGGAATGATTATGGAAAGACGAGAATCAGCACTTAAATATTTTAACTATCATAAGGATTTTTGCGATGACTATGTGAAAAACGGCATCGAAAAAAACAGAAAAGGTTTTGCGCGTCTCAGCATTACAGGAGAAGACGGAAAACCCTTAAAAGGAGCTAAAGTCAAGATTAAACAGAATAGCCACGATTTTAAATTCGGGTGCAATATTTTTATGCTTGATGAATTTGAGTCCGACGAAAAAAACGCACTTTACAGAGAACTTTTCAAGAAATACTTCAATTATGCAACCGTTCCGTTTTACTGGTCGGATTTAGAGCCGGAATACGGTAAGCCGAGATATGACAAAAACTCCTTAAAGGTTTACAGACGGCCTGCTCCCGACCTTTGCGTTGAATACTGCAGAGAAAATAATATCAGAATGAAAGGTCATTGCCTTGCATACGATACATCTGCTTTCACCCCTGAATATTTTCCCAGAGATATAAAAGAAGCAAAGAAATTTTACGAAAGGCATTTTGCAGAAATAGCCGAAAGATATGCGGATGTAATTGATGATTTCGATATTACAAACGAGCTTTTATGCCATACAACACTTTTACATACAAATAACCGACCGGCACTTTTACGAGATTATGATTATCTTGACTGGCTTTATGAAATTGCCTATAAATATTTCCCGTATAATCTTCGCTATCTTAACGAAGCTCAAAACTTAGGCGACGAAAGCTTCCGCGATAACCGTACTCCCTATTATATGATGATAGAGCGTCACCTTAAAAACGGCGGCAAATGTAACGCTATAAGTATGCAGGCTCATTCTTTTATAAGGAAAGAGCAGGAAGCACATTTTGCCGGATACCGATATAATCCCATTTATATCGCAGCGCAAAGTGAGCTGTATGCTGATTTTAAACTTCCTATACAGATATCGGAAGTTACAATTTCCGCTTTCGGTCTCGAAAAAGAAGATGAAGATATTCAGGCAGAGATTTTAACCAATATGTATAAGATGTGGTTTGCATCACCTTATATGGAAGGTATTGTATATTGGAATATGGTTGACGGGTATGCAGCCTGGGCAAAGCCCGGCTCACTTGAAGGCGAAAACTATTTCTGTGGCGGACTTCTTCGCTATGATATGACAGAAAAGCCCGCAATGACAGCCTTAAAAGAATTGCTGAAAGGCTGGCAGACAAATCTCGAATCGTCAACTGATGAAAACGGTGAGCTGGTTATAAAAGGATTTTACGGCAAATACGATTTAGAAATTGAAACGCCTGCCGGCATCAAAACGTCAACCTTCCATCTTGATAAATTCTACGAAAGACCTCATTTTATAAAACTATGACATAAAAACCGATGCAGCTTTGCTACATCGGTTTTATACTGTCAAATAAATTCCAGGGATATTCGTTTCCGGGGTATGATATAAAATCCAATTTTTCTCCCGAAAAAGGATGTCGGAAGGCAATGTGGTGTGACCAGAGAGCCAGCTCGCAACCGTTGTCCCTGCTTCCGTATTTACCGTCACCTGCCAATGGCATTTTACGGGATGCAAACTGCACCCTTATCTGATGAAAACGCCCTGTGAAAAGACGCACTAAAACAAGCGACAGCGGTTTTTCGTCTATTTTTGCAGTCTCTTTAAGTCTGTAGTGCAAAAATGCTTCTTTGACGCCTTTTCGTGCCTTTTTAACCACATATGTTTTATTATCCCGCGCACTTTTGTATAAGAGATCTTTAAGCTCCCCTTCGTTTTCGGGGATTCCTTCAACAACAGCGAGATATTCTTTCAGAAATTCGTCTTTATTTTCAATGACTGCAGACATTTTTGCAGCAGCTTTTACATTTTTGGCATAAACCATAACTCCGCCTGTATTTCTGTCAAGCCTGTGAACAGGATAAATATCCGAAGAAAGCTCTTTTGATAAAAGTGAAATCATATTTTCGCTTCCTTTTTCATCTCCCTGAGAAAGAATCCCGGCAGGTTTTACACAAATGACTATATGTTCGTCGGAATATAAAATTTCCATTTTATTAATCCTCGCAAACGTAGGTTATTGTATATTCTTCCGAATCAGAATTGTCAACTCTGTAAAGCGAAGCATCGCCGGGTGCAAGCTTTACGGTTAAGCTTACAGAGTTATCGGCTATTTTATACTGATTACCGTTTGCTTTAGAAACCTCATAAATCCTGTATTCCTTATTAAGCTTTAAGGTGAATTCTTTTTCATCTTTATAGTCACGATTCAAAACATAAATATACTTGTTTCCGTAACCATCAGAAAATTCGCCAAGAGAACATCTTTTTTCAAGCTTATCCATTGCGAAGACAGAAGAATTTTTAACATTCTCCCTGAAATGCTCATCGAAATACGCAGCTCCTTTAAGAAGGTCTTCGTCGTGATAGATATGCTCGCTCGTAAGTGCCATAAGAGTATTGCCCCAGGCTTTGACAACCCCAAGAGCCTCTTTTATTGCATCAAAGAAGTATCCTTTTTCGCCATTTAATTCAAGAAATCTTCTCTTTTCAAGCTCTTTATCGACGCTTGCAACCGAGCCCGTAGCACCAAAGCTCTGAAGTCCCTTTGCACCATATAAAAGAGCATAGAAAATGTTGCTTGTTATCATGGGATTTGTAAGCTCTTTCGGGTATCTGTTAAGGCGTATTGTTTCGAAATAGAACCAGAAGGGTATATTTCTCTCAACACTTTCCTTTCTCATAACAGCTAAATCCTTCCACATATTGGAAATGTCAAGCTGTTCATCGCTTTCATCCTTTACGGGGCCAACGCCGAAAGGATAATAGTCAAAGGAAATTACAGGCGGCTTTATGGTATCAAGAAAGTGTGTAACATAATCCGGGAACTTGCCATTGTTCCAAGTAAATAAGCTGTTATAGCTTGGTATAAGTATAGCAAGATTAAGCAAACTGGGAGCATATTTATAGAAATAATCGGTATATTTTGCGGCAAGTGCCACCGCATCATCTCTGCATGGCTCGTCCCAAATATAAAAACCGCCGAGACATTCCTCGTCTTTGTATTCTTCGCTCACTTGTTTTACAACTTCTTCAAGATCTTCGTCGGTTTGTATTCTTTCCTGAAATCCGCCGAAGCGCGAAAGATCCTGTATTATCAGCTTAAGTCCTTCTTTGTTGCAAATTTCAACGGCTTTAGCTATTGTATTGTGATGTGCCCAACCAAGTTCAATCTGATTATGGTGTGCTTCCTTTAAGTTCTTTATAATACGCTCTGCATCTTCAAAGGAAACCTCTTCCCTTTCTATTCCGTTAATCTGAAAGGTTGATATAATAAATTCCTTTTGTCTGTAACTTCTTTCGCTATTTCCCTGAGCTTTGAATTTAAGTACTATGTTTTTCATACAAACATCCCCTAAAATTATTATGTTCTGCTCTCATGGCAGGTAAGATATATTATCTGGTATTCTTCAGAAAGTGTTTCGATAGCCTTTTTTGCACTTTCTATCCTGTTTTCGTCCAGATTTGTAAAAGGATCATCCAAAACAACAACGGGCTTTTCGCTTGCAAAAAGAGCATCAATTAAAGAAAAACGCAATGCAATGGATAAAATATCACGAAGACCTGTGCTGTATGAAGATGCTTGATGCCTTTCTCCATACTCAATTGCTCCCATATTAAGTTCTGCATCAAGCGTGGTTTTTTCAGGTGCCATAAGTGTGGTTTTGTACTTTTCAAAACGTTCTGCCAAAGGACCCAAATACTTTAATGTAAGATTTTCTTTTGCTGTCTGCAAAGCAACTTCTGTTTTTTCTATCAGCGAAACTTTCTTTTTAAGGTTTGAAATTTCATCCTCAAGCTCACTTATTCCAGCGGTTAGCTCCGGTATTTTTTCCGTTTCGGCAATAATACCCGAAAGCCTCTTTTCAAGGTCTTTGATTATATCGCCTGTTTCACTTAAGACTGACTTTGCAGCTTCAATCTCCGCTACGCCCGTAAACTCATGATTTTCCTCAGGTATACCGTTAGCAGCTATAAATTCTTTCAATAAATTGTTTTTTGCAGTATAGTTTTCCTTTTCCGCATTTAATTTTTCGCATAAAATTTTAAGCTCCTCATAAGCTTTTTCAGGCGAAACGTCAGTAAATATAAAAGCATTTTCTTTGAGTTCCGCATACCTATTTTCCGCAGTCTTTGAAGCTTCCTCGTACCTTTTTTTCTTTTCTTTCAAGAGCTTTAATTCCGAGCAGTGTTTATAAAGTTCCCTTAATACTTCTTCGGTTTCATATTCTGAGAAAGGTGTTTTAAGATAATGCCCAAGTATTTCATCAAGTTCTTTCTTTAATTCATCCAGCTTGGAATCAGAAGTGAACTCTGCGGCTCTTTTTTCTTTTAATTCCAGATTATTAAGTTCTGTATTGCAAAGCCGAATAGACCTTAAAGCTTCTTCGTATTTTCCGGCATAATCATCGTCATATGTTGAAAAAACCTCATCGGCTTTTGAAATAGCTTTATTTGCATTATCAATCTCCCTCAAAATTCCGGAATTTTCAGTTTTATTCTTAATAATGAAAATAACCGACAAAACTATACCGGTCAAAGCTAAAGCTGCTCCGACTATAACCGAAAAGAAACACATAAATATTATACCAAGCAATAAAAGAACGGCTCCCATTATAACAGGTATTGCGGGAAACTTCTTTACTTTAAGAAAGCCCAGCTTTTCTTTGGCTTCTCTTGCTTTGTAATATATTTCTTCGAGCTTTGACATATCAAAGTTATTTTCAGAAAACATTTTACGCAAGTTTAAAAGTCTCACCTGTTCTTCTTCGGTAAGATTAGCAGATTCGGTAACTGCTTTTTTCGTTTTATACACCTGAATCTTTTCTGTTATGCTTTTATACTCAGCTTCTGTAAGTTCGTGCGTCTCATAAGCATCGGCTTTGTCCAGCACCTCCTTTTCAGTCTCGCTTAATTCAGCGGTCCTTTTTATCGTCTCGCTTCTTTTATATTCTTCTGTTAAATTATAAAGCAAAGAAAGTTCTTCGAAAGTAGGGATTTTTTTCATTTCTGCTTCGTATCCCTTTACTCTGCCTTCCGAATCTTCCGCATCATTTTTTATTGTTTTATAATGCTCCGCCTTTTCTTTTTCAGCATTATTCTTGTGTAGCTTTTCAATTTTTTCTTCCAGCTCTTTCTTTAGCCTTCTTTTAGAATGCAATTCTTCTTTTATCATCAGTTCTGTTTCGAGAAGGCTTTCTGAACGTTTAAGCTCTGCCTCAGCATTGCTTTTAGCAAGCTCCTTTTCTGCGACAAGACCGCTGGAACGTTTATATTTGTTCTTTAACTCCTTCAAATCTTTCATCGCCTTATCAAAAGATGCCATATCATTGTCAACTTCCGATAAATCAGAAAGTTTTGCGTTGATATTTCCGGCTCCTGAAAGTTCAGATTCCACCTTTCCTTGCGGAATATAAGCGCATTTGCTGTAAGATTCTTTATCTAAACCGAATATTTCACACCCAATATTTTCAGTAAAGTCCTTTGATTCAAGGCCTGTTTCTTCATTATAGAGTGCAAAGGTATCGTCCTTTTCTTTTTTGCCAAAAAAACGCTCAAGTCTGTATGTCTTTCCGTTTAATGAAAAAGTAATGTATCCGCCAAATTTTCCGCCTTGCCAGGGATCATATTTTTTTCTGTCGCTGTCTTTTGCACGTCCTGCATCAAGACCATAAAACATCGCCTGTATAAATGCTGCAAAAGTAGTCTTGCCAAAACCGTTTTCTTCTAAAATCACATTAAGTCCGTCTTTAAATTCTTGGCGGAATTCTTTGAGCTTTCCGAAATTTTCAATATAACATTCAATAAAATTCATATCAAAGCTCCTCTCCGGCCAAGGCCTTTATTCCAAGCTCGATTACAAGACGTTTTTCTTCTTCGCTGTAATCTTCAGCCATAACTGTTCTTATAAATTCTCCCTTTAAAGAGGCGTCATGCATATAATCTTCAACATTAAACTTTAGTCCGACTTCAGCGTCTTCTATTTTAAATGCAAAAAACTTATCTTTATTTTTGTCCTCTATATAATTCAAATCATAACCGGATTCAACGCTTATCTTTCCTTCAAGAACCACTTTGACCATGTCATCATAAGATATATCCGAAAGTTTTTCAGACACCTTTCTGTCAACATCGGAAGTGGTCTCACAATCCGATATATCAACCCTGATTTCGTTTATAAAGCGACTCATAAACGGGATGAATTCATGCGAAATTTCTCCGTTTTCAACGGTTATAAGAGAAAATCCTTTCTCTCCGCATTCATCATACCCTCTTCCATCCGGACATCCGGAATATACCCAGATACCTCTCGTATCAAGTTTATCTTCCTTGTAAGAATGTATGTGTCCCAGTGCAAGATAATCTATGTACTTATCCTTAAGAAGCGGAAGATTTACGGTTTCGGTTTTATCCTTTCCAACGTATTTTTGTTCCTGTCCGTGAAGTGTTACAATATTGATTTTACTCTTATCAAGAAGAAGCGAATCATAAAGATTGCTTTTTCCCGAAAGATGTGCACCCGTAATTATGACATCTTCGTACTCATAGCTCGTCCAGTTTTCGGAAAAGAGTTTAAGATTCGAAGGTACTTCTTCGTCATAAAGGGAAACTTCTGCATCGTGATTACCTTTAAGATAAAGATAATCAATTCCAGGATTTTCTTCGATACAGCGTTTTATAATATCTTTTGTTTTAACCGTTACCGTTTTTGTATCAAAAAGATCCCCCGCAATAAGTATGACGCTTACTTCATTTTCTTTTGCAAAATCAACCATTCTTTCAAATGTATGTAAAATCTCATTTTTTCGCATTTTTGCCTTTTCTTTACTGAGATTGGTTTTCATCGCCGAGTCAAGATGTAAATCGGCTGTGTGAATAATTTTCATAAAATCACCCTTGTATATGTTATAACAAAATTTGCTGTGCCTTTTTAATCCGATTAAAAAAGTACATCTCTGTTCACGCCATATTCCATTAAAATATCGTTTATTATCTCATTTTCTTCCTCTGTCAAATAAAAATAACTTGATTTTTCATCTATGTAAATTGTCGGACACCCATCTACTGCAATGCAAAATGTTTTTTTACCTATCTTAAAAGAGAAATTTTTATTGCAGGGGCAAAGCGGCGGATTTTCATCATACAGTGCTTTATTATTGAAAATTTCTGTAATTATTTTTGAATGTTCGGCTGAAAGTTCGGTATTTACATCCATATCTTCAATAGCACATATAAGTGTTACTGTTTTACCGGCTTCTGTGTTTGTCTTTTCAGGCAAAAACATCACAAAAATCAAAGCTATCAAAATTAATATGCTAAAAATTATCAGCAGATATTTCTTCACGCTTTATTCACTCCATTCCATATATTTAATTATAACATTTTATTTTTAAAATGCAATACAGAAAAGAAAAAAACGGATGCGAAAGCATCCGTTTTCTTAATTCATTCTAATCAGCCAAGTTCAGCAAAGTACTTGATTGTTCTTACCATCTGGCTTGTGTAAGAATTTTCGTTGTCATACCAGGAAACAACCTGTACCTGATAGAGACCTTCTCCGATTTCAGAAACCATTGTCTGAGTTGCATCGAAGAGAGAACCATACTTCATACCGATAACGTCAGAAGATACGATGGGATCTTCGTTGTAGCCGAAGCTTGCAGAAGCAGCAGCCTTCATAGCAGCGTTGATACCGTCAACAGTTACGTTTTCACCCTTTACAACAGCTGTAAGGATTGTTGTAGAACCTGTGGGAACGGGAACTCTCTGTGCAGAACCGATAAGCTTACCGTTAAGTTCAGGAATAACAAGTCCGATTGCCTTTGCAGCACCTGTTGAGTTGGGAACGATGTTAGCAGCACCTGCTCTTGCTCTTCTCATGTCGCCCTTTCTGTGAGGACCATCGAGAATCATCTGATCGCCTGTGTATGCATGAATTGTGGACATGATACCGGACTGGATTGCTGCATAGTCGTTAAGAGCCTTAGCCATAGGAGCAAGGCAGTTTGTTGTGCAGGAAGCAGCAGAAATGATCTTGTCGTCAGCTGTAAGTGTATTTTCATTTACGCTGAATACGATTGTCTTAAGGTCCTTACCTGCGGGAGCAGAAATAACAACCTTCTTTGCACCTGCATCGATGTGAGCCTGAGACTTTTCAAGAGAGCAATAGAAACCTGTGCACTCTAATACTACGTCTACATCAAGCTCGCCCCAAGGAATGTTCTTAGCGTCTTTTTCAGCATAGATTTTAAGAACCTTTCCGTCAACTGTGATTGTGCCTGCTTCATCGTCAGCTTCTACTGTGTGAAGGTTTTCACCAATTTTACCGCAGTATCCGCCCTGAGCTGTGTCATACTTAAGAAGACCAGCAAGCATTGAAGGCTGTGTTAAGTCGTTGATTGCAACGATTTCATAACCTTCTGCGCCAAACATCTGTCTGAACGCAAGACGTCCGATACGTCCGAATCCGTTTATACCTACTCTTACCATTTTAACATCCTCCTAAAAATAGTATACTTATTTGTTAACGGTGACTTTTTCAATCACCGGTGCAACCAAAGGTGAAGATTTCTCGCCTGAAGGTCCGTATGTTACATCAACTGATGCGATTGCATCAAGTACATCATAGCCTTCAGTGAGTTTTCCGAATGCAGCATAGCTTCCGTCAAGGAAGGTCGAATCTGCATCGCAGATAAAGAACTGTGAACTTGCACTGTTAGGATCATTTGTACGAGCCATTGAAATAACCCCACGTTCATGACTTAAAGGATTGTCTACGCCATTAGAAGAAAACTCTCCTTTAATCTTCTTATCCGAACCGGCAATTCCAAGTCCGTCGGTGGATCCGCCCTGAATCATAAATCCTTTATAGATTCTATGGAACACAAGTCCTTCATAAAAACCGCTTTCAGCAAGCTCTAAAAAGTTAGCAACTGTTTCGGGTGCATATTCGGGATAAAGCTCCAAAACCATATCTCCAAAATCTTTTACTGTGATTGTAACCACCGGATTTTCCTCCTTTTCAGCAGCAATTCTTGAAGGATCAATATCATTCGAACAAGAAACCGCAAATAACAACATTGTCGTCATTAATATAACTAAAATTCTTTTCATAATCTATACCCCATACCCTATTATTATAACCAATTAATTACCATTTTGCAATACCTAACTTATAAATTCAACAATAAAACTATTTCTTCGTTAAAATTTTAACCCATTTTGTATATTTTAACCATGCAAACGAATTAAAATTTAATTTTAATTCGTTTCAGGAAAATATCCCTCCAACAGAGCATCAATTCCGGCCTCATCAGGTAAAAGATGAGCACCGTAAATAGTAGTCGGAAGAGTATGTGTATAAATTCCTGAAACTCCGCCTTCTATAATCTCGCCACTATATGCCAACAAATCACTAAGGGAAAGATTACTCTTTAAAGAATCTTTAATGGCATCATAAATTTTAGGTATACTTGCAATATACTCTTTTGTAAACTTCTGTTCGATAAGAGCTTTAACAAATTTTTGCTGAACTTCTACTCTTTCCAGATCTGCTCTTGCATAATCCGCTCTGTAGCGTACCAAGCCTTCAGCCTTTGCACCGTCCAGTACCTGGTGTCCTCCCGGTATATTAATTACGAGATCTTGATAAGGATCTTCGTAATAATATCCTTCAGGTCTCACGTCAAACTCTACACCGCCCAAAGCGTCAATTACATTTCTGAAATCCTCAAAAGTAAATACAACATAATAGTTTATCGGAAGTCCGATAAGGTCTTTAACCTTATTGATTGTCAATTCAAGTCCGCCTTTTGAATATACCGAATTAATCATTATCGGCTTTCCATCCACATTTACATAGGTATCACGAGGTATACTCATAACAAAACATTTACCATCTTCACTGTTGTAGCTTACAAAAAGTAAAGTATCGGTTCTGGTTTCGTCTTTATCCAACCCCATAACGAGTGCATTTATTACAATATTTCCGTTGGTAACAGTAACCTCGTCAAGTTCGTCTCCCACTTCGATCTGATCAAAGGGAGAAGTTATAAAGAATGCCATGCGTACGCCTAAATACGCTACAACAATCAGACATATCACAAAAATCCCTGTCATCAGTATTTTTTTACGCATTTTTTCCTCCGGTAAACAGCAAATTTAAAGTGTGCTGTCTGTTTTTATTAATCGTCTAAGCTATTGAGTGCCTCGTTGCACCTTGAAATTTCTTCGTTGTATTCATCAATTTTTTTAATCAAAAACTCAAGCTGTTCCGTTATATCGTTTCCGGTTTTCGAATTTGTATAAATCACTTCTCCGATTTCTTTGTAAACCCCTGATATTTTTCGCTTAAGCTCTACTTTCTTAACTTTTAATTTTGCAGAAGAAAAAACCTCTTCTGTTTTTTGCACTGTAAAATCAGCGGCTTTACCTATATTTTCTTTTATTTTTTCAACATCAATAGCCATAAAATCCCTCCGAAATCATTTTCTCATATATTATATACCAAAAACTGTTTTTTGTCTATAAAAATTTTATTCTTAATAATTTATTCACTTTTAAAAAATAAATTTAATTTATCTGTTTTATTTTTAATTATTGTATCAATATCTCTTATATAAGAAAATGCGTCTTTGATATTATAAACCCTTGTTACATTATCGCCTTTTACAAGCTTGCTTGATGCTCCTGAGCCACATGCCAGAATGCTTCTCACTTCTTCCATTATTGCCACATTGTAAACTGATTCAAATCCTTTTTTCGCATATCCTGTGTTTTCAAGATTCCCTTTTGTGCTCCGTTGTTTATACATATAATAAGGTAAATATCCCTTATTCCGTGTAAATTCTATGGCAGAGTCAACCATCTCATTTATGTCCACAGCACGATCGTCCCAAGTTTTTTCCTTCGAAATCCTTGATGCTCTTTTTTGATACATTGTATGAACCGTAATTTCTTCAGGATTAAGTTTGTCAATATAATCAAGAGTTTTTAAAAACATTTCTAAATTCTCGCCTGGAAGTCCTGCTATAAGATCGGAATTGATATTATCGAAAGAATATTTTCTCGCCAGTTCAAACGCTTTAACGGTCTCTTCGGCACTGTGATTTCTTCCGATGAGCTTAAGCGTTTCGTCATTCATGGTCTGAGGATTAATACAAAGTCTATTAACTTCATATATCTTAAGCATTTTAAGAAGCTCATCATCAATTACATCCGGCCGTCCTGCCTCCACTGTAAATTCCGTATCAGGATACAGAAAAAAATTCTCTTTGACAGCTTTTATCACGTCGGATAGTAATGCAGTTCCCAAAGCGGGCGGTGTACCTCCCCCAACATAAACCGAGCCAATCTTAAGGCCTAAATCAGAAACTATTTCTCCTAAAGCTTTTATTTCAGAAATCAACGCCTTTGTATATTCCGGAATATACTTACTGTAAAGAGCCGCAGACTCAGATATAAACGAGCAATATGAACACCTGCTGGGACAAAAAGGAATACCTACATAAACACCTATTTCTTCGGGTGCCATAGTTTCCATAATCCTTTCAGAATTTTCAGCCACCTCT
The DNA here is from genome assembly GCA_045545475.1 of Clostridia bacterium. Lineage (GTDB taxonomy): Bacteria > Bacillota > Clostridia > CAKSNL01 > HGM11501 > HGM11501. The sequence continues at coordinate 136,935 of JAZQAZ010000008.1, read as the reverse complement.
ACACAAAATTCACTCTTCGCTTCCGTAACCCAATAATTTTTTATCAGGATTTCACGAATTTCCCTATATGTATATTTTGCATGTAAACTTCTGCAAAACTTAGTGGGCCGTATCCCTGTCAATATTCCCCAAGGTGCTTTTTTGCCGGACAGCTTAGACATCGAAAGAAATGCAGATTTTTTAACAGCATTTTTAAAGCTCAATTCATCGGTATTTTGAAAAATCCATTCGGCACTTTCGGTTTTATTGTCATAAACCGTACATGTTTTTATACTGTTTTCACCATTGTATTCCGAAGTTACTATGACATCAGAATCTTTTTCAAAAAATAAGCAAAAAATCTGTTCAATGGAATATCTGTCGTTATGATTAATAGTGATTATCTCCATTTTAACTCTACCTTAAAAACGGATTAGTTTTTCTTTCATTGCCGATGGATGTTATATCTCCATGCCCCGGCAATACCGTGACGTTGTCATCCAGAAGCATAAGTTCCCACAGTGAGTGCATTATTTCATCATAGCTACCATGGTCGTAACGACCGATACTGCCGTGAAACAGTGTATCTCCCGAAAAAAGAACATCATCATTAAGAAGACAAATGCTTCCCTTGGAATGCCCCGGAGTCTTGATGATGTCGAAATTCTCCCCGCAAATATCCATTCTATCTTCCAGAAAAAAGTCTGCTGTCGCAGGAGTAAAATCGGTATCTTCAATGCCCAACATATCGTAAAGACTCTTTTTGTAATCACTAAGCATCGGTGCATCTTCTTCCGATATATAAATTTTTGCTCCGGTGATTGTTTTTAATTCTTCTGCAGCCATAAAATGGTCAAAATGCCCATGTGTTAATATAATCTTATCAACTTTTAAGCCTTCTAACTGCGAAACAATTACATCGCAATCATCGCCTGGGTCAATCACACATGCGTGATCGTTATTAACAACTATATAGCAATTTGTTTGTAATGCCCCTGTAATAACTCGTTTTATTTTCATGATAAATCTTTCATCCTTAAGCTCTTATAACTTCGTAAACACCCGGAATCATATGGAGTTTCCTGGTTATCAACTCAATCTGGGAACTTTCGTTTATATTAACCGTAAGATCAACTATCGCAAGATTATTTTTATTTGTTGCATTAAGTGTTCCTATTGCAAGCTTTTGCTCTGCAAGACAAGAGGTTATCTCCGCAAGAAGCCCCCTTCTGTCAGTAGCATGTATGAGAAGATGACACTCAAAAGAACCTAAATCTTCAACATCCCATTCGCACTCAATCAGGCGACTTTTTGAATCTTCATCCAGTGCAGAAGCTTGCACATTTATACAGTCTTTTCTGTGTACAGATACGCCTCTGCCACGGGTAATAAATCCAATAATATCATCACCAGGCACAGGACTGCAACACTTCGAAATTCTTGCAAGAAGATTTTCTTCGCCTTTTACAACCACACCACTGCCTGAATTTGAATGTTTCTTGGAAGCCGAAGCTTTTTTCTGACGTGCCAGTTTTTCTGCAATTTCAATTTCTTTAAGTACAGCCTTGAGTTCAGGATTAAGGTCAATAAGTTTCTGAACAATTCTTATCGGACTTGCAGAATTGCAACCTACGCTTACATACATATCATCAAGAGTATTGAAATTGAACTTTTTAAGCATCGCATCAACATTGGCCGGAATCATAACATCAGAAATGTTAAAGTTGAATTTCTTTATTTCCTGCTCAATCAGATCCTTACCTTTAGCTATGTTTACCTCTCGCTGTTCCCTCTTGTACCATTGATTAATTTTGTTCTTTGCGGAAGTTGTTTTACAGAATTTTATCCAATCCTGTTTGGGTCCTTTTGTCACACTGCTGGTTAAGATTTCTACTATGTCACCATTTTGAAGTTTATAATCAATAGGTGCTATTTTGGAATTCACCTTTGCCCCTGTCATTTTGTAACCAATGGCACTGTGAATGGCGAAAGCTAAATCAACAGGAGTTGCTCCAGCAGGTAGACTTATCACGCTGCCTTTTGGCGTAAATACAAAAACCTCATCTGAGAACATATCAATTTTAAGCATGTTAAGGAAATCATTGGTGTCCGTGACATCTTTCTGTATTTCCAGCATGTCTCTTACCCATGCCAGCTTTGTATCATATTCGTCGTGCTTACCGTCAGTTTTTCCTTCTTTATATTTCCAATGGGCCGCAATACCGTTTTCAGCCACCTGATGCATCTGCCATGTTCTTATCTGCACTTCAAAGGGATAGCCTTTTGGTCCTATAACTGTCGTATGCAATGACTGATACATGTTTGGTTTAGGCATTGCTATATAGTCCTTTACTCTGCCCGGCATAGGAGTAAACATCTCATGAACCATACCAAGTGCCGCATAACAATCGTTAAGGTCTTTAACAATAATTCTTACTGCAAAAAGGTCGAAAATTTCGTCGATAGACTTATCCTGAGCAAACATTTTTCTGTAAATGCTGTAATAATGCTTTACTCGTCCCTTTATTTCACCCTCAATATTCATTTCAGCAAGCTTCGCTTTGAAGAGCTTTATTATCTCTTCCACATATTCTTCACGCTCTTGCTTCTTCATATGAACGCTATCTGCAATTTCGTGATAAGCAACAGAATCAAGATACTTGAGTGACAAATCTTCAAGTTCCCATTTAATTCGCTGTAGACCGAGACGGTGTGCCAAAGGTGCATATATATCAAGAGTTTCTTTTGCAATTCTGAGCTGCTTTTCCCCCGGCATATACATAAGAGTTCTCATGTTGTGAAGGCGGTCTGCAAGCTTTATTATTATTACTCTGATGTCCGATGCCATAGCGAAAAACATTTTACGGACATTTTCTATCTGTCGTTCTTCATTCGTAACAAACGGAATTTTATCAAGCTTTGTTACACCTTCTACAAGGTTTGCTATAACTTCTCCGAAGTTTTCTTTCACTGTATTGTAATCTGCTTTTTCAACGTCTTCAATAACGTCATGCAGTAACCCTGCCGCAATGCATTCAGGATCCATTTCAAGTTCAGCCAATATCACTGCAACACCCACCGGGTGGATAATATATGCCTCTCCGGATTTTCGCTTTTGCAGGCGATGAGCATCTTCGGCAAACGCATAGGCTCGCTCAACAAGCGAAATGTCCTTCATATATCTGTTCAATTGTTCGCATAAGTATTCATAGCTTGTTTCATGAGCGTCCATAACTAAAATTCCTTTCCAGATCAGATTTTTACAACCGAAACTACTTCTATATCTTTACCTTCAATAATTTTTCTTCCGGGTAATTCTTCAAGTTCAACGAGAAAAACCGCCTTTTTAACAGTTCCTCCCATATCTCTTACCATATCTGCAACGCATCCCATTGTTCCACCGGTAGCTATAAGGTCATCTACCAGTATCGCTTTATCTCCCTTTTTTATTGCATCGACATGCATTTCAAGAGAGTCTGTTCCGTATTCAAGTTCGTATGATCCTCTAACGGTTTTATAAGGAAGCTTTCCGGGTTTTCTAACCGGAACAAATCTTACACCAAGTTTATACGCAAGAGCAGAACCTAAAATAAATCCACGCGCTTCACTTGCCACCAGAACATCACATTCAGATGCATCTATAAAAGAAGCCATCATATCAATTGCTTCTCTAAACGCATCTTTATCATTAAGTACCGTTGTTATGTCGATAAAATCTATTCCTTCTTTTGGAAAATTTGCTACATGTCTGAATTTAGTTTTTAAGTCCATTATTAACACTCCTTTATTTGTACAATATATCTCTTACTATCATTTGCGGTTGTCCGTTATAGTCGTTGATTTCAATGTTTCCCGACACATATACGGACATTCCTTTATAAAGTTTTTTAGCCAAGGGCCCTTGTCCGAAGCCTATAGCGTCTAAAACTCTATCGTTCTTTTTAAGTGTAAGTTTCAAGTGTTTTCCGTCTGATAACTCACGCATATCAGCAATTTTCGCATCTGCGATTGCGAATATAGGTTTTTCGTTTCCTGTCCCGAAAGGCTCCAAAAGGGACAGTTCTCTAATTCCTTCCACAGTAATAACTTCAGGTGTAATAACGGAATCGACAAAAATTTTTCTGATTGCAGAATCTTCTGTCATAATTTTTTCCGCATAATCGTTCATTTTTTTTCTGAAGAGTTCTTCTTTATCTCTTTCAATAGTAAGACCGGCAGCCAGCGAATGTCCCCCGTATTTTATAAGCTGCTCATCGCAGTTCTTTAAAGCTTCGTAAAGATCAAATCCGTCAATACTTCTGCCGGAAGCTCTGCCTATGCCGTCATTTCCATACGCTATTAAAATACAAGGTTTGTAGGCTTTTTCGGTAATTTTCGCGGCAGCAATCCCGATCACGCCGGGATTCCAGCCCTTTCCTCCTACAATTATAACTTTATCGTTTTGCAGATTTCTTCGCTTTATTTCACTTACGGCCTCTTCATATATTTCCTGTTCGCACTTTTGCCTTTCTTTGTTAAGACAACTAAGTTTTTCTGCAAAGCTTTCTGCCACTTCTGCACTCTTTGAATGCAGAAGCTCATAGGCCGCATCAGGCTTTTCCATACGACCCGCACAATTTATTCTGGGCCCTATTATGTACGCAAGCGTTGTACTGTCCGCTTCGCTTTTTGATGCTGCATATAGCAAAGCATTTGTTCCGTATGATGGTTGAGTGTTAATTATTTTAAGGCCTTCAGTTACTATTTTTCTGTTTTCATCATTAATTTCAACAACATCCGCAACAGTTCCGATTGCCGCAAATTCCAGATATTTCTCTGCATTTTCGATTCCGATAAGTGCACACGCAAATTTATAAGCGACCCCTGCTCCGGCTAAAAACTTGCACGGATATAAACTGTTTTTCCTTTTCGGATTCACAACAGCTATACAATCAGGTATAACTTCGGGACAATTATGATGATCCGTAACTATCGTATCTATTCCTAGTTTCTTTGCATAATTGATTTCATTTACAGATGCTATTCCGCAATCAACCGTAACAATTAATTTAACTCCGTCAGCTTTAAGTTTGTCTATAGCGTTAGTATTAAGACCGTATCCTTCATCAGCTCTGTCAGGTATGTATTTAACCGTCTTTATCCCATATTCTTCAAGGCAACCTTGCATTATTATTGTTGCGGTTATTCCGTCAGCATCATAGTCGCCGAACACAGCAACAAGTTCATCTCCGGCTTTTGCATTTTTAATTCTGTTGACAGCAAGGGCAATATCCGGAAGCATCATAGGGTCGTGCCAAATTTCCTTGTGCTCAGTAATTTTTTTTGCTTCAGAAGCATTGGTTATACCCCTTGAGCATAATACCGAAGCAAGAAGATATCCGCATCCCAAATCATTCATAAGCGAATATACAGTGTCATTAGCGACATCTTCACCCCTGACTACCCATTTAACTCTGCTCAAGTCATCACCTCCGAATATTTTCTTTATATTATACCACTAAATGATTTTATTTTCAATAGGTTTTGACAAATTCATTTTTATTATATATAATAAACTCAGAGGTGATTATATGGATATAAGATACGATTTAATTACAGGCGAATCCATCGATTTTAAAAATGACATATATACAAAAATTGTATACCTAAAAGAAGGCAACTTAAACATCAGTTCGGGCGGCAAAACAGATGAAGTTTCCACAAACGAAACAATAATCATTCCTCCGTTTACAATTGTTTCATTCTCGTATCCGCAAAAAAGAAATGTGTCCATAGCCTCTTTTTCATATTACATATATGAAAAAGAATTCTCTATGCCAAAAAACAAATCATTTATTCACTGTTCCTCTGAGGAAACTATTTCTAAAAATTTAGAAAAGTACTTTTACGGATTTAGTTCCACGAATAAGACGGAAGACATACTGAAAAAGTCAATGGAATATCTGATAATATACAATTCGGAAACATTTATTGAAAAAGAAGATAATCGTATTAATCAGAAGTTGCTTCCGCTCATTTCCTATATAGAAAACAACCATTCTCAGAGTTTTAATATTTCCGACATGGCCAAAAGTGCGAATATTTCAGAATCGGCAATATATAAACTTTTTTCAGAACATCTTAACGAATCTCCAAAGCAATATATAAGAAAATGCAGAATCTCCCACGCAACTAATCTTTTACTTAATACAGATAAACCAATTTCGGATATTGCTATTGAAGCAGGATTTTATGACCAGTTTTATTTTTCCAAAGAATTCAAAAAAGAATTTGGAGTTTCCCCAAGTGTTTACAGAAAAAAATAATTGACAAAATCAATCTTTGAAATTATACTATTGATATTGAATAAATAAACAAGGAGTGTGCATAAAAATGAATTACTATCAAAAAGAGATTGAAACAATGCCTGTAGAACAAATCAAGGCTCTTCAATCCGAAAAACTTGTCAAACAAATCAAACACGTTTACGACAATGTCCCCTACTACCGTAATCTTATGGATGAAAAAGGAGTAAAGCCCGAAGATATCCACGGTATCGAAGATTTACATAAACTCCCTTTTATAACAAAAGGAGACTTAAGAGAAACCTATCCTTACGGAATGCTCGCAGTTCCTCTTTCTGATTGTGTCCGAATACAGTCCACATCTGGCACTACTGGTAAAAGAGTAATTGCTTATTATACACAAAATGATATCAACCTCTGGGAAGATTGCTGTGCCCGTGCTATTGTTGCTGCAGGTGGCACCAAAGACGATGTTTGTCAAGTTGCATACGGTTATGGCTTATTTACTGGTGGTCCAGGCTTAAACGGTGGTTCACATAAAGTAGGTTGCCTTACTGTTCCCATGTCATCAGGAAACACAGAGCGTCAGATTCAGTTTATGATTGACTTAAAGTCATCTATAATCTGTTGCACTCCGTCATACGCCGCATATATAGGCGAAACCTTAAAGGAAATGGGTTACAAGCCTGAAGACAACTTCCTTAAGGCCGGAATTTTCGGTGCAGAACCCTGGACCGAGGAAATGCGTAAAGATATTGAAAAATCGCTCGGTATAAAAGCTTATGATATTTATGGCCTTACTGAAATCAGTGGCCCTGGCGTATCCTTTGAATGCGAAGAACAGACCGGTATGCATATAAACGAAGACCATTTCCTTCCGGAAATAATAGATCCCGATACAGGCGAAGTTCTTCCCGAAGGAACTCCAGGTGAGCTTGTATTCACTTGCCTTGACAAAGAAGCGTTCCCTGTTATCCGCTACAGAACAAGAGACATATGCGTATTAAGCAGAAAACCTTGCTCCTGCGGAAGAACGCATATAAAAATGCTTAAACCTTCAGGAAGAAGCGATGATATGCTGATTATAAGAGGCGTAAATGTATTCCCCTCTCAAATTGAAACAGTTCTTATCAAAGAAGGATATTCTCCCAATTATCAGATTATCGTTGACCGTGTAAACAACACCGATACATTAGATGTAAACGTCGAGCTTTCTCCAGAGCACTTTGACGATACCGTTAAGGCAATAACTCAAAAGGAAAAGCAGCTTGAAACTGCACTTCGTGATATGCTTGGAATCGGCCCCAAAGTTCATCTTGTAAGTCCCAAATCCATTGCCCGCAGCGAAGGTAAGGCCGTAAGAGTTATAGATAAAAGAAAACTTCATTGACAGGAGGTACGTTTATGAAACAGCTTTCAGTATTTTTAGAAAACAAAAAAGGTTCTCTTGCAAAAATAACCGAACTTTTGACAAAAGAAGACATTGACATAGATGCAATGTCAATTGCCGATACCGCAGATTTCGGTATTCTCAGAATGGTTGTGAGCGATTATCAGAAGGGTTATGAAATCCTTAAGGCAAATGATATCATAGTTTCCATAACAGAAGTTACTGTGGCAATGATAAAACATGAGGTCGGAAGCCTGTCTGCAATACTTGAAATCCTCGATAACGAAAACATTAATATCGAGTATATGTATGCTTTCACAGCCGTTTCCGGCGAAGAAGCTTATGCAGTGTTCAGATTTGAGGATGGCAAAAAAGGCGTTGAAACATTGAAGCAGCATAATGTAACTTTATACAGTAAAGAAGATTTCAAGAAAAACTGAGTACAAAAAAGACTCATCGGTTTTTTTTCCGATGAGTCTTTTTTATTTTTATTTTACAATTACTTCTGGATTATGATCTCCAAGTCCGTGCTTATCGTTGAATGTAAGCACCGGTGCTCCCTTTAATCCTTCTGCTTCAAATACAACAATTTCATTTTCTTCCTTAAGAAGTGCTCCGGGAAGATAAAGAGCAGTCTGAGGACCTCTCTCCCAATATCTTCCGATATTGAAACCGTTGATATATATGAGACCTTTCTTGAAATTATCGAAATGTATAAAGCAGCTTTCCTTTGTCTCAGCTTTAAATGTCCCCTTAAAGAACGCCGGGCATTTAACCTCTGTTCCGTCGCTATAATTAACTTTTTCTATATTGTCCATTTCAAAGCATGTGACATCCCAATTGAACGCACACTTTCCTCCTCCATTCGGAGAAGGTGAAAGGAAGATACCGCCGAGTATACCCTTTCTGTCTCCAAGATATGTGGGACGAGCAAAGCATATTCTTCCCATATTTTCAACAAGAACTTCAACAACATCGCCTTTTTCGAGAGTTTTAGGTAACTTAACAGCAGATTCATCCTCTCCGCGCATACGCATACCGATAAATTCTCCGTTTAAGAATACATATGCTCTGTCGCGTATATCAATCATATCCACATAATCAATGGGGCATGTATAGTCCATAACCTTACGATAAAGTATATATCCGTTTGTCTGATCAAAGTGCTCCATGCATTCAACTGTGGTACTATGATGTTTAGTTCCGATATGTTGATTATCGAAAAGAGATGCACTTTTTGTAAGTGTAACTTCACCGATATTCTGGAAAGTCGGGGAAGGCGGAACCGGAACATCAGCAGGTTTTCCCGCATCACGTTCAAGAGCTTCCTTCATATCAAAATAACGCTGTGTATACCCTCCCCATTCCGTAATTGCCGCATCATAGTCATAACTTGTAGTAAAGAAACGTATAGGAGTAGGTCCGGTTGTATTAGCTCCGCCCGTGAATCCGAAATTTGTTCCTCCGAAAATCATATATACATTGAAGCTTGCACCGAGATCTATCATATCGTTTATATCCTGCTTAGTTTTCTCAATGCTGTCCTTGTGGCACGCAGGCTCACACCATGATGAGAAATTTCCGGCCCAGTATTCAACGCAGAAATAAGGCATACGGTCATCAAATTCATCAATTTTTACAATTTCGTTCTTTGCATTACCAACACCGAAATCTGAAGCCTGTATCATGTCCATATCGGCTCTTCCGGTAGAAAAATAATATTCACCGCTTCCGTCCGAGGCAAAAAGTAGACAGTCGATTCCTGCTTCTAAATAAATTTCTTTAACCTTTGCAAGATAAGAGAAATCATCGCCGAATGATCCGTATTCATTTTCAACAGCCATGGCGATTACCGGACCGCCATTTGTGTCGAGATGAGGTTTTATTTTTGCAAGAAGCACTTTAAACCAATCATGGAGATGTGTTATATAAGGTTCCGAATTACATCTTAATCTTATCGAAGGATCCTTAAGAAGCCACGCAGGAAGGCCGCCATTCTCCCATTCGGCACAAATGAAAGGCCCTGTTCTTAAAATCACTTTAAGTCCTACTTTATCAGCAGTTTCAATGAAATGCTCAAGATCAAGCATTCCTTCGAAATTATACTCTCCCTTTTTAGGTTCATGTAAGTTCCAACAGGTGTATGTTTCAACACAATTAAAGCCTGCAGCTTTTATTTTTATAAGAAGTTCTTCCCAATATTCAGGAAGTGCGCGAAAATAATGCAGAGAACCGCTGTGAATTTTAAACTCTTCCCCGTTTAAGTAAAATTTTTTATCTTTTACCGTTAACATAATATACCCCTCTCTTTTTGTCACTCTGTGACGATTTACTTTAAGAAAATTTTACCACATAAAAAAACTTTTGTCAACCATATTCAAAAAGTTATAGGGGAAATTTCATAATCGACTACTTTCTTAAGTTCTGATGGTTCTATTTCCAGCTGCGAACCTATCCTGCCCGCACTAACAAAAAATTTATCCAAATCTTTTACGCTTTCATCCATTACTGTTTTATACTCTTTTTTCATGCCGACCGGGCTACACCCTCCCCTGATGTAGCCAGTGACTTTATTAATGTCTGCGACATGAATCATTTCAACTGATTTCTCCCCTACAGCTTTTGCAGCAGCTTTTAAGTCAAGCTCCTTCTCCACCGGTATAACAAATACATAATATTGCTTTGACGGAGCAACGGTTACAAGTGTTTTGTATACCACCTCTTTGGGGTATCCTATCTTTTCTGCAACAGAAATGCCGTCTATTTTACCATCGTCCGCACTATAATGATGCGGAACATAAGAGACTTTGGCTTTATCGAGTATTCGCATTGCATTTGTTTTAACTTCTTTTGCCATTATTATTCCCTCTTTCTGTCAGTTTCCAAGCAATTTTTCCAACTCTTCCATTTTTTCGCCGAAGAGTGTCCAGTTACCGCTTTCAAAAGCCGATTTCACTTCAGTATAAACATCACGAATTCGCTTTAATTCTTCAGAGTTTTCTGTATTATCGTCGTTAATATCCTCAGTGAAAATTTCCGTTTCTGTTTCCCCAAACAACATAGAAAAAGCACCTTCAAGATCTTCGGCCATAACAACTCTGTCACCATACGCCATAAGAATTCGTTTTACTTGCGGTATAGATGATTCTGCTCCGCTGGTTATATACAAAGGTTCTACATAGATAATCGAATTTTCTATAGGAATAACCAAGAGATTTCCTTTCATTACATTCGAATCTCCCTGATCCCATAGAGAAATCTGCTCAGATATATCAGGATCTGAAGAAATAAGGTTTTCGACCTGAAGCGTTCCGTTTACCGGAGATCCTTCGGGAAATTTATATACTACCATATCTCCGTATGTCTCGTAATTTGATGACACACCTACCCAGGCAATCAAATTCTGTTTTGCTTTTGGAATGAAAGGAAGCATTAAAACCATGTCTGTTTCATTTTCATCCTTCAGGTGCATGATGTTATAATACGGCTCCACATCTTTTTCCTGAGAATTATTATATTTTTCTTTCGCTGTGAGCCAGATATCACTTTTACTGTAAAAAGTTTCAGGATTTGTTACATGATAACTTTCATATAGCTCCATCTGTATCTTAAATAAAAATTCCGGATAACGGATATGGGAAGCGACATCGGATGGTAAATCAGACTTATAAACATCCGGATAAATATTCATATATGTCGCAGCAATCGGATCGGATGTATCAGTAACATAAAAGTTTACCGTTCCGTCATATGCATCTACAGTAACTTTTATGCTGTTTCTTATATAATTGATGTTTGCATACTCCTGGCTATAGGGATATTTGTCGGAAAGCGTATATGCATCGATAACCCATATAAGTCTTCCTTCATCATTCGCTATAATATAAGGATCTGAATCAAACAAAAGATACGGTGCGATTTTCTGAGCTCTTTGTATAACATTTCTATTAATAAGCAGTTTACTGTCGGAATTTATATAACCTGATATAAGCATCATCCAGTCTCCGTTTTTTACCGAATAATAGATTCTGTTAAGAAGCGAAAGCTTTAATCCGCCTTTTCCTGCATAGGTTGTTTCAACAGTCTCTCCGTCCTTCATATAATCAAGTTCTTTATATTCTGTGTTTACAATGGAGTAATCGTTTGTAAATTCGCCGTAGTATATCTGCGGAACACTTATTTCAGGAGCTTCATCTGTAGCTTTCAGCGGAACGTCCTGCACTATATAATCAGGTTGTCCCTCTTCTGTAACCGAATTTATATGACTCATCACTACTCCGTAGCCATGAGTATATCTGAGTTTTGTGTTTATATAACTTTTACTGCTATCATCAAGTTTTTTAATATCCAGTTCTCTTACTGCCGTACTGATTCCACGTTTTTCTCCATTAATAAAATACGGTAAAATATCAACATCTCCAAAACTATAATATCCTCTTGTAGCCTGAAGTGCATTTGCAACGGTTAAATTTGCATTGTTATCCGTAATTCGTATGTTTTCCACTGTAGAAGAATTATTCTTAATATCTTCTGCTGTCAGATTATATTCAACATCAAATATTTTTTCCTCTATATCGTTTATACCGTAAGCCTTTCGCGTTGCCTCAATATTGTTAACTATATATGGTGCTTCGGCTGTAACTTCTCTGGGATTAACATATAATGTTTGGAATAAAAATGCAATTGCAAAAAATATCGCCACTATAATAGGTGCCGATATTAAAGATATCACAAAAGGTTTCTTGCTCCGTCTTAAGATAAACAATATCATTAATGCAGAAAGAACAACAAGTATTATTGGTGCAACAGTGTAGAAAAGCTTATAAAAATAGATCGCTGTCACGCCGGCACCTGTAAGTCCTGAAGTAAATTTCCCGAAAAGAATTTCAAATCCTTTTAAGTATAGCGAGAAGGCTTTAGTTGCAACAAAAAGCAAAGTTACTGTAACAAGGTGTGTTATTATACCGTATTTTTCTTTTATCCCCGAAACATTTCCCCTTAAAGAACAGATATAATATAATACCGCAGAATATACAACACCTGCTAAAAAAGCCAACGAAAGCACATTCGAAATAAGCTTATAAAAAGGCATTTCAAACATATAAAAGGAAATGTCTTTTCCGAAAACCGCATCATATTCGCCAAAAGGAGTTCTGTTTAAGAATACAAGCACTGTTTCATAATTAACCTCACCTATTATAAAAGCACATATAAATGCTGCAAATAAAGTTAAGAAAAAAACTGCAATTTTATGATTTTCAATGCCGTGATGCTCATTAATAAGCTTAAGATTTTTCTTTACGAAAAACAGGTTGATAAAAAACAAGGTGAGAAAAATCAGGAACACCGAAACGTAAACCCCTGATTTTGCTATAATGTTCGTAATCAGAGCTGATGTATAGCCTATTTCTTCATATTCAACAAAGTCTCCGTAAAAGCTTCCTGCTGCCAACAATATTGCGGCTAAGATAATTAAAACTGTTAAAATACATTTAACTTTTTTCATAATTAATCCTTTCTTTTACCAAACACCCTCCTGAACGCAACAGGCTCAAGAGGGTGTGTAGCTTTTATTCAAATAAGGCTTTCGCAAAACTTTCAGACTCAAAAACCTGTAAATCTTCAATTCCTTCTCCAACGCCAACAAATTTAACGGGAATATCCAATTTTTTCTTAATATTAATTACAATCCCGCCTTTTGCAGTTCCATCCAGCTTAGTTAAAACAATGCCGGTTATATCAGCGGTTTCCTTAAACATTTCAGCCTGATTAACCGCATTTTGTCCGGTTGTGGCATCAAGCACAAGCAAAACCTCAAGGCTGGATTCAGGAAGTTCTCTTCTTATTACTCTGTAAATCTTTTGAAGCTCATCCATAAGATTTTTCTTGTTATGAAGTCTTCCTGCTGTATCACAGATAAGAACATCCGCCCCTCTGCTCTTAGCTGCAGCACAAGCGTCAAATACAACCGAAGCAGGGTCTGATCCTTCTTCATGGCGAATCATAGGCACATCGTTTCGCTCGGCCCATACTCCCAGCTGATCAATTGCAGCAGCTCTGAATGTATCTGCGGCAGCGAGAATGACCTTTTTTCCACTATTTTTAAGTACAGATGTAATTTTTCCTATTGATGTTGTTTTACCTACGCCATTTACACCTATCACCATAACAACAGCAGGTTTACCTGACAAATCAAGATTGGCGTCGCCCTCAAGAATTTCTCCTATAAGAGTGAAAAGCTCCTGTTTTGCTTCCTCTGTATCATTAATTCTTTTTGATTTTACACGTTCTCTTAGTTCATCCACAATTTCCATTGCGGTTTCTCCGCCAAGATCCGCAAGAATTAAAGCTTCTTCAAGCTCGTCATATAAATCATCATCAATTTTACTAAAGGCAACAAATACATTATCGACCGCGCCTTTAAGTGCTGCTCTTGTTTTTCCGAGCCCTTCCTTTAACTTATCAAAAAATCCCATAATAAATCTCCGTTTTTTTTAATTCTGGTCTACTTCGCTTAACTTAAGGCTAAGAAGCTTTGTAACGCCTTTTTCCTGCATTGTCACGCCGTAAAGCATATCTGCAGATTCCATTGTACCTCTTCTGTGAGTGATAACCAAAAACTGAGTCTTGGAATAATTACGCAAAAACGATGCAAATCTCTGCACGTTACTCTCGTCCAGTGCTGCTTCAATCTCGTCCAATACGCAGAAAGGAGTCGGGCGAACAGAGAGCATCGCAAAGAACAATGCAATTGCAGCAATAGCTTTTTCACCACCCGACAAAAGCATGATGTTCTGTAGCTTCTTTCCGGGAGGCTGTAATTCTATATCTATGCCGCTTTCAAGTACGTCCGAAGGATCTGCAAGAGAAATGTTTGCAGTTCCGCCACCGGTAAGTGCAACATATGTTTCTTTAAAGTCATTATTAATCTTCTCAAACTGTTCGGTAAACTGAACAGACATGATCTTTTGCATATCTTCAATAATTCTCTCAAGATTATCTTTGGTTTCCAGCATATCATTTTTCTGATTAGATAAAAACTCATATCTTTCAGAAACGTTCTTGTAATCTTCGATTGCTGCAACATTAATAGTTCCAAGATCTTTGATTTCTCTCTTAAGTTTATTGATTAGAGTTGAGGATCCTGTTTTACTGCCTTTTGCATCACGCTCTTTTACAGCTTCGGAGAAGGTCAATTCATATTCTTCCCAGAGCTTTCCTATTTCCTCCTCAACAATATGTTCGAGAGCCTCAATTTTACTGCCGAGTTTTGTCATTTCCTGAGCAAGAGAAATCACTCGTTCCTGAATCTCTTTATTGCTTTCACGAAGCTTAGATGTGTTTTCGTCACGTTTTGAAAACTCATCTTTTTTGGCTTCAAGCTCATCTCCTTTAGCTGCATGAAGCTTTTTAAGCTCCTCAATGCTTAAATAAACAAGCTTAATTTCTTCTTCAATTCTCGAAATTTCTTTTTCAAGACGAGCAATTTCAAGAGCCTTCGCTTCAGAAAGTTCACGTCTCGAGTCGGCTCCGTTTCTTGCAGCCTCCAAGGCATTGAAATACATTTCGATATCCTTGGAAGCATTATTTATCTCCATCGTCTTATCTATTCTTGCCTGGTTGAGATTCTCCAATTCCTGTTTTTTAGTTTCAAGCAATCTGCTGATTTCTTTAAGTGCTTCTTTTTCTGCTGCAAGTTGTTTTTCCGCATCAACAATAGACTGCTTAAGTTCTTCCTTGGCTTTATCTCTGTTCTCTAAACCGTAAACCAACTCACTTTTTGCTTCTCTTAATTCTGAAAGTCTTTCTTCTTCTTTTTCAAGTATATTTTTTCTGACTTCAGCTTTTGAAGAGACATCTGAATATATTTCTTTGTTCTTTTCTATTTTTTCTGTAAGCTCGGCTGCTGATTTCCTTAATTTTTCAATAAGCTGTTCATTTTTATCAATTGCTTTTTCAGCAGTTTTAACCTTTTCCTGCTGTTCGGCATAGCTCACTTCCAATGTTGCTATTTCCTGCTTTCGTGAAAGTAAGCCACGGATTTTACTCATACTTCCTCCGGTTACCGCACCGCCCGAATTTATGTATTCTCCGGACAAGGTAACTATTTTAACTTTTCCGTTTTGCTTTTTGAAAAGTCCTATTGCATTTTCAAACGTGTCACAAAGAGCAACATTTCCCAAAAGGTTCAAGACAGCGGGACGTATTTCTTTATCACATGAAACAAAATCCGACACCGGTCCAAGATAACCCGGATGACTCATTTTTTCAAGACTGCGTTCTTTAATAATGTTAAGGGGCAAAAATGTAGCTCTTCCCTTGCCCTTGGATTTAAGATAATCAATTGCCTCTCTTGAATCCTTATCTGTTTCCGTAACAATATTCTGCATTGAGCCTCCAAGCGATGCTTCAATTGCAGGAATGTACTTAGCTTCAACATGAATAAGCTCAGAAAGAACCCCTTTAATACCTTTAAGATTTTTATTCTCAACAATACTCTTAACCGCTCCTGAATAACCATCCATATCACGTTCGAGTTCTTCCAAAAAGCGAAGACGAGAAAGCCTCTCCTGAAGTTCTGAGCTTTCCTTATTATACTCAGTCTTAAGTGTTTCATTAGCATCGTTAAGTCCTGAAAACTCATTATTCATAGACTTTTTCTGCTCGTCAAATTCTCTTGTTTTCTCTTCGCATTCCGCTCTTTTTAATTCGAGAGAAGAAAGTTCTTTCCTGTGTTCTTCAACTTCAGAAGAAAGTTCTTTTTCTTCCGAAGCAAGAGAATTAAGCCTCTTACTTTGTTCATCTGCAATTACATCGAAAGATTCAAGTCTTCCCATTCTTCCTTCTATCTGCACAGATAAAACATCTATTTCCGAAGCTTTTTTTGCAGTTTTTGCAGTTAAAGAATCCACCTCTTCACGAAGCGAAGTTATCGGCAAAGCATTTAATTCACGCATCAAAGCTTCTTTCTTTTCCTTAGCCTTATAGACAGCTTCTTCTGCTTTTTCAACACTACCGGCTTCATTTTGTTCCCTTAGTGTAACGATTTCTTCATTAAGTCTTCCTATATTTTCACTTATGTTCGAAATCGTATTTCTTTTAAGGGTAATATCAGATTCCTTTCTTGTTATTTCCATCAGGATTTCTGACGCCTGATTTTTTATTTCTTCAAGACTGGAATCGAAAAGCTTTTTCTCTTCGTAGTATTGTTCTATAGCTTTTTCGTTGGATTCTGACTGTGCTTTTGCCTCGTTAAAGCTTTTTTCTATTTCGTCATAATTTACTTTCGCTTTATCAAAAGAAGCTTTATTTTTCTCTATTGAATTAACATAGGCCGTTACTTCAAGATCCTTTAATTCTTCTGATAAAACCAAAAATCTTTGTGCTTTTTCCGACTGTTCTTTAAGCGGACCTATCTGATTTTCAAGTTCTGAAACTATATCAAGAATTCTTACAAGATTATCGTTTGTCTTTTCAAGCTTTCGTGTTGCTTCGGCTTTGCGGTATTTATATTTGGATATACCCGATGCCTCTTCGAACATGGATCTTCTGTCATCAGGGTTTGCATAAAGAATCTGGTCTATCTTTCCCTGACCGATAATGCTGTATCCGTCACGTCCCATACCGGTATCCATAAGCATCTCATGGATGTCTTTAAGTCGGCAAGGCGTTTTATTTATAAAATATTCACCTTCACCACTTCTGTAAACCCTTCTTGTAAATGCAACCTCTGCATATTCTACAGGAAGCAAATGTTCAGAATTATCCAAGGTAAGCGTAACCTCAGCAAAGCCGCTGGGCTTTCTTTTCGGAGTTCCTGTGAATATGACATCCTCCATCTTGCTTCCACGAAGAGTTTTTGCACTTTGTTCGCCCAATACCCAAAGTATTGCATCGGAAATATTACTCTTTCCGCTTCCGTTAGGTCCAACTATGGCACAAACATTTCCGTCCAATTCAATTGTAGTTTTATCTGCAAAAGATTTAAATCCCTGCATGGTAATACTTTTTAATATCATAGATATTACATCCTGTTTTTCTTATTTTTCTTCTGTATCTCCGGTCTCATCTTGTGTTTCATCGGAATTTTCTTCTGCCGTGCCTTCGTAAACGGCTTCAAACTCAGAGCCTGTAAGAACTTCTTTTTCGATAAGAGCCTCAGCCACAATAATAAGCTTATCTTTATGCTCTGCCATAAGCCTCTGACACTCAGCATAGGCTTCGGATACAATTTTGCTGATTTCTTCATCAATCAAAGCAGCTGTTGCATCGGAATATTCCTGAGTATGGCCATAATCCTTTCCAATGAACACTTCCCCGTTGGAACCGAACGTACGAGAACCTAGTTTCTCGCTCATACCGTACTTTGTAACCATATCAGTAGCAATTTTTGTTGCTCTTTCTATATCACTCGAAGCACCGGTATATATTTCTCCGAAAATCATTTCCTCGGCAACTCTACCGCCCATAAGACTCACGATGTCTTCAAACATTTCCTTTTTTGAAACATATACCTTGTCGTGGTCGGGAAGCGACATTGTAAATCCGCCGGCTCTTCCTCTCGGTATAATAGAAACCTGATGAACTTTGTCCTGTGTAGAAAGGCATTTTGCCATAACAGCATGGCCTGCTTCATGGAACGCTGTCTGCTTTTTATCCTTTTCCTGCATCTCTTTAGATTTCTTTTCAGGTCCCATTACAACCTTAAGCATTGCGTCATCAAGGTGATACTGATTTATTTCCTTTTTATTTTCACGTGCCGCAAGAAGCGCTGCTTCATTAAGGAGATTTTCAAGATCAGCTCCTGTAAATCCGTATGTGGATTTAGCAACGACAGAAAGATCTACGTCAGGTCCTAAAGGTTTATTCTTTGCATGTACTTTAAGAATTTCCTCTCTGCCTTTTTTATCAGGATAACCAACATAAACCTGACGGTCAAATCTTCCCGGCCTCATAAGTGCGGGGTCTAATATATCAGCACGGTTTGTCGCCGCAAGTACTATCGTACCTTCGTTCACACCGAATCCGTCCATTTCAACTAAGAGCTGATTAAGAGTCTGCTCTCTTTCATCATGACCTCCGCCAAGACCTGCACCACGATGTCTGCCCACAGCATCAATTTCATCAATAAAAATGATTGATGGCTGGTTTTTCTTTGCCTGCTCAAATAAGTCTCTTACTCTCGACGCACCCACACCAACAAACATTTCAACAAAGTCAGATCCGCTTATACTAAAAAACGGTGCATTCGCTTCTCCTGCCACAGCTTTTGCAAGCAATGTTTTACCAGTACCAGGAGGGCCCACAAGGAGAACTCCCTTCGGTATTCTTGCTCCAAGCTCTGTATACTTCTTCGGGTTTTTAAGAAACTCTACTATTTCAGTAAGTTCTTCTTTTTCTTCATCAACACCTGCAACGTCAGCAAACGTCACTTTCTTAGAAGATGGCGATGCCGCTTTGGTCTTAATTTTACCAAAGTTCATTGCACTACCACCACCGGATGCGTTTTTCATCATAACGCTCCAGATTATACCAATAACAATAATTATGAAAAACGGCGAAAGAAGAGATATCCATGCGTAAACCGAAGATTCTTCCACATATGTCACTATAAGATTCTTATTCTCAATCTGTTCATCCATTTCCTCTCCTACCTGAGCATATAGAAGCTCCTTAGAGGGAATATCATAAACAACAATCTTGTTCTTGCCATCTTCATCCTTTGCTTTATATGTCGCCTTTGCTTTTGTTTCGCTTATTTCTATTCTGGAAATATCACCTGAAATTATATCACTCACCAGATCGGAGTATAATATTTCTTTTTCCGGAACACGATCCACTACATAATTCCAGATAACGTTCATAAAAATGATAAGAATTAAAGCAAATCCGATTCCCTTAAAACTTTTTTTCAACAAAAAGACCTCCTCTTATTTGCTGTATACTTCTCTTTTTAACACTCCCACAAAAGGAAGATTTCTGTATTTTTCATTAAAATCAAGGCCGTAACCTACAACAAATTCATCCGGCACTTCGAATCCCACATAATCAAGGGGAATTTCTATTTTTCTTCTAGAAGGCTTACTTAATAAAGTACAGATTTTGACACTTTTTGCATGTCTGTCCATTAGTAACTTTGTAAGATATTTCATTGTATATCCACTGTCAACAATATCCTCAACCACAATTACACTCTTTCCCTCAAGAGAAGTATCAATATCCTTCTTAAGCATGACAACACCGGAGGTTTCGCTCTCCTTTCCGTAGCTCGATACTGCCATAAATTCAATTTCCATAGGAATGCTGACTTTTTTTATAATGTCAGAGGCAAAAACAACCCCACCTTTAAGAATGCCTATCATAATAAGGTTTTCTCCTGCAAAATCCTCTGAAATTCTTTTCGCAAGTTCGCTTGTCTTTAAGTCAAGTTCTTCTTCTGATATTAAAACCTTCTCAATATCATTTAACATTTTCTCAAACCCCTTCTGTTATTGTAATATTATATGCTTCTTTTGTTTTTTCATCAGAAATAAATTTCTTTCCACATCTTCCCAGAGCAAAAACCACCTCATCTCCGGATACGATAATCGGATAACTATCCCGTTTATCTATCGGAAGTTTTTCATCAATGAAAAGATTTTTAATTTTTTTTCTTCCGTCAGTGCCTTTTACCTCAATATAATCTCCGCTTTTTCTCGGTCTGGCTATAAGTGGAAATTTTATTTTTTCAGCATCTATTCCCTTTTTCCCTTTTGTTATTTCAAGAACCATATTGGCTTCTTTAATATAATTTATTCCTACTTTCAATTCATAGGAATAACTTTCCTTTTCCATTCCCTTTATGAATTTAATTTCGTTATATACCTTAAGTGCCCTATAACCTTCGGGTAAATAAATAAACTTGCCGGACTCTGATTCAAGTAAATCCTTAATATCAGAAATGTTCTTTTCGAAAAGTTCCTTTATACCGGAATTGTAGGCACTTTCAGAAATTATATACTCTTTTAATGCGTCGTGCAAACCATTAAGCTTTTCCGCATTTATAACGTCCGTTATTTCTCCGTAAATCTCTTTTGCGGACGTTTTTATAAAATCCGCTACAGTTGCCATCTTTGAAGCAGTCCCGGCAATTGTTGTAAGATACCCTTCGTTTAGCACCTTCATTTCCGGCATAATCCTATGTCTGATGCGGTTCCTCGTGTAATCGTCCGTTAGATTGGTACTGTCCGTCACATAAGAAATATTTTTGTAATGCAGAAAGTTCTCTATTTCTTCCCGTGTAACAGTTAATAACGGTCTAATAATATTTTTGTTCTTAACAGGTATCCCTGAAAATCCGAAAACCGATGCTCCTCTTAAAAGCCTCATAATCATTGTTTCAGCGACATCATTTCTATTATGTGCCACCGCAATTTTTGCTCCGCCTTCTTTATCCGATAACTCCGAAAAAAATTTATACCGCTCATCTCTTGCAACGAGTTCTGTGTTTTTCCCTCCGGAAATAGCCGGGATGTCTCTGAAGCCAAAATAAAACTCAATCCCTAAATTTTCACAAATAAGCCTTGAAAACGCTTCATCTCTGTCAGCCTCTTCTCCTCGTATGCCGTGATTCATATGTGCAGCTTTCAATGTGAAATCCATCTCTTCTTTCAGACCATTCAGAACATACAAAAGGCACACCGAATCTGCACCGCCCGAAAGTCCGACTATTACCGTATCGCCATTTTCAATAAGTCGGTTGCGGAGGATATTATCTTTTACTTTAAGAGTAAGATTTTTATCCTTTGTAAATGTTTTCAAATCTAACAAATTCCCCTCTGTAAACAAGCTCTATTTTACCCGTTTCACCATTTCTGTGTTTTGCAATAATACATTCTGAAACATTGTGCTTTTCACTTTCCGGATTGTAATACGCATCTCTGTATAAGAACATAACAATATCGGCATCCTGCTCTATAGCACCTGATTCACGAAGATCCGACAACATCGGACGTTTATCCTGACGGGATTCAACCGCACGGGAAAGCTGCGAAAGTGCAACCACAGGAACATTCAATTCCTTTGCAAGAATTTTTAACGAACGTGATATTTCGGAAATTTCCTGCTGACGGCTGTCTGATTTCTGGCCTGCCTGCATAAGCTGAATGTGGTCAATTATTATAAGACCCAAACCTTTTTCGGACTGTGCCAGTCGCCTGCATTTCGCTCTTATTTCGCTGATGCCTATACCAGCTGTATCGTCAACATAAATAGGTGCCGAAGATAGTGTTCCTATCGCCTGAGCAAGTCTGGCACAATCTTCTGCATTAAGATCTCCGACACGGAATTTGCTGTTTTCAACCAAGGCTTCAGAGCAAATCATACGGTTTACAATCTGTTCTTTACTCATTTCAAGATTAAAAATTGCAACAGGAACTTTAGAGTTAACGGCAATGTGCTGTGCCATATTAAGTGCAAATGCCGTTTTACCCATAGCCGGACGTGCTGCAAGTAAAATAAGGTCTGATTTCTGAAGTCCGGCCAACATATTATCAAGATCGGTAAATCCGGTGGGAACACCTGCTATTTTTCCGCCTGCTTCACGAAGTTTCTCAACATTTTCTATTGAGTTTATCAGAATATCGCGAATATGAGAAAATCCCATGTTGCTTCTGTTTTCAGCTATGGCAAATACCTTCTGTTCCGCCCTGTCCAAAATGATTTCAGCATCTTCTTCGTTAAGATATCCCATTTCGGCGATTTCATTTGCAGCCTCAATAAGTCGTCTTATATTGGATGAATCCTTTACAATTTTCAAATACTGCGAAAGATTCTGCGTTGTAACAATAGACATAGCAAGTTTGGAAAGATAATTAAGTCCCCCTGCCATATCTACTTTAGCACCCAGAGCCTCAGTAACTGTTATAATATCTACAGGTTTACCGGTATCAAACAGCATTTTTGCTGCTTCAAAAATAAGTCTGTGAGCTTCGGTGTAAAAATCGTCCACCTTTACAGAAGAAAAAACTTCCGACAAAGCACTTGAATTTGTAAGCATACAGCCGAGTACCGCCTGCTCGGCTCCCATATTATAAGGGGCTTGTCTTGCCTCCACGGCACCCACCTCTTTCTTTAATTGGTTCCTGTTACACTAACCTTTATTTTCGCAGAAATTGCAGGGTATATCTTCACTTCCACCTCTGTAATTCCGGTATGTTTAATGCCATCAGGTAAATTAAACTTTTTCTTATCAATTACGACATGATGCTGCATTTTAAGTCCCATAGCAACATCGGAAGCAGTGATTGAACCGAAAAGTTTTCCGTTATCGCCTGCCTTTGCGGAAAGTTCAACAGTAACGCCTGTAATCTTTTCCGCAAGTTCTTTTGCATTAGCAAGTTCTGTTTCTTTTCTGTAAGCCTCCGACTCTTTCTGGCCTTTAAGGTCATTAAGAGCATTTGAGGTTGCCTCAACCGCAAGTCCCTTTGGTAAAAGGAAATTTCTTGCGTATCCGTCGCTGACGTTTATAATATCACCCTTTTTTCCCTGTGCCTTAACGTCTTTAAGTAATACTACTTTCATATTTAATCTTCCTTTCGATTTTCTGCAATTTCATTATTTTCTCCACCCATTTTAGAAGGTGTTTCTTTGTCAAAATCAGTTCTTACAAAGGATCCTATAATTCCCATCACAGGGAATATTATTCCACAGGAAATCAGGCCTGTTAGTGCTGTAAGTAAAAAAGCAGCAATTGGAATATTTACTCCTTTTTTTATCAATCGATAAACAAAAGCAAATCCCGCTGTGGCGTAAATAACACAAATTACATAAAAACTATTCACAAGAACGTTCTGCATCTCAGTTTCTACAAACGCAAAAACACAAATTATGATAGCACACAACGTAAAAGATATATCCATTCTGATATCTGAAAACTTTCTCATTCCAAGAAAAGTATAACCATTTTGTCCTATTAAATATTTTGTAAGGGCTAAAGAAAGGAATGCAAAGCTCAAACCGACAATCATTATCATTGACGGGAGCATATTTCCCAATACATTCCATATATCAGCTAATAATTTTATAGTTTCTTCCGTTTCTCCTGCCGCTTTAAGTTCATCTAAAAAGCTTATAGGAATATCACCAAAAACAAAATCTTTTATGGTTACTCCTTCTAAACTTGCCATCCTGTCATAGCACAAAAGTAAAAGACCGCTCCTAGCTATTGCGGTAAAAGAAATAACCGTACTTAAGCTACGACGTCTTTTTAAAAGAATACCTTCAATCCAACCGGGGATAACGAAAGACAAAGACAAAAGTATCCCTGTGCCAAAGTCAGCTGAAGTGAGCGAAAATATCCAAGTACAAATCACCGCTCCCCCAACTATTGCCCTGAAAGGCAATCCAAATGTCGCCGTAGCAAAAATAGCTGATCCTACAATCATAGTAAACTCAGACGGTAGTAAGGCAATAATCAAAAACATTATTATCACACTCAGTATGTGCCTTTTAACATGCTTCTCCACAATTTATCTCCATTCGTAAATCAAATACTATACGCATTGTATTATATCATTGTATCACAAAATTATCTTGATGTCAAAGCATTATTGTTGTTTTTTGGTAAATAAATAATGAATTTTCTTCTTTATATTGTAAAAAAGCGGTTACGATATGATCGTAACCGCTTTTTATCAGTTATTTGCATCAAATGATTCTGTAACCTTTGCCGTTTCAACGGTTATGGTTTTTGTCTCCCCGTCCCAGGTAACCGTATAACCAAGATTTTCAGAAACAAATCTCAAAGGGATAAATGTTCTTGAATTCTTAATCTTCGGAGCAGAGCCTTTAAGGGTGTATCTTACTCTTCCGTATCCACCCGTTGTAACAAATACTCTCGGATTCATTATCTGAAGTTCAACCTTTGCCTTTGGATGAACAACTAATATGCTTTGAGTATCTCCATCCCAGGTAATTTCCGCACCCATTTCAGTTAAAAGACCACGAAGAGGAATCATTGTTGTTCCGTTATCAAGGTAAGGGGCAACATCGAGCACAACTTCTTTTTCAGCTTCTCCTCCCTTTGTAACCTTCATAACGGGGTTGTCTATCTGCATTACATATTTTCCGTAAGATGCTTTTTCTCTTGCGTTTTTCTGTTCTGCCGATTCAAAAAATTCAAGCTCGGCACAAGCACAGTGATAGTTGAATTCAAGGACTTCAAAGGTAATATATCGGCACTTTACGGGAGACATAAAGAGTTCTATAACCTCTTTATACTCAACATCCATTCTCGCATCCTCAAGTACCAATTCAAAATCCTTGCCATCAACGGATGTATATACGTTATACCGCTTCCACTGTCCTTTGTTTTCAGCCTCTTTTCTCGGGAAGTAGGAAAATCCCAAAACTTCGTATTCTGCACCCAAATCAATGTCAAGTATGATAGGTGCTTTATCACCGGGATTTTCGTGCCAGAATGTTCCTATGTTTCCGTCAAGAATCTTTGAGGTGGTATTGCTTTCCCACACAGAATCGGAATGTGCTGTCATTCCGTCCTTAGGCATGGGATAATAGAGATTAGCTTCCTTGTATGCAAGGAATTCAGATGCTTCGACGGTATCGTAGTCCGAACGTTTATAGACAAAATCAAATTCGGACATTGTGCCGTAGCCTCTTATTCCCGAAGATATTTCAAAAACAACTTTTTTAACATTTACATTGCATGCTAAATTTATGGTTTTAGGTTCAGGATCGTTTGCAAAATCGCCTTCCATTACCAAAACAGGCTCATCCGTTTCATTCCCTGCAATATAAAATTTATAGGAAACCGCTCTTCCCGACTCGGACATTCCCGCAGGTCTTGGTGTATATGTAAAGCCTGATATTGTTTCGCCTTCGGGCATAACTATCGTAATTTGGTAAGGAGGCTTATCCTGACTTACTATATTGCTTCCTTCTGCCTTATAATTTGAATGCCAGAAGGTTTTCACATCACCGTCAAAGGCTTTTGCAATTTCGTTCCCCTTAAATTCGCTGCTTGCGGTAATCTTCCAGTTTTTCTTAATTGAAGAACTTGCTGCGGAAGAGTTTCCTGTCGCTACAATTTCAGATGCCTTTACATCTTTAAGGGATGAATTCGCCTTTAAGAAATTAAATTCTGCCATAGTACCGTAATCTCTTACAGCTTCAGTTATGATAAATACGGCTTTTTTAACCTTTACGTTCCCCGTAAGTTTTACCGTTTTTACATCTCTGGAATTTGCCATTTTTCCTTCCGCAACCAAAACCGGAGTGTCGCCGTCGTTTTCCGCAACAAGGAGTTTATAGCCAAGTGCACATCCTGCATCGGATCCTGTAGGCCTTGGCGTATAGGCAAAGCCTGAAATTGAAATTGCTTCAGGTAATGTAACAGTAATTTCGAAAGGAGGCTTATCCTGGCTTGTAATGGTCGTTCCTTCTGCCACATAATTTGAGTGCCAGAAAGAATTTACATTGCCGTCAAATGCCTTTGCGATTTTATTGTCCTTCCATTCGCTGTTTGCGGTAATTATCCACCCTTCAGCCGTCTTAATCATATCGTCGCTACTTGCCAATGTACTTTCGCCTATCTTGATGTCGGATGCTTTCACATCTTTAAGAGATGCATCAGGCTTTATAAAAGCCATTTCTGCCATAGTTCCGTAATTTCTTACGGCTTCTGTAATGATAAATACAACTTTTTTCGCCTTTACATTTCCTTTAAGCTTAACTTTTTTCACATCTCTGGAGTTTGCCATTTTTCCTTCTGCAATTAACACGGGAGTGTCGCCGTCGTTTTCCGCAACAAGGAATTTATAGCCAAGCACGCATCCTGCATCGGAACCTTCCGGTCTAGGAGTGTAGGCAAAGCCCGAAATAGAAATTGCCTCGGGAAATTTAACGGTTATTTCAAAAGGAGGATTATCCTGACTTGTGATTGTTGTTCCTTCTGCCACATAATTTGAGTGCCAGAAAGATTTTATATTGCCGTCAAAGGCTTTTGCAATTTTATTTGCGCTCCATTCACTGTTTGCCGAATATTCCCAGGTTGCTTCAGGGGTATAATATTCGTCTTCTGCAAAGCTTATATTTGTAAAGCAGGACAAAACAAGGATTAAGCTTAATAATATATTGAGTATCTTTTTCATATCATCAGTCCCTCCTTATATAAGTCCTTTAACTTTGTCAACCGAAGCTTTGGGGACTCCGTATCTGCCAACGGAAATATATCCGTCTCCCGAGTCATATATATCTACTCCGAAGCACTCGGAAAGATATGTTACGGGAACCATAATAACTCCGTTTATAACCTTTACCGGATTTGACAAAGCAGTTACTCTTCCGTTAACTCTCGCTTCGTTTGTTCCAAGCACGGTGTATGTCCAGATGTAATCTGAAATTTCGTCGTTTTCATCAAGATCGTGGTTTTCAAGATGAAGGATGTTTTCGTAATTATCGTACCAGAACTTTGATTCACCGTAGCCAAGTACGTCTTCCATAGCATTTACGGGAACATAGAGAGTTCCGTTTTCTGATACAGTTGTTATTCTTGTATCAGGCTGATAAACATACATCTTTCCGCCGGAAACCATCATACGATTGGAATCCTTTTTGAATATTGTTGTGCCGTAAAGCTCGTCACGTTCTTCTTTAGTAGTTGTTGTCTGCTTAATTTCTGTATAAAGATAGTTAAATCTTCCCATGGGAGCAACGCTTCCCTCTGTATAGAAATTAAGGATATTTCCTGCAGGATCAAAGCCGTCAACAACTTTGAATTCAAAATCGGTTACACCTGTTTCTCCGATTAAGCTTCTCGGAACTTCAATCTGTAATACATCTCCGGAAACTGTATACCGGGCTGTTCCTGCATCGGTAAAGCTCCAAGCACCATCTGCAATTTTTTCAACCGCACCCGGTGCTTTTCTGTTTATAACAAAGTCATAGCCCTTAAAGCCTGTAGCGTGGTTTCTATCCGTATTTATGTAAATCGAAAGCCAGTTATTATCGCTAATTTCAATGTCTCTTGTGGCTTTTACATAGAAATAATAATTATCGTCGTCCCTTGCAACCTTTGCCCTTGAAATTGAATTTATAACAGTTGTGGTGTAATGATATTTCTGCTTTGTCTCAGGATCGCAGTAGCCGTAGGAATCTCTCTCGTAATCGTCAAAGTCGTTTATAAATTCCGGGCCGACGCTATCCCACTGACTTCTGTCTCCGTTTATATCTATGGTCTTTGTTTCGCTTGCAATGGGTGCAGGACGAACACCTCTGTATTTTCTTACGAAGTCAACAAAGGCATTATATGAATCGTCTCCTAAAGGTCCTTTTGCAGGCTCGATGTCTCTGCTTCCTTCATAGTCATAGGTATCTACAAAGCAGTTTTCAACGCCTGAATAAAGTCCCTGTCTGCCTGCTGTCCATTCGTTCCATCCGTCAACGAAGACAAATGCAGGATTTTCATCAAGCACGCGGGATGCCTGCTCGTGGAAAAAGTAGTTTTCTCTGTATGTACCCTCTCTCCAGTCTTCACCGAAGGCTTCGGTATAGCTTCTGCCCTTGGTGTATTCATCGGAAAATACTCCGGTTATGGTGGGTCCCCATACATAGGATTCGTTTATAGCAAGACCAAGTGACATAAATTCGGTTCTGCCGTCTTTATAGCTTCCGAAGCGGTGCTGTGGATAGCACTCCAGCCATATAAACTGGTCTTCACCGGTCTGACCGTTTCTTCCTCCGCTTGTACGGAAGGTGAAGAAGTCATACATCTCGTCAAGGAATGCATTAAATTCCTTGTCTGTACGGTCGTGATATTTCTGAGATGATTTATGTGCACCTGACATAAGAAGGGGCTTTCCATCCCAGTAGAACCAGAGGTCTGTATACTTACTGTCTCTGAACACATTAAGATACAAGAACTTAACGGAGTTTGCCTGATTTTCCTTCCATGAACAAAGAGCGCTTATTTTCGGAGCATCAACACCGGATTCTCTTGCATCACGCCACGCTTCAAGCTGAACATTAAGTCCCTCGTGCCAGGAGTTGTGACCGTTGGTGTAATCGAAAAATACCACGTCAACATCGGCGTTTGCCATCAATACTGCCTGACGGCGGTATACCCAGTAATCCGTATTGTCATAATGGCCGAAAAGAGGCTCGTCCCAGGTAAATCTCGCATCGGTTTCCCAGGCAAAATGATTGAAGTCATACTTTGCCTCGGGATACTTTTCAACTATTTTCCAGGGAATAAACGCCTTTTTGGTTACAGTTTTACTGTGCCAATTCCAGTAGAACATACCAATAAATTTATCTTCTCCGGCAGGTGCTCCGGCTTCTTCGTAATCGGCTATGATGTTACCCATATCGTCGGTTGCAACCCAGGTATCGTGCCAGTTATCAATTATTGCACTGTCGGGAACAGGTACATACTCTTCTATATCAAGCACTTCATTAGAAAAGCCTATGCTTTTAACACTTGTATATCCGTCGGTATCAAAGTTTGCAACCACATAGATATCGTGCACCCCCGACACAGTATATTCAAGGTTGTTGACATATTTCTTTTCCACTCCAGATTCGTTCATTAAAACCCAACCGAGAATTTCACCCTTTTCACTGTCCAGGCGGAAGCAATAAGCCTCACCGTTTCGGCTGCTGGTCATTCTTGCAGTACCTGTTACCGATATAGAATTGATGCCTGTCATATCAATATCCTCGATAACTACATACTTTTGCATATGCCAGTTTTTGATTTCAGTTGCGGTTATGCTTACGCCCTGACTTGCATTTTTGATATCGGAAGGATAATATATTTTCTCTCCCGATGCGTTTGCTGTTACGAAAAGCGAGAACGTCATTACTAAAGTAATGATTAAAGCAAATACTCTTTTCATAATTTTCCCCCTTTATTTTAATATATTTTCTATATCTTCAAGACATCCGATATAAGCATCAAGTGCATTTTTTCCATATACACTTTGGGCTTTTATCTTTTTCATCTTGGAAAGTTCGCCACTTAATTCATCCAAAGAAATGCTATCAAGTTCAATATCTTCAAGCATATTTTTATTTCTGTCACGAGGCGGAATAAATTCCTTGAAAAACGAAAAAGGATTTGTATTCCTGTCATAAACTCCGACCATAACAGAAAAGGCGGACTTTTTATATTCATCATCGTAGATGAATATATCGTTATTCCAAACCCTGTCAGCAAAAAGAGTCATACAAACCGGCAAGCTATACGGATAAAACGAATACAATGGGTTTCCGAGTTCCCATGCACACATCTCTCCTCCAATGATTTTTCCGTCAAGCTTACTGTCTCCGACATACTCTTTATGGGTGTTCCAACGGGTAATTTTTTCTTCTCTCATATATTGCGGAAAATCCACATAGCAATAGTGACATTCTGCATTTATTGTTTCGAACCCTTGTTCAAGAAGTTTCTGATAAGTTCCTCTTTCCTTTGTTATCACATTGCCGTTCCAAAACTCTATGATAATATCTTTTGGAATATCAATAGGATTAAATACATCAATCTGATCGTTCCACATAATCATCTTTCTGCCGAAAGATTTCACTGTGTCATATACTCTTCTTATAACATAATAATATAAACCCCTTAAGTCGGATATATTTTCTTCCTCCATTTTTTTAGTGCAATAACTACAATTATCCCAATGAGGGTGTGCCCCAAGATAGGTAAATTCCAGTTCGTCCCCTCCTATATGTATGTAGGGTCCGTCAAAGATTTCCAAAACTTCTTTTATGATTTCTTCAAATATAACATAAGTTGTTTCTTTTCCCGCACAAACAACCCAAGAACTTACACCTTTTTTGTTGTCTGTAAACTCCCTCTTTCTCGGATTATCAAGATTTTTAATTGCATCTATTGCTTTCTTTTTATCTATTATATCGCATCCCAGTTCGGGCAAAGCTTTTATCTGATTAACCGCATGTGCAGGAATTTCAATTTCCGGAATGACTTCAAGGGAAAGATTTTTGCAAAAGGCAATAAGTTCAGCCATTTCATTTTTTGTATACAATCTGTGTTTATCGGGATTAGGTACAACGTCTGATTCCAAAACATAAGATTGTCTGTCCATCAAATGCAGATGTATGTGGCTGAATTTAAGCATTGCCATTCGGATGATGTGTTCTTTCAATACATCAATTTCCACATATCCCCTTGCAAGATCAAGCATACAAGAGCGAAATGTATTGTCCGGCTCGTCGAAAATTTCAACGCATTTAATCCCGTCATCCACTCTCAATTGCACAAGTGTGGATATAGCATTTCGCACGCCTTCATAATCGCTGTAGCAAATACATATCTCCGATTCTGAAACTGTCAGCTTATATGTTCCTTTTACTTCGAAATTATCTTTCGTTAAAAAGAAATTCGGATTACTGTCTTTTTCGCATTTTATATCGGGAGAAAAATGTTTAATCAAATTTATTGCATTTTCAGAAAATTCACTTTTTCCGTAATATCTGATTATGTTTTGAAACACGCCTTCTTTATCTTTACGCATTTTCACTCTTGGTAAAATCATCTGAAAAACTCCTCTTATCAATGCAAATTCCCACAGTTTCAATTATACAACATAGCCTTAAAATATACAAGTATTATTATCGCAAAAATGGTTTGATTTTCGTAACTTCTATCACTCAAACTCCGGCATATGCTTCCAGAAGTGTTTGGCATATGAGTCATACGGCAACGCTCGTTTTCCCTGCCTTCAACAGCTACGGTATCGTAAAAATCCTTCCACATTTTCTGAAAATCCTTTACTCCTCCGGTTTCATCCATCTTCACCCAGCCTAAAATTTCACTTTTAAGGCCGTCCATACGTATGCAGTAAACTTCTCCGTTTCTGTCGGATTCAAGTCTTACGCTTCCGTTTACCGAAACGGACTTGACCCCCGTCATATCAACGCCTGAAAATTTGATGTATCCGTTCATTTTCCAGTCCTTGATTTCGCTGTCCGTAACAGTTACCGTTCCACCGCTCTCTGCCACATCGGAAGGATAATAGGTTTTATCTCCCGATGCATTTACCGTTACAAAAAGCGAGAAAATTATTACCAAGGTAACGATTAAAGCAAATACTCTTTTCATAATTTTCCCACTTTTATTTTTTATATTTATTAAAAAATTCTTCAGCCACCCATTGATTTGCTTCGGGAGTATAGTGCACCATATCTTCCTTAAAAATTCCGTTTCCCCGCACATCGGAATCAAACCACGGAATTTTGCGAGCGTCGAAAAGAGAAATGTTTTCGTTTTCTTCGGAAAGCTCACTGAATATTTTGTTTATGTACTCCATTTTTTCAAGAGTTTCTCCGCTTGGGTCAAGATCCATACATATATCCGAACGGACAACCATGTACAATATTAATGGTGCATCCTGTCCCTCAATTCATTCTCTTATTATAAAAAATCTCTAATATTTGTAGCAAAGCGTTGTTCTTCCTTACGCAAATTTTCACAACCGCTAAAACAGTAACTTCCTTTTTTCGCACCTGCCGGAACATCAACGACTCTTAAATTCATACATCCTGAAAAAGCATTATCATTTAAATATGTAACTGTATCCGGAATTTTATAGTACTCTTTATCGGATCCGGGTGCAAAGCAAATAAGCGTTTTCATATCTTTAGTATATATCGCATGTCCATCTGATCGCAAAAACGGATTAGCATCATCTACAATAAATTCTTTTAGGTTATCGCACCCTGTAAAAGCAAGTTTTTCGATTATTTCTACAGCTTTCGGGATACGGAATTTCTTTAGTCCGGTGCAGTTTCTAAACGCTTCTGCTGAAATTTTTGTTACCGTGTTCGGTAGAACGACTTCTTCAATCGACTTGCAATTCTTAAAACATTTATTTCCCAAAGTCACCAATCCATCGGAGAAAGAAACATCTTTAAGGTTTAAACATGCTTCAAAAACAGAATCTCCTAAATGTTTAATACTTTTTGGAAATAAGATCTTTTCTATTTTTTCATTTTCTTTACAAACAGACTCATCAATTTTTGTTATTCCTTCAGGAATATTGAGTACAGGCTCATTCCCACTGTATTTTTTTAATATGGATTCGACTTCAAATACAGAATCAAACTT
Source organism: Clostridia bacterium (assembly GCA_045545475.1). Classification (GTDB taxonomy): domain Bacteria; phylum Bacillota; class Clostridia; order CAKSNL01; family HGM11501; genus HGM11501. The sequence goes on along the minus strand of JAZQAZ010000008.1, from coordinate 104,156 downwards.
TAAGTTCAATTCCTGTCCGATTTTTTCATCCTTTAATTTATATTCTTCTCTAGCCAGTTCTTTCGATTTAGCAGCTTTTATTATTTCATATATTGTGTTAACAACTAGAGTTGCATTTTCATTGTTCATACCATATGATGACACAAGCTGTTCAACATACATTGGTAACGGGACTATATTTCCTTCATCCTGTATTTCCAGCATTTTTGCAAAGTAGTTTTCTGTAACTGCTATGGATAATTTTTTCCTTTCATTCGGATATTCTGCCAGCAAATCGTATAAATACACATTTAATTTTGACGGATTACAGAATACCGCTCTTCCATACTGTTTGTATGCCTTGCTTAATATATTCAAAATCTCGCTATCCATATTTTTACCCCCATCATATTCGTTACTATAAAATCATATGCATCATATCCATACGAATGATTTAATGTCTATTTTAATGTACATATAAATATTGTTGCATCAAAATTACCGACAATATTAACTCCATTAAAAGATTGTTCTATAAGCTTGATTCCTTCTTTATCTTTTCCAAGAAAATCTTTTCTGTAGTACGCGGAACCAATTCACTCTTTTTCTGCCACTCTTTTGCTTTTTCATCTGATTGCTTAACGCCTTCTCCGGCAAAGTACATAGAAGACAAAATGTTCATAGCAAAATAATGATTTTTCTCAGCTGCAATTCTTGTCATCTCAAAAGCCGCATTATAATCCTGTTTGCATCCTTTTCCATTTGCATATAAGCGACCTAATGAGTAATAAGCTCCGGGGTGAGCATGTTCATCAGCCAGTTTTTTTAACATGTCAAATGATCTTTTAGCGTCATCCGTATATATACTTGTTGCAACATAATAAACCGCATCAATGTAGTTGTAATTGCTTGCTTCAATAAAAAATTGCTTTGCCTTAATTTCGTCTGCATCAACTCCCCATCCATGCAGCAGACATTTTGCGACTCTCCACATTGCAGCAGGTGCTTTGTCTTTTTCTGCAATATTCAAGTATCGCTTATACGCATCTTCTTTTAATCCTTTTTCAAATAACATATCTGCCTGTGCAATTTGCTTTTTAGTTTCTGTGTCACAAACCTTCTCTTCATCTGCTTTTGTTTTCACCAACTCAACTTCCATCTTATCAAACGTTGCCGATGTAACAAATATCACTGTACTAAAAATATTCACAACTTCCTCAGCCAGTATCTTGTCCATACCGTACGAACTATGCAATACATCCACATATAAATATTGATTGAAAAATTCATTTCGATCAGCAGCTTCGATCATTTTCTTTACTAATCCTTCCGAAACAGCAACTGACATACGTCGCCTCTCGACAGGATATTCTGCCAGCAAATCACGTAAATACACATTTAATTTTGACGGATTACAGAATACCTCTCTTCCATACTGTTTGTATGCCTTGCTTAATATATTCAAAATCTCGCTATCCATATTTTCCCCCCATCATATTCGTTACCATAAAATCATATGCATCATATCCATACGAATGATTTAATGTCTATTTTAATGTATCAACTTCAAAAACGCTTATTAACAATTATGCATTAACTTCTATCTTAGCATTCTCTAAATTGTCAATCTAAGGCGTAATGCCATCTCACTTTTTCCCGTATTCTTCATTAATTTTATCCAATTCACTTTCACACTTCGGACAAATACCCGGGCATACCCCCTCATATTTACATTCCTCAAAAAATATATCAATATTCCTATCAGCACATATTTTTTTCCTTGTATCCTTTAGAAATCTGCACTTTTCCTTTTCGAAATAAACCGTCTTTTTGCTTGTTGAAATTCCATTTTTCTCGAACATGTTTTGTATTTCGAAAAATCTTTCTGTTGGCACTGAAGGTATATCTTCAAATTCCAAATTTAGTTTTTTGTATTTACTTTCCGATTTTTTTTCGGTATGGATGTAAATAAACAGAAGTCAAGCCAACTTCTTTCATAAAAGAAATCATTTTATTAATATTATCACCCGAATCATTTTTTCCGGGAATTATGGGAAAAGCAATATGTATCTTTTTCTTATCAATACTATTTGCAAGCCATCTAAGATTCTTTTTTATAACATCATTTGAGACACCTGTGTATTCAATATGGATTTCTCGTCATGACATTTATAATCTATAATCCACTCATTTATGTATGGTGTGATTTTAGTAACAATTTCTGTGTCTGCATATAATGATGTTTCTATATCGATATTTCCAATGTCTGAATGTTTTTCTGCAAATTCAATAATGTAATCAGATTGCAGCAATGGTTCGCCACCAGTAAAGGTAACTCCGCCCTCCGAATAATCAAAGTATGGTATGTCCCTCTTAACCAATTCGTACAATTCGTCTGTGTCTTTTTCATAGAATTTCTTTCCAAATCTTGTTTCTGGATTACAACACCATAAACAACTTAATGGACAATTCTGTAAAAAGACAACACTTCTGACTCCATCTCCATCCGAATTGATTCTTAATCTTACAATTCTGTTTATTTTGCCTTTTATCTGCATTTTAAATTCCCTTCTATTTAGAAGAATTATATATTACCACTCAACATCGTCCCAAATCTCTTTATCATATTCAGTAGCGATATCTACAACAATATTATTATCTAAATAATACTTTAGGCTTTCGTCCAAATCAAAATCACAATGATACTTTAAAGTTCTCATCTTATCTATCAGCAGTATCTTATCTATCAGCAGTTCGGTAAAAGCTTCGCCTTTCTCTACACGGAAAACATTTTCTTTGAACCCGACAATTTCCGATAACATCTCTATATCCGCAAATTCGCCAATAGCAAATGCAATCCTATAAGCTATTTTAAACCAGTTGTTTTGTTTCAGCTGTTCAAGAGCTTTTTTGTAATCTTCCGTAGCAACTCCGCCATTGATGAATATAAGAATAGGCACCATCCGCCCACCGGGTGAATCGAAGAATGCTGCACGAGACATTTTTGAATTAAGTTCATACAACGCAGAATATATATTGCTTGCACCATCAGCAACGAGATCTTCATATGAATAATCTTGTACCGGCACAGGTCTTGGTGTTAACCATCTACATCCGCTATTGTATTCGATGAGAGCAATTTTAATTATATAGTCCTCGATTTCTTCTGCTTTTTCTCTCAAAAAAAGTGTAGTTTCACGAATCGCCCTGTTAAGATGCATAATTGAATCTTCTAAATTCATGCTTCCTGATGTATCAAGAATAAAGAAAATAGTCTGTTCCCTCATTGGTTGTTCAAATAAATCTTCTACATAAGGCATAATTATTTCCTCCTAACAATTATTAACAGATCTATTATAACACACCTAATTACCAACTTCAACACTTTTCTCACACTTCTCCCGAAACTTCAATAATGTGCTTCCAGAAGCGTTTTGGCATATGAGTCATACGGCAACGCTCGTTTTCCCTGCCTTCAACAGCCACGGTATCGTAAAAATCCTTCCACATTTTCTTAAAATCCTTTTCAGAAGCATCGTATTGAGGTTTTTCAAAGCTTTCATAAGGAAAAATATCAAGCTTTCCGTCCTTACAAAGTGCCGCCTTTTTATTTGTGAGGTCATTAATTATAAAAGGAACACCGGAAAGCCTTCTTTTAAAATGCTCTGCAAGGAAAATGATGCAGTCGGTTTTAGGCGAAAACTCAGCATAAAAGGTTCCGTCGGAAAGTGAACCGAAGCGGAGAAAGCCCTTTAAAAGATGTGCTTCATTTCCCGTTTTCCTTGCCATTTCCATTACGTTCATAACGTGCTCGTTACCCAAAAAACGCTCCGCTTCCTTCCCCATTTTCATAAGCAGGCGGATATAGTACAAAATCGCCTTTGCCCTGCCCTGTTCCTTAGAAAGAAAGGCTCTGTAAATGGTAAGAGTGCCATATTTACCCACAACCTCAGTCACCTTGTTTATAACACGTTCCGCCTTTTCATCGTCCGTTACAACATTATAAACCAAGGTATCCAAAAGAAGCTGAAAATTATTGCTTTCCGATATTAAAACCGGTTCTTCCTTTCGCACATAGGTATCAAATACCGCTGTAAGAAGTCCTTCAAAGCTTCCGTCATACACATAAACTGTTTCCATAGCTTGCCTCCAATAAGTTGTTTCCGAAAAGGGACAGCTGTTCATATCCGCCCAGGCGTGGCATAGCACCAATTTCAAGATTAGCCTCGACAAATTTTTCCTTTTTCGGAAACGGATTTAAATACTTTCCTTTCACGGTTATAAAAAACTGTGCCCTTTTTAATACCACACCTATTTTTTTAAGTGTCTGATAATCAAGATGGGCAACTCTTCTTGCCTTTACTATTCTTTTTGCGCTTGTAACGCCTATTCCCGGTACTCGCAGGAGCATTTCATAGCTTGCGGTATTTACATCCAACGGAAAAAGGTGAAAATTACGCAGTGCCCAATCGCACTTCGGGTCTAAATTTTCGCTGAAAAAGGGGCGTTCTTCAGATAGAAGCTCACTTGCCTTAAAGCCGTAAAACCTCATAAGCCAGTCCGCCTGATAAATTCTGTGTTCACGAAGAAGCGGCGGCTTTCCGTAGATGCTGGGAAGGCTGGAATCATCATTCATCGGGATGTAGGCAGAATAGTACACTCTTTTAAGGGAATATTTTTTATAAAGTCCTTCCGCAAGGTTTATTATCTGTCTGTCGGAATCCTTCGTCGCTCCCACAATCATCTGTGTGCTCTGACCGCCGGGCACAAAGCTCGGTGCGTGGCGATATAATGTAAGCTCGTTTTTGTTTTCCCTTATTTTGTCCGTTATAAGACCCATAGGCTTAAGAATGCCTGCCTTGCTTTTATCCGGTGCAAGGCGGTTTAATGACATTTCCGAGGGAAGCTCGATATTCACGCTCATTCTGTCTGCCATAAGCCCCGTTTCCTTTATTAAGGCATCGTCCGCTCCCGGTATCGCCTTTACATGGATATAGCCGTTAAAGCGATATTCTTTTCTTAAAATGCGGAGGGTTTCGATGAAAAGCTCCATAGTATAATCGGGACTTTTTATTATGCCGGAGCTTATGAAAAGTCCTTCGATGTAATTTCTTTTATAAAACTCAATGGTTAAATCCGCAAGCTCCCTCGGGGTAAACGCCGCCCTTTTCACATCGTTGGAGCGACGGTTGATGCAGTACTTGCAATCATAAATGCAGTAGTTTGTCATAAGCACCTTTAAAAGCGAAATACATCTTCCGTCCGCTGTGAAGCTGTGACAGCAACCGCACGCCATTGCATTTCCGATTCCGCCCTTTGTGTTTTCCCTTCCAGAGCCGCTGGATGAACAGCTTACGTCATATTTCGCCGCATCACCAAGTATTAAAAGCTTTTCTCGAATATCCATAAAAATCCCGCCTTTTTTGTAGGGTTGGGGTTTACTCCAACCGATTTTTCATCAAAATCATACGGCAGGAACAAGATTCTGCCCTACGATTTCCTTCATCTTTTCCCATTATACCACAACAAAAAAGAAAATGCAAACATTTGTTCGCATTTTCTTTAAGAAATTTTTGTTAATTCAGTTTTTATCCTTTGCGGAGCGGATAAGCCCTGCTAAAATAGATATAATTGAGAAAGCACTTATAAATGCCGTAGGAACTGATACTACCCATATTGCATATATAAGCCAAAGCGAAGTGCTTACAAGATTTAATAATCTTAATTTTTTAATATCATCCTGCCAGAAACCTATAAGGGCAAAGAGAGAGCCTGTTACGGGCAATAACGACTTGAATCCCGAAAAATCAGGAATTGCACAAAGTATGATGAAAAACGCAAAAAAGGCTAAAGTTATATTTTTCCATTTTCCCATCTTTTCTTTTTTAAGAAACAGAAGATTTCTTATGGTTACAACAATATTAAGCAGTGCTCCTGTATATGTTTCAAGGAGTATAAGATGTGTTGCAAGAAATAAATCCATGGTGGCTTTTGCAATCACTATCTTTTTACGCGTATTCTGTGTATAGATAAAAATTGAAATTAAAATCGGAATAATTCCTATAATCTGTGCGGCTATCGCCTTCGGGTTGTCAAATCCCGAAAACAGCCATTCTTTGAAAACTTCCATTTTTCCGCTCCTTATTTTATTACGATAAAGTCCCCTGCAGGTACAACGTGTCCTTCATAAACCTTATCTTCCTCTGAAAAGTTTCCGGCTATTGTTACCCCATCTTCATAAATTGCCGCTTCAACTCCGTCCCCTATGACAACATAATCCTTCATAAATATAAACTGTCGGTCCGCAAATTCTTTGTATTCAGCCTCTCCTTTTGCAATTGCATCGGTTGCTCTGTCAAGGCTTTCGTTGCTGTCAACCTCTAAGTCAACAGTTCCCATCCAGTCAGAACCGTCGCCCTTGAATCGGGAGTAAATGTAGAAGGAAGGCCTTCCTCCTCGTAAGAAGAATACAAGTCTGTCTCGGGCACTTTTAATTGTATAGTTAACGGTAGGACTCATGGGATTATAGAGTATAATACCGTGATAAACAAGCTCGAAAAACGGGATAAAGTTTCCGCCGAAGGGAGGCACCATTCCGAAACTTGCGCCAAAGCTTACATAAAGACCGAAATCAAGTTCGGGAATTGAAAAATCATATGTGCCTTCGGAAGAAAATCCTCCGAGAGCTTCCTTGGTATCTTTCATAATGCCAAGATATTCTTTAATTCCTTCTTTTCCTGTGCAGGGGTGTTCTTCAGAGTAGCAAGTATCAGGCTGTATAATAGAAATCTCGTCGGTATAATGCATACCGTTTACGCCAAGGGCTTTTATTTTCTCTAAATGCTTTTTATTTATTTCTCTTTGCTTTTTGGGGCAAACGATATAAGGATATCCTCCGCCGTAGTCACCTCTCTGAAGATAGGTTCCGTCATCTCTTACTGTTATATCGTTCCACTTAAAGCAATCAGCTACCTCATAAGCATCCAGAGTACTTATATGGAGAGAAATTTTATAGCCGAGAGATTTTACATATTCTATAGTTTTACGAAGCTCTGCCTCACCGCCCAGCATAGGCTCTACCGGGAAAAGCTGAGGGAATCTTCCGTCGTGTCCCGATTTATTCCAGCCTACAAGCTGAAGGTCAGCACCTTCAACGCCTTTGGCTTTAAGGCTGTCTGCAATATCCCTTACTCTCGCAAAGGTAACGGCTCTATGCATCATAGGTTCGTTTCCTGCGTGCTGATGCTTTATGGGAGAAGGACTTTCCTTCCACGCCATTCTGATACGGATTAAGGGATGCTTTCTTGAATATTCAACAACTTCCCTTTCGCACTTTTCAGCGAGAGTCGTTATTTCTCCCCTTTTAAGTCTTATATCACGCTCTGCCTTTGCAAAATCACCTATAGTCGATGTTCTCGGAAGCTCCACAAGTTCTATTCTGATATCGTCGTATGCAGCATCACGAGATCTGTGTTTTTCCGGTCCACCAAAGGGAAAAACAAGGCTTAAAGAATATTTATTATCCTTTACCTTTACTTTGAAAGATGCCTGATAATTTCTTTCAAAACGGATAAGTCCGCAAAAACGGGCGGTCTTTATTGCAGAGCACGCCAATACGGGGTCATACACAAAAACTTCTTCGTCAGGAACTTCGGTAAAGGTTGTATATAAATCCCCATACTTATATGTATTTCTTGTTACAATGTAAAATCCGTCTTCACCTGCGTTTGCCGAAGTAAATTCCGTAAGTGCCTCCAATGCCTTTGCATCGGCAAACTTTTCCTTTTTAAGAGTAAGAAAAGTGCTGTTTCCGACTGTTTCTGTTTCAAATTCCATTCTTTTCCCGTTATTGTCAACTGCGTAAAACATAATAATATCACTCCTTTTTTATTTTCATATTGATTTTATTTTAAAGCTATGCTATTATCAAGTCATAAAACAAATAAAAATCTTCAAAAAACAAAGGTGATGTTATGTCGTTGCCCTTAGAAAAATGCAATCCCTTTATAAGAAATGCCCTTGTTACTCCTGCCATTTTAGAAGGAGAAGGCCCGAGAAAAGCCTATGACCACAGATTGTTTTATGTTCTGGCAGGCATGGGAATAATAGTTATTGAAAACAAAGATTACGAACTTTCAGGAGGAAGCCTTATAATACTTCCTCCTGCCGTAAATTACCATTTCAGAGGTAAAATGAAGGTTATTGTTATAAATTTTGACGTAACCCGCTCTCTTGATTATAACAAAACTTTTCTTTCGCCTCCACCCGAAAATCAGTTTGATGAAAAATTCCTCTTTGACCCTATGCTTATAAAAGGATTTGAAAAACCGACAGTTCTTCATAATCTACAGCATTTGGAATCGGACCTTAAAGATATAACAGGTTCATTCAAAAATCAGGATGATTCTACCGATGCTCTTTGCTCCGGAAAGCTTAAAGTTATTCTTGCAAGTATAAGTAACAAAAATGAAAATCCCGAAACACTCCTTGCCTCAAAAATAAACGGTTATATTGCAATTAACGCAACCGAAATAAAATCAACCAAGGAAATTGCAAAGCATTTCGGCTATCACCCCGTTTATCTTGAATCGGCTTTCAAAAAGGCTACGGGCAAAACGCTACACACGGCAATTATTGAAGAGCGAATAAAAATTGCCTGCCGTTGGCTTATTAATACCAACGCCACTGTAGATGCCATTGCTGAAGATACAGGCTTTTCATCCGGCACCCACTTTGCCACCGTATTCAAATCAAAAACAGGTCTTTCCCCAAGTGTATGGCGGAAAAAACACACAAAGTAAAAAATGCAGACTTTTGTCTGCATTTTTTTATGTTATTTATAAAGAGGTCCGTATGCAGTGCAGGCTCTGTAATCTGCACCTTCTTTATCCATACCGAAAGCATTCCAGCTTGCGGGACGGAAGATTTTTTCTTCTGGTACGTTATGCATACAAACAGGTATTCTGAGCATCGAGCACATTGTTATTAAATCCGCACCGATGTGACCGTAGCTGATTGCACCGTGGTTTGCACCCCAGTTATTCATAACATCATATGCAGTTTTGAAAGCACCCTCGCCTGTTACTCTGGGTGTAAACCATGTGCAGGGCCAGGTATAGTCTGTTCTTTTCCAGAGGATATCCGATACCTCGTCAGGAAGAGAAACCGTCCATCCTTCTGCAATCTGGATTACGGGCCCGAGACCTTTTACAAGATTCAATCTCATCATTGTAACCGGCATTTCGGCTCTTGTTAAAAATCTCGATGAATATCCTCCGCCTCTGAAATAGCCCAGATCAGCCATATTCCAAGTGGTCTCGGAAAGGCAGGCATCTATATCGGATTTACTCATTTCATACCAGGGCTTTATGCAGCCGTTTCCGTTTTCATCCTTTGATGCACCTGTGGTATCAAGAGCTGCAGCACCCGAATTGATAAGATGAATAAAACCGCCTGCTTCCTTTGCTTTTCCTTCAATGTCATAGCCGGTTGCCTTTTTAACGGCTTCGGGACTCCAGTAGGTTCTTACATCGGCGAAAATCTGTGCGGTGTTTGTAAGAAGCTTACCGAAAAGCATACCCACACCATTTAACGTATCGTTTTCCGTTGCAAGGATATAAGGCTCTCTTGCACCGTTCCAGTCAAAGGAAGTGTTAAGCATAGCTTCGGGGAAGTCGCAGTTGGGGTAAAAGTCTGTCCACTGGCGCTGTCCGGGGAAACCTGCGGCAATAGCATTATGCCCAACCATTTCCTCCTCGCATCCTCCCGGAAGATTTTCGTTTCCGTTCATAAGGTCTTTAATGATGCACATCATCTTTACCACAAAGGCAAACTGTTCTTCCTTTTTCTCTTCGGAAATCTGAAATTCTCCGGGATTTTTGTCGAAGCCGATTTTGCACTTTTCCCTTGCCCATTTAAGTGCCTTATTGTATTCCTCTTCATCATAAATGCCTTCACTCATACGGCGGATTATTTCAACCTCGTCAACAGACTCAACACGCATACCCAGATATTCCTCAAAAAATTCGGGGCTTATAATAGAGCCTGCAATGCCCATACAGATTGAGCCAATCTGAAGATAACTCTTCCCTCTCATTGTTGCAACGGCAATTGCCGCTCTGCCGAAACGGAGGATTTTTTCTTTTACATCTTCGGGGATTTCGGTGTCGTCGGCATTTTGAACATCGTGTCCGTAAATTCCGAAGGCAGGAAGCCCTTTCTGTGCATGGGATGCCAAGACAGATGCAAGGTACACAGCACCAGGACGTTCCGTTCCGTTAAAGCCCCATACAGCCTTAATGGTATTTTTATTCATATCCATAGTTTCGGAGCCGTAGCACCAGCAGGGTGTAACGGTCAATGTTATATCAACGCCCGCTTTTTTGAATTTTTCCTCGCAGGCAGCGGCTTCCGCCACTCTTCCTATGGTGGTGTCGGCAATTATTACCTTAACGGGTTCTCCGTTTGTATATCTGAGATTTTCAGAAAGTAATTTTGCAGCGGATTTCGCCATATTCATTGTCTGCTCTTCCAATGATTCTCTTACTTTCAAGACACCTCGTCTTCCGTCAATTGTCGGTCTTATTCCTATTACCGGATAGTCTCCTATAAGTCTGTTAACAGCCATTTTCAACGCCTCCTGATTAACCTTTTATTTCTTCCAAAGCACTTTCTGCTTTAAGTCCTGATAAAAATAATTTTTTATAATTATTAAAATCCCTTACTGCTTCTTTATCGGGATTTATGATTGTGCCTTTATCATTCTTAAAAACTTCGCTTTCAAGCCATTCGCCCAAAGTTTTATCCCTGCCAAGCACTGCATATGCGGCCAAAAGAGCCATTCCCCATGCTCCTCCTTCTCCGGAGGTTTCCATTACGGATACGGGAGTATCAAGAGCGTCTGCAAGAATTTTCTGTGCAACACCCTTAGTTTTGAAAATCCCACCGTGAGCCGTAAAAAGCTCTGCCCTGACATTTTCCTCGCGGAAAAGAATGTCCATACCGATGGATAAAGTTGCAAATGCGGAATTGAGCTGTGCTTTAATAAAATCGGCAAGATGCATTTTCTTTTCAGGCAATCTGAAATACATAGGTTTGCCTTTTTTTATATCAGTTATATGCTCGCCGGACAAATAATTATAAGCCACCAATCCGTCACTGTTTCCGCTTAAAGCAAGATTGTATAGCTTTTCATAAACCGTGCTTTTATCTTCTTTATATCCCATAAGCTCCGAAAACTCGCAAAATATATTTACCCAGGAGTCAAGCTCGTTACTGCAGTTATTGCAATGAACCATAGCCACACTTTCGCCTGAAGGAGTGGTTACTATGTCCACCTCAGGATGTCTTTCCTTAAGCGGTTTTTCCAAGACAAGCATTGAAAAAACCGATGTTCCAGCAGAGATATTGCCCGTTTTAGGCAAAACCGAATTTGTCGCAACCATTCCGGTTCCTGCATCTCCTTCCGGAGGACACATTAAAATTCCCGGCTTCAAAGTTCCCGTGGGATCTAAAAACAAAGCTCCCCTTTCGGTAAGATACGAATCATTTTCTCCTGCCACTTTAACCACGGGCAGCATTTCTCTCGCTTTACAAATAAGCTTTTCTTCCTTAACGAGGCAATCGAATTTATCAAGCATTTTTTTATCATAGTCCGCACCATCAACAGGAAACATTCCAGAAGCGTCGCCGATGCCTATTTCGTGCTTTCCCGTAAGCAGATAATGAATGTATCCCGAAAGGGTTGTTATATAAGAAATTTTATCAATATAATCCTCTTTATTTAAAATTGCCTGATAAAGATGTGCTATGCTCCACCTTTGCGGAACATTGAAATCGAAGGCATCAGAGAGTATCTTTGCCGCTTCTTCCGTTGTTGTATTTCTCCATGTCCTGAAAGGCGTAAGCAGATTGTCCTCTTTGTCAAAAGCCAGATAGCCGTGCATCATTGCAGAAACTCCGATTGCCCCAAAGGTTTCTATTCTTACACCGTATCTTTCCGATACTTCCTCGGAAAGTACCTTATAGCACGCCTTTATCCCTTTATCAACGTCATCTAAAGAATATGTCCAATAGCCGTTTTCAAGACGGTTTTCCCATTCAAAGCTTCCGCTTGCAACGGGAGAAAAAGAGTCATCAATCAAAGAAGCTTTTATTCTGGTTGAGCCAAGTTCTATTCCCAAAAATGTTTTTCCCGATTTGATTTTTTCTTTAATCAATCCCATCACCTCTTTCCACATTACCATTATATCATCATTTTTTTAACAAATCTCGTCAATTTATGTTTTACTATGGACATTTTTTGTTGTTTTTGCTATAATCAAAGTGAGGTGATACCTGTGAAAATTTTTAACGAAGTCAGAAAATATGCCGAGGATTTTCCCGTATGGACAGGAGAGTATGAAAACATGGGTTTTCTCCCTCATTGGCACAAGGAGATCGAACTTATATATGTCAAAGAAGGCAACACCACCGTTAATATTTCGGGAAAAAACTTTTATGCCAAAAAGGGCGACTTAATCATCGTAAACAGCGGAGAAACACATTTAAGCCCAGCTGTAAACGCGAACAATACCCTTAACTTTATGCTCATCGATCCATCCCTCATAAAATCCTACCGTCCTGAATCCTCCTCTCATCTTATATGCGAAGAAACTCTTAAAAAAAACGGACTTTCCGAAGAAGTAAAAAATATCTTCCACGATGCAAAAACAGAGCTTAACGAAAAAAAGAGCTATTATAAAGATATTGTGAAAGCTAAAATATCTCTTTTGTGGTATTCGGTAAAGCGGGTAATCCCTGAGGATAATACAGAAAATCCGAAAAGCAAAAGAAGCCGTCTTTTTTCCGATATGCAAAATGTGCTTATTTTTCTTTCCGAGCATTTTTCTGAAGAAATACCGTTAAGTATTCCTGCAGGAAAACTGAGGTTGAGCGAATGTCACTTTTCAAGACTTTTCAAAAAAATGCTTGGCATAAGCTATACAGGATATATAAATATGCTCCGCATAGAAAATGCCGTAAGGCTTCTTCGCGAAAACAGGGCATCCGTTTTAGATATTGCCTTAAGCTCCGGCTTTAACAATATAAGAACTTTTAACCGTGTATTCAAATCAATAACCGGAAGCACACCAACAGAATTTCTTAAACAGAATTACGACTTTCCCGAAAGTGCATATTTCAAAACATCACCCGATAAAATCAATGTGGAAAACGATTCATCCGTTATCGTCAAAGCATAAAATCCCCCCCGATGAAGGGCATCGGGGGGGGATTTTATTTATAAAGTGCTTCATCCAGAGGCTCAAAATCTGCCATAAGCTCGGCTCCGCCCGAGCGCTCTCTGATTAATTTTACCACATCGTAAATTTTCTTTGCGCTGATCAGCATTGTGTCGGCATTGCCGAGTTTTCCGTCTTTCACTATTCCGAAATGGCGGAACGCCGGCTCATACTTTACATAACGCTCGGAGATATGAGGAATTCCGTCGTGATGGTGGATAAATCTTTCCACAATCTCACCGTTTTCAAGCTTTATGGTTGTCCTTACCGCTTTCTCGGAAAGACGGAAGGGAACATCAAGCATCTCTTCAACCGAGTGAATGTAAGTGTTTCTCTCCTGCCCCACACCCACAAGGAAAACATATCCGTCATAATCATAAAGCTTTCCATAACAACCTTTTCCGCTTGTGGATGTAGTTATATTTTCTTCACCCTTTACATATTCCTCAGCTTTTTTTCTGTCTCCGAACACCACCATTGAATGAGTGGGATGAAGGCTTCTTACGCCAGAAGGATGGCGAAGTGCAACGGAAGGGAAAACCCCGATACAGCTTTCGTCGCTTTTTACATCCATTGTTATTTTGTCCGGGTTCTTAAGATTAGCCCAGGTGTGTGTGGGGATTAAGAAAAGACCGCCATCGGCTGTAAAATATTCAATCAAGGTTTCAAGGAGTCCCTCTGCCCTTCCTTCGGTTTCGCCTATTGCCTTTAAGGAAGTGTGCATTAATACCACCGAATTTTTCGGGGCGTTCATTTCTTCAAGCTGTTTTATCAATTCTTCTTTGGTAAACAAAATACTCACGCTTTCTTAAGTTTTTTAAAAAGTCCCGTGCATCCTGCTAAAATATCTTCATACGTTTTCTCGAAGTCCCCTGTGTACCACGGATCAGCCACATCCTTATCAGAACCTGCAAATTCCATTAATTTATATATTTTGTTGTCAGGATGATTTCCAACTATCCGAAGGGTGTTCCGGACATTAGCACTGTCCATGCATATTAAATAATCGTATTTTTCGTAGTCAGTTTTTTCTAAATGTACGGCTCTTTTTTCTGAGTATGATATTTTAAGTCTGTCCAGTATCCTTGCTGTACCTCTATGTACGGGATTACCGATTTCCTCAAAGCTTGTGGCAGCGGATGCCACAAGGAATTTATCACCCAATCCTGCTTTTTCTACGATATTTTTGAAAACAAATTCCGCCATCGGACTACGACATATATTTCCGTGGCATATAAATAAAATTTTTATCATAATATAAACTCCGGTTTAAGTATTTTATCTTAACGATTAATCCTTTACAATTTTACCACACGCTTAAGTTAAAGTCAAACAAAAAGAGAGCCTTTAGCTCTCTTTCGTATTATAAAAACATAAGCGTGCCTATAAAGCAAAGTAATAAACTATACTTGATTATTATACTTCAGGCTGAAATCAAATTTTACTTTCCACCTCAATCATATTCTTTAAATTTTCTATACACCACAAATTATACAGTCTCCACTCGTCAGGATTTATAAAAGCATCAGTCTCGCCTTTTACTACTCTTTCTGCTTTTTCCTCGGTTTTGTTGTGCTGCATATGGTTGCCTAAAAAAATATCAACCTTCTCTTCATTTAATTTCTTCATTGATTTTACAAAGTCATCACGTAGTGAATATGGAAGGCAATATTTATCAAGAAATTCACGGCTTAGTGTATTAATTCCCATACCTCCATGAAGCCCTGCGCGCATAACTTTGTTTTTTTTATATACATTAAAGAAATATGACATTGCTCCCGGTGTATGTCCCGGAGTTGCAACAGCAGTTATTTTTGTGTTTCCAAGCTCAATTACATCACCGTCATCAAGCAGAATATCCGGCTCAAAGGTTTCTGAAAAATTCATATTAAGTTCTTTTGCATAGGAAAGGTCAAGTTTTCCGTTTGCATATCCTCTGTCTGCTCTGCCAAGAAATGTCTTTGCCCCTGTTAGTTCAACAATAGCTCTTGTTGCTCCGAAATGGTCAATATGACCGTGGGTGTGAACTATGTACTTCAAATCAAGTGGATTAAGCCCCAATAGATGCATATTGTGAAGCACAAGATACAGTGATTGCTGATATCCTGAATCAAGCATTATAAGTCCTTCTCCCGTATCGATAATATGTGTAGATGCAGGTCTTGTCCCCACAAAATACAGATTTCCCCATATTCTTAGAGGTTTTACATATCCAAGCCATGGTTTTTGCATTTTATTGCGCCTCCTAAATATCCAGAATTTTTAATGGATTTTTCTTAATCATTATATCCCAATCCTTTGTGTTTACCTCTTTTATTGGCCACATACTTTTGTATCACATTCAGCCCTCCGTATTATCTTAGCCCTAATTCTCTTTCTGTTCTTTCAACAGACTCCATTGTTTCGTCCAAAATCTCAACATATCCTGTTTCTTTGCAGAGTGCCAGTTTTCCCGTTTCTATTTCACCGGGATAGTAAATTTTTTCAACGCCTTCTGCCTTCTTTGAGTTCTTAATTTCATCAATCATTTCATCAACCCGTTCTTTGTATTCATCCGGGTTTCCAAGTTTTGATATATCAAGTGCCATAAAGAAGTGACCAACATTTCCGCCACAATTTTCATCCTCATTCCATGCGTGAACATTTTTGGTCATTGCAGCACCAGAAAGGGTTGCTGCCAATGTTTCTACCATCATCGCAAGTCCATAACCCTTATAACCGCCAAAGGGCAGAAGTGTCCCGCCTTTTTCATATTCGCCCGGGTCTGTCGTAGCTTTTCCATTCCTGTCAATAATCCAGCCTTCAGGAAGCTTTTTGCCCTCCTTGTCCATCTGAACTACCTTTCTGTCAGAGGTATAACTCATTGCAATATCATATACAATTTTACCGTATTTATTAGCCGGAAAAGCATAAGAAAACGGGTTGTTGCCTATTGTTTTTTCTCCGCTGCCCGTTGCTGCAATCAGTATATCACCATTGCTCATAGACATACCAACCATATTATTATCCGCACACATAGAGGTATAATATCCGGCTGCACCAAAGTGGTGGCTGCCTTTTACATTGACAATACCTACACCTGTTTGCTTTGCTTTCTCCATAGCAAGTTTCATAGCCTTATATGAAATTACAATGCCCAAATTATCCTTGCCGTCAATAGAAACCCACGAAGGACTGTCATATACTGTTTCGTAGTTGCCGTCCGTTTTAATTCCGCCGCTTTTAATACAGTTTATGTATCTTTCAAGCCGCATAAAGCCATGTGTGAAAACGCCTCTCATTTCTGTCTCCAAAAGGACATCTGTTATAATTCGAGCATCATTATTGCCGACTCCGACTTTTTCAAAAGCAGCAATTGTTCTGTTTCTTATATCATCAATTTTAACTCTCATATCATTTTACTCCATTTACTCTTAATCTTCTCCTGACTGTTCTATTTTAATATCTCAAATATACGGTTCTTAGTACATAAAAAGCACCTCCGAAAAAGATAATAGCACAGATTTTCTTTTGTTTATATTGACTTTTCACCGCAAAACATTGTATAATCACCAAAAGAGGTGTTTTTATGCGAAGATACAAAGAAGAAAACTTACCTGCCGTCTCAGCATTTTCATTAAGAGCGGTTTACTCCGAGCTGACAAAGGAATCAATCGAAAATACAAACCACTCCCACATCCACGATGAGTGTGAGATTTATGTAAATTTAAGCGGAGATGTTTCCTTTATTGCAGAAAACAAAATCTATCCCGTAAAGCCCGGAGATATAATAATATCGCGCCCTTTTGAATACCACCACTGTGTTTACCATTCGGAAAAATTACACAGGAACTTTTGTATATGGTTTGACCCGAAAGGCAACGAACGCTTTTTAGATACGTTTTATAATCGCAAGGCAGGAGAAGGCAATCTTCTCACTATCGCCCCTTCGGATTCAGATGCATTTTTTGCGCTTTGTAATGCCCTCACCTACCCGGAAAAATCCGAAATCAAGAAATATAAAAATTTCTTTTCGCTTTTACACTTCCTCGATAACGCAACGGAAGTTGAAGTGAAAGCCGAGGCGTATCCCGATGACGTTATATTTACCGTGGATTATATAAATAAAAACTTTTCAACAATTAAAACCGTTGAAGAAATTTCAAGGGAAGCAAACGTTAGTGTAAACACACTCGAAAGACACTTTAAGACCACACTTAATATATCCCCTTCGGACTATTTAAAAAAGCAACGCCTTGCCAATGCCGCAAAGCTTTTATCAAAAGGAGCAACGGTTACAGAAGCATCGGACAAAAGCGGATTTCCCGATTATTCCTGGTTTATCGCACTATTTAAAAAGCATTACGGAATAACTCCATTGAAATATAAAAAGAACATCAAAAAATGAGAAATTGCAGAGCCTCTGGCTCTGCAATTTCTTATTTTGTAATTGTAATTTCCTGTGTTTCTCCGTTCCATGCCACATTATAGCCAAGGTTTTCAGATATGAAACGAAGTGGCACAAAGGTTCTTGAATCTTTAATCTGCGGAGGTGTCTGAAGGGTATATCTTACACGTCCCAGTCTGTCATTCGTAACGTAAACGGCATCGTTCATTATCTGCATTTCTATTTTTATGCCGTCGCCTATTATGTCAATTTTCTGTCTTTCACCGTCCCATGTAAGACTCGCTCCCATTTCTTCCAAGAGTCCTCTTAAGGGAATCTGGGTATAACCCGAATCAATGAAGGGGGCAACATCAATGGTCTTCTCGCTTGCTTCTCCATCCTTTTCGGTTTTTATTACGTTTGAGCCAATTTGAAGAACATATTTTTCCTTTACTTCAGCTTCTCTCTCGTCGGTATCAGCGGCTCTTTCAAAAAACTTAAGGTCGCCGCAGGTAACATATCCTCTGTAACCTTCGTTTACTTCAAACTCGAAATATCTTCCCTTTACAGGCTGTTCAAACTTGATTTTCTGATTGTTAAGGTGAAGTTCAAGAGCTCCGTTTTCAAGAGCGGGAACATATTCCTCCCCGTCAACGCTTGCCCATACGGCAAAGTCTGTCCAGATACCGTGCTTTGTGGTATCGTCAATTCTCGGAATGTATTCAATTTCAGACACCGTATACACATCTCCAAGGTCAACAGTAATTACTACGGGGAATTTATCCTTGTCTTCGGGATCTGAGTGATATGCAACCCTCTGATTTCCGTCAAGTAAGTTTCTTACGGGATTGTTCACCCACTCTGAGGTTGCAGTTGCACTTGCACCCGATAAATCAATTTCCGTAACCTTATTTGCCATAAAAAATTCAGTATAGGAAGAAAGATTTTCTTCTGTTTCCAATTTCTCATCAGGAATTTTTAAGTCAAATTCTGCACAGGTTCCAAAATCAGCAACCGAACCGTCCGATATAAGCTTTACTTTCTTGACCCTTACGTTTTTGAGCAGAGCTTCTTTTTTATCGCTTGTATCGCTTGCCCAGGAGCCTGATTTTAAGAGCACCCAATCTCCATCATCAGTAGCAGCTCCGTAAAACTCGTAGCCCGTAAACACACCTGTATTCTGACTTGTCTGTCTCGGAACATAGGTAAAGCCCGAAATTTCCCTTGCTTCGGGAAGAGTTATTTCAAACCAGTGAGGGCCGTTTACCTTGGTAAGTATTGTCGCAACACCGTCATCCGTATAATCGGTATGCCAGTAGGTGTCCCTTTTACCGTCAATGACACGCTCTGCTTTACTTCCCTTATGTGCAGAAGATGCAACTATTGTCCAGGATGCTTTGTCCTCATAAAAGTCGCTTGCATAGCCTTCAATTTTGTTTGTTCCTATTTCAACGGTTTTGCTTGCTATTGCAAAATCGGAAATTGTTCCCGTTTGCTGTTCGGGAAGCTCTGCCAGCAGGTCAAACTCCGCACAGGTACCGAAGTTATATGCACCGCTTGTGATTTCTAAAATAACCGTTTTTATGCCGGATATGTTATGACCGAAGGGAATTACCTTTTTCTTAAAGTCCCCTGCCATTTTTCCAGAATAAATAAGCCTTGCTTTTCCGCTATCGGCATCCGATGCATAAAGATTATATTCTGTCACTATTCCCGCACTGTTATCGCTTCTGGGTGTATATCTCCAGCCGCCAACCGTTACCTTTTCCGGAAGATTGAATGTAAGGTAAAAAGGAGGTTTATCCATGTCTGATTCTGATCTGTAGTCAGAGTGCCAGTAGGAATCCGGGTTTCCGTCAATCATCTTATCCGCCGTGAAGTTTTTGTTTGTTGTTGTGGCAGTTGCCTTCCAACCTGTTTTAGGAATTAAAGGTGTATCATCTTCATCCTCTTTGCCGATTGTAACTGTGCTTCCGAGTGATGCTTCGGAAATCGATTTATCAGCCTGTCCTGAAACAGACGCCATAAGGTCGAATTCTGCAACTACTCCGTAGTTATACATACCTTCGGTTATTTCAAGTATAACTGTTTTTACATTTGTTACATTAAAATCAAACGGTACTTCCTTCGTCTCATAGGAATTTTCCATTCTGCCGGTATGGATAAGATATGCTTTTCCGGAGGCTTCCTCCGACACATAAATATTATACGCCG
This sequence comes from Clostridia bacterium, assembly GCA_045545475.1. Taxonomy (GTDB): domain Bacteria; phylum Bacillota; class Clostridia; order CAKSNL01; family HGM11501; genus HGM11501. The sequence goes on along the minus strand of JAZQAZ010000008.1, from coordinate 84,317 downwards.
TCACAATTCCCGATGCGTTACTTGTTCTCGGGACATAACGCCATCCGCCGATAGTTACATTTTCAGGAAGAGTGAATGTAAGGTAAAATGGCGGTTTATCCATATCGTTTTCGTTTCTGTAATCAGAATGCCAGTAACTTTCGGAATTGCCGTCAATCATTTTATCTGCGGTGAATTTTTGATTTGTGCTTGTTGCACTTGCCTTCCAGCCTGCCTTATCAAGATAGGTATAGTTTGAAGCAAAGGAGGATGGAATAAACGCAGCAGCAATTAAAAGTGCCAAAAATACCGAAAATATTTTTTTCATATTATCCCCTCCTTTAATTTAAGTGACCGAGTACAGCCTTGGCAGTTTCTCTGTCCGCTGTTCTCTGACTTATGGCAAAAGCACCGTCACCAAGTGATATTACTTCCCAGCCGAAGCACTCTGAAAGAAGGCTAACGGGAACATAAATTATTCCGTTTACTGCCTTTACCGGATTGGAAAGTGCCTGCACTTTTCCGTCAACTCTCGCCTCGTTTGTGCCAAGGTAGGTGTAAATCCACTGATAGTCCGTAATTTCTCTACCGGTAAGCTCGTGGGTTTTAATGTATACCACATTCTTGGTGTAATCGTAGGTTACCTTTGTTTCACCGTAGCCCATAATATCCTCAAGGGCATTCATTGGCACATAAACCGTGCCATTTTCTGAAAATGCGGTAACTCTTGTATCCTTGTCATATACATACATTTTTCCGCCGTCAACTATCATTTTTGCACTTCCGCCCTTTAATACGGTGGTATCGGAAAGAGCTGCCCTTTCTTCCTTTGTAAGTGCCGTCTGGGGAATTTCTGTATAGAGGTAGTTAAATCTTCCTACGGGTGCGGAATTTCCTTCTGTATAGAAGAGCATAAGGTCGCCTTCCGGCTTTATATTATCTGTTATCTTAAACTCAAAATCAGCCTTGTCCGTTTCTCCTAAAAGACTTCTCTGAAGCTTAATTAAAAGAGCCTTGCCGGTAATATTAATTTCCGCAGTACCTATATCTGTAAGTAAACATTCATTAGAATTAAATGCGGAAACTATACCTTTTCCATTTACGTTTACTGCATAATCGTAGCCTTCCCAGCCTGTCGCCTTGTTTCTGTCGGCATTTATATAAATATTCATAAAGCCGTTTTCGTGCTCTTTTACATTCTCTTCCGAAAGCACATAGAAATAGAAGTTTTCGCTGTCCTTTGCAATTTTTGCACTCGCAATTGAGTTTTCAACCTCTGTTGTATAATGGTGAAACTCATTGGACTTATACTTTTTGTATCCGACTTCGTCTCTTTCATAGTTTCCGAAATAGTTGATAAATTCAGGCGATACATCATTCCACTGTGAGGTGTCGCCATTTATATCAATGGTCTTATCCGTGCTTGCGACAGGTGCGGGACGTACGCCCTTATACTTTCTTATAAAATCTGTAAGAAGCATATAATAATCGTCCTTAAGCTCGCCCTTGTGAGGCTCAAAGTCGCGGCTTCCCACATTGTCATAAAGGTCTATAAATACGTTTTTATAGCCATAAAGCTCTTCGCTTCTCTGAGTATTCCATTCGTTCCAGCCGTCAACCATTACGTGTTCGGGGTCAAGGTCAAGTACTCGGGATGCCTGCTCGCGGAAGAAATAGCCTTCGTGAACAGCCTCGGGACGGTAATCGTCACCAAATGCCTCTGTATAGTTTTTGGTTTTCGCATATTTGCCTGAGAAAATCCAGTAGCTTGAAACTTCGCCTATGTATGAACGGTTTATGGCCATACCGAGATTCACCATTTCAACTCTGCCGGATTCCGTTGTTCCGAATGCAGGCTGAGGATACGGAACAAGCCAATGCCAATATGTATTGTCTCTTCCGGGATAGTCTCTGTCTTCGCCTCCAGTTGCACGGAATGTGAAAAAGTCAAGCATTTCATTTACAAGCTTTACTTCTTCTGCATCTTCGCTGTTAGCCGCCTTTATTATTTCCTTGTGTGCTCCCTGGATAACAAGGGGTTTTCCGTCAACATAATACCACAAATCCTTATAATACTCATTCTCGTAAAGATTGAAATAAAGTGCCTTTATCATACGAAGCTTGTTTTCCGGAGTTCCGCCCATTTGAAGATATCCGCCGATTTTCGGAACATCAACGCCGTCTTCTCTTGCGTCATGATATGCTCTCATCATCACATCAAGAGCCTTTATGTATGCGGCATCGGAGTTTGTATAGTCAAGATAAACTGCATCAATTCCGGCTGAGGCCATTAACTCTGCCGCTTTTCTGTAATGCCAGTAGTCCATTCCGGTATAATAACCGTAAATAGGCTCACCCCAATAGATGGGGCCACTTGACGGCCACGCTTCATGGTAATAATCGTCCTTTGCATCAGGATGAGCGTTTATTACATCTATAGCATTAACCGCTTCTGTTTCGTGAATATGCCAGTCATGATAGAAAATAATTACGTCGTGCTTGCCTTCCTTTACTTCTCCAACTTCTTCATAATCTGCAAGTCGACGGCCCACATTGTCAACCGCAACCCAGGTATCGGAATATGTATCTACAACCTTTTCGTCGGGCACGGGAGTAACAGCCTTAGGGTCAACCCAGGTATCTGCCGATACTATAACTTCTTCCACCTGAAGATAGTTTGTATGGGTATAGTTCTGCTTTATGTAAAGGTTATGCTTACCTGTAACTTCGGGAATGTTTACACCGTAATAGGTAAAATCGTCCCTCTGCTCATTAACAACAATATAGCCGAGGCACTTACCCTTTATGGGATCGTCAATATAAACGCCGAAAGCTTCGCCGTTGTCTCCTCTCATATAGTTGATTCTTGCCTTTATTCTGACGGATTTTGCACCGGTAAAATCCACATTCTTAAAGCCGATATATCCGTCCTCGTTCCATCCTGCGATTTTTTCGCCGGATACAGAAACACCGCTTTTTGATGTTTCTGCTACATCCTTCGGTAAAAGCGTTATATCTGCTGCAAAGGATGATGCCATTGATGATAAAACAAGAATAATTGCCAGAATGAAAGATAATGTTTTTTTCATACTTATTCCCCCTTGTCTATAATTAAGTATAACAAAATTTCGGCTTCCGTGCAATATAGAATATTGACATTTTCTTGAACAATATTGACTTTTATAAAATAAGAGCCGAAATTTGCTTTCGGCTCTTATTTTAAAGTTCTATTATTTTTCTTGTTTTTGCCGACTCAACCTCGGCTTTTATGATTCTTACCGTTTCTCTGATGGATTCAGGAGAAGTAACCTTACTCTTCTCACCTGTTTTTACCATATCAATAAATGCATTAAGCTCCAAAACGAATTCGCTTTCTTCTAAAAGCTCGGGTGTAATTACCTCATCGTCCGTATATATGGTGAGCTTATCATCTTTAATAACTGCGGCAGCCTTTTCAAAATTCACCATACACTGTGCATTAAATCTGTATGTGTCGGGAAGTGACCAATCAGCTCCGCTTATTACCACCATTCCGTCCTCGTAATAATACTGAGTAAATATGCTTTCAAGCTCCACTTTTTTATTTGTTGCCGTAGAAAACAGCGACTTGGGCGACCCGAAAAGATAGTTCATCATATCAACATCGTGAACGTGCAAATCAAGGGGGCATCCGCCGCTCATTTCGGGATCCAGTATCCAGTTGTTCCAGGTCCACTTCGGCATCTGAGAATATCTTGTAAATTCTGCCCTGTAAACCTTTCCGTAAATTCCCGATTCAACAAGCTCCTTAAGCTTTGCATAGGTCGAATAAAAACGCATGCAATGGCCAATCATTAAATGCTTTCCGCTTTTTTCTGCCGCTTCAATCATTCTGTCACAGCCATCGAGCGTTAACGCCATGGGCTTTTCAGAAAGGATGCTTACACCGTGTTCAAGAGCATAAACAGCAATTTCCTTGTGAAGGTATGTGGGAATTGCCGCCACCACAAAATCAAGCTCTTCGTTTTCAAAAAGCTCCTTATAATCCTGGTAGAAATTGCAGTCGTCAACATTTACTTTTGATACATCAACCGTTCCGATATTAAGACCTACGCTTTTTTTCAAATCCTCTTTCGTTGCACCGCAGATTGCCTTAAGGCAAATGTCACCTCGTTCTTTTCCTATCTTGTCAAGATTTGAAAGGTGGAGCTTTCCAAGCCCGCCCATACCGATTAAACCGTATTTAAGCATAATCAAAATCCTTTCTTGACTTTATTTAAATTATATGATAAATTAATAATACTATATCAAAAAGTAAAAAACAATGCAATAAAAGATATATTTTTTATTATTTTAGATACTTACGGAGGCGTTATGTTCAGCGTTACAAAAACAGTAAATATCAATTCCTTCTACTCAGGCTTTGAGCACAGATATGACAGTTCCTTTATTTTTACGGGTGAAAGACATGATTTTTGGGAATTTTTATATGTCATCGAAGGCACTATGGATGTGTTTGAAGAGGACAGAATTTACGAATTGAATTCGGGCGAAATGATTTTCTATTCCCCTATGGAATTTCACAGTATACGCTCTGCCAAGGGTACCGATCCCCTTATTATAATAATGTCATTTTCCATGACAGGCGATGAAAATATTTATAACGTCCTTACAAACGGCGTTTTCAAGGTTGGGATTAAAGAACATGATCTTATTAAAGCTGCACTTAATGCCTATGAAGACGGCACAAAATTCGATATGCCGTTAAAAAAGCAGCTTGCCGCAATTAAAACAGAAGAATTGTTACTTACGCTTCTTGAAACACAGACGCCATTTAATAAGCATATAAAAACCACAACAACTGAAAACTATAAGCTTATAGTTAAGTTTTTAAATGAAGCTGTTTACGACAACCTATCCTCCGAAGAAATTGCAAAGCACTGCGGAATGAGCCTTTCAAACCTTAAAAAGACTTTCAAAAAATATTCGGGAATAAGCGTTAAAAAATATTATAACAGCTTAAGATACCTAAAGGCAATCGAGCTTATAAACGAAGGTAAAAGTATGGCGGAAATAAGTGATATATTGAATTATTCAAGCCAGCACTATTTCACGGTTGCTTTCAAAAAGCAAGGCGGGCTTTCGCCTATGCAGCATAAAAAGACATATTAAAGGAACTGTATTATATACAGTTCCTTTTTTAGGAGATAGGAAAAAATGCTTCAGAATGGACAAACTGAGTTGAGAAAAGTCTGTTTCAGACTTTTCGAGATTTGCCCGAAGGCGTATATAGATACGTCGAGTGGCGAAGTTTGTTCATAGCAAAAAGGCTTAAAATAAAGAAAAATCGCATAACATGCGATTTTTCAACACTATTTTACACTTTGGAGTTTGTGTAAACGACGGTTTATTAATTTCTTTGCCTTTTTGCGGTCTGGACTTTTTTTACATCTCCTTTTAGCTAAGTGCTTCGTCAATTACTTTAAGTGCATTCCTAACTCCGTCGGAGTTATCGTCCTTTACGCCGTATTCAAGGGCGTAAGCTCCCGTGTAGCCAAAGGAATCCAAAAGCTTTATTATTCCCTTTATATCAAATTCGCCCTTTCCGGTTTCAACCTCGCATACATATCCGCCCTTTAAGTTTACTTCCCTTGAGTTACTGAAATCCTCATCGCTTAAAACCGCATCCTTAATGTGAGCGTGAGCGATTTTGCCCTTGAATGCTTTGATAAAGTCTTCAATACAGTCTCCCGACTGGCAGATGTTTGTAAAGTCAGCCACGAACATTATGTCTCTTTCAACTTCATTTGCAAAGCGTTTAAGATTCTCAATGCCGTTGAATATAAAGCCCTGAGGCTCGTATATGGCTTTTATGCCGATTTCTTCACAGTAATCGTAAATTTCACGAACTGCTTTTATTCCTTTTTCGAAAAGTTCTTCCTTAAACGGAAGTACCCTGTCGGGATGACTGAATTCAGGAATAATTGTGTGATGAAGATAAGGTGAACCCAAAGCCTTCGCAACATCCGCATAGGCTTTAAGCTTTTTAATCATTTCAGAGTTATCTTCCGTTCCTAAATTTGCAAATATTGAAAAACAAGGAAATTTTATATTTTTACTGTCGGCATATTCCTTTATTTTTTTTGCCTTTTCTAGATCGGGCGTAGAAAATTCCATTGTGTTTAAGCCCTCAACCAGGGAAAGTCCGTGTTCTACCGCTAAATCAATCATATCTATGTAGCTTTTTGCACGGGGGTACGGCGGTGTGTAAAAACTTATTCTGTTATTCATAATATCTCTCCTTATTATATATCTTCATTTTAATATCATTTAACTTCTATAAATTCAAAAATTAAAATTTCATATATTTTTTTTTAGCTACCATACCTATTTTCACATCAGCTTTTTTAATATTTTTTATGAGTAGACCTATTTCACCATCTTCATGCGTCGCATTTTCTATAAGCTTTCCGTTTTTTTCTATGGCCGATACAACACATTTACGGTAACCAATAGTCAATTCATCTCCGATTGATATTTTCCCTTTTGAAATCTTGCCAGCAATAACAACACCTCTTCCGAAAATAGAAAATACAATCTCGATTGGAAGTTCTGCATATCCGGAATCATAACTTATATCTTCTTTCTGCATAGCTATGTCCATTGCATTGCTGCATGGCGTTTTCAGTTTATCTTTTGCCGCTTGATCAGTATTGCTTGCTTTAGGATATTTTCCGGTATTTTGCACACAATCTATACCTTTTGTAGCATAAATAAAGTAACCGATAAATCTTCGCGCTACTTCGTAATCCATTGAGTAATTATCAACAAGCATTTGAGCATAAATCATGTTTCTTTCTATAGTATTAGCATCCACCTCTTTTATTATCTTTGATACTATATTTTCATTTATAATCAAAGCAATCTTTTTAACCTCAGACGGATAATCAGAAAGCAAATCTCGAATATTCCCTATTAATTTCTTATTATCTAAAAATAGAGTGTCTCCATATTTCAAATATGTTTCTCTTAGAATTTCTTTTATTTCCATTACACTTCCTCCATTTTATAATGAAAAATTACTATACGTTTATTATACACTTATACAACAAAAAATCAAGACTTATATTGATTTTTATTGAGTACTTTCGGCCAATTAAAAAACGACAGACAATGCCTGTCGTTTTATGCATATTAAAGCTCGTCTGCAAGGTCTAAGATGAGCTTTTCGGTCTTTTCCCAACCGAGGCAGGGGTCTGTAATAGACTTACCGTAAACGTTTTCTCCAATCTTCTGTGCACCGTCTTCAATATAGCTTTCAATCATTAGGCCCTTAACAAGCTTCTTGATGTCGGAATTCTTTGAACAGCTGTATAAAACGTCCTTTGCAATACGAATCTGCTCAAGATATTTCTTGCCGGAGTTTGCGTGGTTTGTATCAACAATAACCGCAGGATTTAAAAGACCGTCCTTCTTATATGCTTCGTCAAGTCTTTCAAGGTCTTCATAGTGATAGTTGGGAAGACTTCTTCCGTAGTTATCCATATAGCCTCTGAGTATTGCGTGTGCAAGGGGGTTACCTGCTGTCTCAACTTCCCATCCTCTGTAGATGAAGGTATGGCCGTGCTGTGCGGCATTTATTGCATTCATCATAATAGAGAAGTCACCCTCTGTGGGGTTTTTCATACCAACGGGAACGTCAAATCCGCTGGAGGCAAGTCTGTGTTCCTGATTTTCAACGGAACGTGCACCGATTGCAACATATGCAAGAAGGTCAGAAAGGTAACGGTAGTTTGCAGGATAAAGCATTTCATCCGCACAGGAGAAGCCATAGTCCTTTAACGCCGTCATATGGATATCTCTTATTGCAACGATACCCTTAAGCATATCGGGCTTTTCCTCGGGATTGGGCTGATGAAGCATTCCCTTATAGCCGCTTCCTGTTGTTCTGGGCTTGTTTGTGTAAATTCTGGGGATGATTATGATTTTATCCTTAACCTGCTCCTCCACCCTTTTAAGTCTTCCGATATAATCCATAACTGCGGTTTTATCATCCGCAGAGCAGGGACCGATTACAAGAATGAATTTATCGGATTCGCCTGTGAAAACCTTTTTAATTTCCTCGTCTCTGTCAGCTTTGATTTTCTCCATTTCGGGAGTTATGGGGTACTGTGCCTTTATATCCATAGGAATGGGTAATTTTCTTAAGAAGTTCATGTTTTTCATAATAAATACGTCCTTTCAAATTGTGTTTTATTTTTTGTCAAATAATGCTCTGCGGCTTGTGGAATGACGCATCATTTCTCTCATAGCGTCAATATCCTCAGTTTCAAGCATTGTTTTAAGCTCATTGAATTTATTTATAAACATATCCATCTGGGAAAGAAGAGCATCTTTGTTTGCTAAAAAAAGCTCGCTCCACATAAGGTCATTGATGCGGGCAATTCTGGTTAAATCCCTGAAGGAGTCACCCGTGAATTTTTCCATATCCTCTTTATCGTTGCAGGTCATAAGTGTGATTGCGATACAATGTGTAAGCTGGGAAAGGAAGCCTATCATTTCATCGTGTTCTTCTGGGCTTAGAGTTGTTACGTTGGAAAAGCCTAAAAGCCTTCCGAGCTCAAGACAGGTGTTAATTGCCTCAGGGCTGTTCTTATCCGTAGGCGTAACGATATAGTTTGCTCCAGCAAACATTTTATCGGTGCTGTTTTCAACGCCAGACACTTCACGCCCCGCCATAGGATGTGCAGCTATAAACTCAACATCGTCACGAAGCATATCCTGAATTTTATAAACGATGCTTCTCTTTACACCGGTTACGTCCGTTATAGTCGCTCCGCTTTTTAAAAGCTTCTGATTTTTTTCTATCCATTCAATAAATACATGGGGATAAAGGGCAAATATCACAAGGTCAGCCTCGCCTATTATTCTTTCGTCAAGGTGAGTTGTTCCTTCATCAATCATCCCTTCATTAAGGGCATAATCGATGGAGCTTTGCTCCTTCGTTATTGCCGAAATATGAAACCCGAATCTTTTTAGTACCCTTGCATAGCTTCCGCCAAGAAGACCGAGTCCCACTATCAGTATTTTTTTACTTACGTCTACTATCATTTCAATTCCACCTTTGCTCCTAATGCTGCAAGCTTTTCATAAAAGTCAGGCATACTCTTTTTTACCGCTCCCGCATCCTCGATTATGCCGCCGTAAACGGTGGATAAAACCGCCAGACTCATTGCAATTCTGTGGTCATTATGGCTGTTTAAGGGAGCACTTGGCGAATGAAGGTCACTCTTTTTAACCGTTACGGAATTCTCAAAAACTAAAATTTCCGCTCCGAACTTTGAAAGCTCCTCCTTCATAACCTCCGCTCTGTCAGACTCTTTTATCTTAAGTCTTGCGGTATCGGTAAATTCTGCTCCGCCAAGGTATGCCGCTACGGTGAAAAGTATGGGTGCAAGGTCGGGGCAATCAGCTAAGGACAATTCCTTTTTACCGTTTTTTATATCTTCAAAATACTTTTTACATATTTTATCGCCTTGAAGTGAATTTTCGTCAACTCCCATGACAAATACATTACTTTCAAGGTAATTTAAGGCTTCGAAAAATGCCGCGTTTGACCAGTCCCCTTCAACTTCGGCATCACAGCTTTTATAGCTTTGTCCGCCTTTTATCCTAAAGACTCTGTCGCCGTCAAAATAAATGTCTATACCAAAAGTTTTTAGTGCCGAAAGCGTCATTAAAATATAGCTTTTGCTTTCAAATTTACCGGTTATTTTAATTTCGCTGTCGCCGGAAAGTATCGGCAATGCAAAAAGTAACCCTGTTATAAACTGGCTGCTTATATCGCCTCTTATTTCATAGCTTCCGCCCTCAAGCTTGCCCTTGAGCTTTAAGTAACCCTTTCCCTTTTCAAAGAAGATTCCCTGACGCTCAAAAATTTCTTCATATACGGCAAGCGGTCTTTCAAAAAGCCTTTCGCTTCCGTATAATGTGACCTCATCGCCGGTCAGACAAAGGGGGGTGAAAAACCGAAGCGTACTTCCGCTTTCGTTTACGAAAAGTTTTTTATCGCCCGAAGGAATTTCCGCATCCTTAACGGTAAGCACTCCGTCATTGTAAATCGCCGTTTTACCCAGGACTTCCATACATCCGATTGTGGCTTTTATATCCTCAGATAGTGCGACATTGCTTATCCTGCTTTCTCCCTCTGACAGTGCCGCAGAAATTATCAGGCGGTGTGCCATACTTTTTGATGGCGGTGCTTTAACCGTTCCGGATAAAGCTCCTTTTTTAATTTCCGCTATCATTTTTACCGTCCCTTTCAATTAAATACTCAATTGCCTTTATATATCCGTCAAAGCCAAGGCCGGTTATGGTTTTTTCGCAGTAGTTTCTTATATAGCTTATCTGTCTGAAGTCCTCTCTTTCGTCAACCTTTGAGATGTGCACTTCAACTGCAGGAATGCCGACTGCCTTTAGGGCATCAAGCAACGCCACACTTGTATGGGTGTAAGCACCGGGGTTTATTACAATTCCGTCCTTTGAGCCGTAGGCTGACTGGATTTCGTCAACCAGTGCCCCCTCATGGTTTGACTGATAGCACTTAACCTCTACATTCTTTTCCTTGCAGTAATCTTCTATCATATCGGTTAGATCCTTATAGGTGGATTTTCCGTAAATATCAGGTTCTCTTATTCCCAGCATATTTAAGTTGGGGCCGTTAATTACAAGTATTTTCATAGCTTTAACCTCTAAGCATTTTTATAATATTTTCTGCATTTTCATTTGCATCGTTTCCGATTTTTACTTCAACATCCGAAACAGAAGTATAAATGGGTAAACGTTCATCATAGCGCTTTTTAAGAAGCTCTCTGTTTTGGGATAAGGGTCTGTCAGGAGTTGGAAGAATATCAGCTAAATCTCTGTCAAGGAAAACGATTTTTCCGTTTCTTTTAAGTCTTTTTATATTTTCTTCTCTTAATACCGCTCCGCCGCCTGTTGCTATGACAAGACCGTTTTTATCGGAAAGATTTTTTATAGTTTCCGCCTCAATATCCCTGAATGCCGCTTCACCACGGCTTTTAATTATTTCATCGGGCGTCTTCCCGCTCTTTTTTATTTCATCATCGGAATCCATAAAGGTTTTACCTAGATTTTCAGCAAGTATTTTACCGATTGTGGTTTTGCCTGCCCCCGGCATTCCCACAAGAACGATGTTTTCTTTTTCAGAAAGTATATCTTTATAGACCTCGTTCAAAAGCGATTCAGGATATTTGGTATCAAGGAAATATTCTGATGCCAAAACAGCCTGGGCAACCAGCATATAGAGCCCGCCGGATGCCTTTATTCCTCGCCTTAACGCTTCTGATATAAGATTACTTCTTAAGGGGTTATAAATTGCATCAATTACGCCTTCAAGCTTTGTAAATGTATCAAGTGAAATTGGAGCCTCCTCAGAATTTGGGTACATTCCCGAGGGCGTTGTATTTATTATGACTTCTGCATCATAGTGATTGCGATATGCCGCCTCATAGCTTACAGCTCCGTCCTTTTCGCTTCGTGATACCTTTATAATTTCTCTTGCCTTAAGGTGTTCAGCTAATGCATAAGCTGTTCTGCTTGTGCCGCCGGTACCGAGTATCAGCACCTTTTTATTTTCGAGAGCTACACCGATATAAGAAAGTAGTTCCATCATACCGTAAAAATCCGTATTATATCCGTATAGTCTGCCTTCTTTATTTACTATTGTGTTTACCGCACCGATTTTTCTTGCCGCCTGGTCAATTTCGTCAAGATGAGGGATTACCACCTCTTTATAAGGAATAGTAACATTAAGGGCTTTATAGCATCGTCCCATTATAAAGGAAGCAACATCTTCCCTTTTAAGCTCCTTAAGTTCGTATTCATAATCGGCAATTTTACCGTGAATTTCCTTTGAAAAGCTGTGACCAAGCTTTTCACCTATACAACCGTACTGCATTTTCTTCCTCCAAATTAATCTGCCAGATAGTCCGTTCCGTAGCGTCCCGTAAGTACATCGGCAATGACAAATGCTGAAAGTGCATCTGCTACGCTTTTTGCTCTGTGGACGATACAAGGATCGTGCCTGCCCTTAAGTTCAATCTCCGCGTCCTCGCCTTTTACGAAGTCCACAGTTTTCTGCACTCTGAATATGGAAGGTGTAGGCTTTACGGCAAGTGAGAATAAAATGGGCATTCCGTTTGTAATACCGCCGTTTATTCCGCCGTTGTTGTTGGTTTCTGTTATAACAACGCCATTATCCATTCTGAAGGCATCGTTTGCCTCGCTTCCCGTCATATCCGAAAGAGCAAAGCCTTTTCCGAATTCGATGCCTTTAACTCCGCCGATTGAAAACATGGCGTGGGAAATTTTACTTTCGATGCTGTCAAAATAAGGCTCTCCAAGGCCTGCGGGAACGCCGATGATTGCCGTTTCCAGTATTCCGCCGACGCTGTCCTTATCTTCTCTTGCCTGCATGATTTTTTCCTGCATTAAGCTTCCTGCTTCCTCTGATAAAACGGGAAAACGCATATTCACGAGCTTTTTAACGTCTTCTGTAAGATCAGAAAATTCTCTGTCCGAAACTCCTGCACACTTTTTCATATGAGTTCCGATATATATACCTTTGTTTTCAAGGGCACTTATAAAAATTGCACCTGCCGCAACAATCCCTGCGGTTATTCTTCCGCTGAAGTGACCGCCGCCACGTCTGTCCTCAAAGCCGTGATATTTCATATAAGCCGTGTAATCGGCGTGGGCAGGTCTTGCAAGGTTTTCCGTTGCCTTATAATCACCGCTTTTTGTGTTTTCGTTGGGAATTATAATTGTAACGGGTGTTCCGGTTGTCTTTCCCTCGTACACTCCGCTTTCAATCTTAAATCTATCCGCTTCAACCCTTGATGTGGAAATACCGCCTGAAGGTCTCCTTAAAAGAAGCTTATACGCTATTTTTTCCTCGTCAACGCTAATTCCCGGGGCAAGACCGTCAATGATAACGCCTATGGCACTTCCGTGGCTTTCTCCGAAAACCGTAAGGGTTATGTTATCACCAAATGTATTTTTCATAATCAAACCTCATTTATATATCCGTAAAGCTCAGATATATCAATTTTTCTCATTTCAAAGCTTCCGATTTCTTTAACGTAAATAACCGTAATCTTGTCTCCCGATGCTTTTTTGTCGTGCTTTATTGTATTTATTATTTCGTCCTTATCAAACTCTGCCTTTGTGGGAAGTCCAAGCTTTTTAAGCACATTAAATATTCTTTCTCTCGCTTCTTTATCCGCCATATAAAGCATTCCGAGTGCGACACATTCGCCGTGATAAAGACTTCCGAGTCCCGCATTTGATTCTATGGCGTGGCCTATTGTGTGACCGAAATTAAGAACCTTACGAAGCCCCTTTTCATCCACATCCTCTTCGACCACCGCTTTTTTAATCATAAGGGATTTTTCGATTATTTCATCAAAACGCTCTTCATAGTCGCCGTTTTCAAAAATAGAGAAAAGTTCCTTATCGCTTGTAACTGCCATTTTAACGGCTTCTGCAAGTCCCGATACGATTTGTCTTTTCGTAAGGGTTTTTGTTACATCGGCGTCGATTATAACCTTTTTCGGCTGATGAAATGCTCCGATTATATTTTTGTATCCGTAAAAATCAATAGCAGTTTTACCGCCGATTGAAGAATCAATCTGAGAAAGCACGGTTGTGGGGATGTTGTAAAAATCAATTCCTCGCATGTAGCTTGCAGCTGCAAAGCCCGCTAAATCTCCCACAACTCCGCCGCCTACCGCAACAACGCAGTCTGTTCTCGTAAAGCCATTTTCCGTAAGAGCACTTAAAACGGTTTTGTAGGTTTCAAAGTTTTTATTTTCTTCACCCTGGGGAAATGTAACAATATAGCCATCCTTTGCCTTTTCTGCAACAGTTTTTGCATATTCTTCGGGAACGCCTGAGTCGGTTACAACAAGTACTTTTCTGTCCAGATCAAAATATTCACCAGCCTTAGCTAAGGCTCCGCGTTCTATAATTATATCATAACTGTCTTTTCCGAGATTCATATAAAGACTCATTTATTATCCTTCTCTCTTAACAGGATTTCATTGGCAAAGCTTCCCACAACCTTAATTTCATTACAACTTTCTTTAAGCTCGGAAAGCATCTTATCTCCGTTTTCTCCGTTAATTTCGCCTTCGCCTTCTGCAAAGAAATAATAATCCCAGATAAGCTCTTTTGTGGGACGGCTCTTTAACGCCTTTAAGTTAAATCCATATTTTCCGATTACTGAAATTGCCTTACCGAGGGCACCTGCCTCGTTTTTAACCGTAAAGAAAAATACGAAATGATTATTACCCTTATTTTCTTTACCGGTGCTTCTTGAAAACACAGCAAAACGTGTGGTATTGTTGGCACTCTGATTAATATTTTCTTCAATTACCGTAAGGCCGTAAAGAGATGCCGCTTCCTTGCTTGCTATTGCCGCAAGAGTATTATCGCAAGATTCCGCAACCGTCTTTGCCGCAACCGCTGTATTTGTAGCTTCTTCCTTTAAAAGATTATTCTTTTCAATATATCCTGCACACTGGCTTAATGCCTGAGAATGGCTTATTATTTTTTTAACATCGCCTTTGTTTGTGCCTTTTTTAGCAAGGAGATTATGGCTTACCTCAAGATCATATATCCCTGTTATATGAAGGGATCCGAAAAATGCTATATCCATAACCTGAGCAACGTCGCCTGCATAGCTGTTTTCGATGGGAAGCACCGCACAGTCACATTCGCCTTTTTCAACAGCTTCGTACGCTGACTTAAAGCTGTCATAAGCAATCGGGTTTGCACTGTCGAAAATTTTATTTGCCGCAATATGGGCAAAAGCCCCCGGAACTCCCGAATACGCTACCCGCATACCGTCAAGCAGCCTTCTCTGATAGGATTTTGAAATATCCATAGTGCTTTTTATAAATTCAACATAGTAATCCTTAAGCACCGCATCCTCTATATATGAAGAGTTTCTATCTATCAGAAAAGCTTCTCTTCCCGAATCAAAAATAGGAAGTGCGTTTTCCTTTTTATATTCAGCTACCATTTTAGCTGCCTTCATTCTTCTTTCGAAGAGGGATGCCATTTCCTTATCTATTTCATTAATCTCGTTTCTCGCAATATCAAGCTTATTCATCGTATCAAAACCTTTCAGAAAATATAAAAGCGTTTCCGCCGAAAAGCGAAAACGCTGAAATAACTTTAATTAAACCATTACAGCAGTTTTAACTTTTCGGCACATATTGTTCATAAAATAATAGTAGTAAAAAAATCGGAAGCATGCAAAAAAAGACACTTCAAAAAAAGTGTCTTTAACAGCATTTTCGCATAAAGATACCGCACTTTTACCTGATTTTCTCATCATTTTAGTCATTTGCGGCATCCCCTTTCATATTTCGTATAATTATACAATAATTGCGTCATCCTTTCAATCGGCATATTTGCCAATATTGCCATTGCAACGGCATGTACTTTGTGCAATTTTGCCACAAAATGCAATTGACAAAGAAATTTTTAAGTGATAAACTTTAAAAGTACACATCTTAAGGAGGTAATTTTATGAATATTTATCAAACAATCGAAGGGTTAATCGGAAAAACGCCTCTTTTGGAGCTTACTCGTCTCGAGAAGGAGTATTCCCTTAAATCAAAAGTTCTCGCAAAGCTTGAATCATTCAATCCTGCAGGAAGTGCAAAGGACAGAGTTGCTCTTTCAATGATTAAAGATGCCGAGGAAAGAGGTTTATTAAAGGAAGGTTCAGTTATAATTGAACCCACCAGCGGAAACACTGGTGTAGGGCTTGCCTGCCTTGGTTCGGTTAAAGGCTACAGAGTAATATTAACCATGCCGGACACCATGAGTATAGAACGCCGGAATTTATTAAAAGCCTACGGGGCAGAACTTTATCTTACCGATGGCGGAAAAGGCATGAAAGGTGCCATCGAAAAAGCAGAGGAACTCGCAAAGGAAATAGAAGGAAGTTTTATCCCTTCGCAATTTGAAAACAAGGCAAATCCCGATGCTCATTACCGTACAACAGGACCGGAAATTTATACAGATACCGAAGGTAAAGTTGATATCTTTGTTTCTGCCGTAGGTACCGGCGGAACTTTAAGCGGAACCGGAAGATACCTTAAGGAAAAAAATCCCACCATTAAAGTAGTGGCCGTAGAGCCTACTGACTCCCCTCTTTTATCAGAAGGAAAAGCCGGCCCTCATAAAATTCAGGGAATCGGTGCAAATTTCATTCCAAATACACTTGACAAAAGCATTTACGACGAAGTAATAACCGTGAAAACCGAAGAGGCTTATGAAATGGGAAACTTCCTTTCTAAAAAAGAAGGCGTTTTATCGGGTATATCCTCCGGAGCTGCTTTGTTTGCGGCTCTCACCCTTGCAAAGCGTCCTGAAAACGATGGTAAAACCATTGTTGTTTTGCTTCCAGATACCGGCGAGCGTTATCTTTCAAGCGAAATGTTCGATTAATCTTGACAAATAAGGCAAAAAATGCTATCATTAATTTAATATACTTTAGGAGGTATTATAATGAAAAGATTTTTATCCATCGCACTCGCACTTGTAATGTTGGTTGCATCTTTAGCTCTCTTTACAGGTTGCGGAGAAAAGGCAATCACTATCGCAGTTCCCAATGACACAACAAACGAGGCTCGTGCTCTCCTTCTCCTTGAAGAACTCGGCTACATCACATTGGCTGACGGTGCAGGCATCACAGCTACTATCCGTGATATAGTTGAAAATCCTTATGGTATTGAGTTCAAAGAAGTTGAAGCAGCTCAGCTTCCCAATGTTCTTTCCAGTGTTGACTATGCAGTAATCAATTCAAACTATGCAATTTCTGCCGATTTGAATCCTGTAGCTGATTCACTTGCTATGGAAGGTGCTTTTTCTGCATACAGCAACATTTTAGCTGTTAAGGCAGGTAACGAAGAAAACCCCGTTATCAAGGCTTTAATTGCAGCACTTGAAAGCCAGGCAGTTGCTGACTTTATTGCAGAAACTTACGAAGGTGCAGTTGTAAGCACAATCGAAAACACAACAGACGGTTATGATGCATCAATTGATTATGAAGCACTTAAGGGCACTACCGTTTCCGTTGCAGCTTCTCCCACACCCCATGCTGAAATTCTTACAATTGCAAAGGATATTCTTGCAGCAAAGGAAATCACTCTCGAAATAATCGAATACACAGATTATGTTCAGCCCAACAATGTTGTAAACTCAGGTGAAGTTGATGCTAACTATTTCCAGCATCTTCCCTATCTTGAAGACTTTAATGCAGAAAACGGAACAGAGGTTGTTTCAGTATCTGCTATACACGTAGAACCCATGGGTATTTACGGTGGCAAACAGACAACACTTGACGCTATCAAAGCTGAATAATTAAAATCTTTGAAAAAGCGCCGGTTGCTTGCAACCGGCGTATTTTCAAATTACGGTACAGGAGTAAATTATGATTAAAATCGAAAACCTGACAAAAACATTTAATACTGCCGGAGGAGAAGTCCATGCCCTTACCGACATCAGCTTAAATATAGAAAAAGGTGATATCTACGGAATTATCGGCATGAGCGGTGCCGGAAAAAGTACACTGGTACGATGCATAAATATGCTTGAGCGTCCCAGCGAAGGCAAGGTAATTATAAACGGAAGTGACTTAACTACGCTTTCGCCTTCTGAACTTCGTGAAATGCGGAGAAAGGTTACCATGATTTTCCAGAGCTTTAATCTATTAATGCAAAGAACCTGCCTTAATAACATCTGTTTCCCCCTGGAACTTTCCGGTGTAAACAAAACGGAAGCTAAAAAGAGAGCCATGGAACTTCTTGAAATTGTAGGCCTTCCCGACAAAGCAAATGCATATCCCGCACAGCTTTCCGGCGGCCAGATGCAAAGAATCGCCATCGCAAGAGCACTTGCCACAGATCCTGAAGTTCTTTTATGTGACGAAGCAACCAGTGCCCTGGATCCCAAAACCACACAGTCAATTTTATCCCTAATAAAGGATATAAATAAGCGTCTCGGTATCACAGTGATTATAATCACACACCAGATGAGCGTTGTGGAGGACATCTGCAACCGTGTGGCAATACTTGACAACGGATATGTCGTTGAGGAAGGAACTGTTACAGATGTATTTTCCAACCCCAAATCTGAAGCCGCAAAAAGACTTGTGTTTCCTGACGGAGCAGAAACCCTCCTTCCCGAACTTACAAACCAGAGAATTTTCAGAGTTGTATACAACGGTGCTGTTGCCGCAAGCTCTCCTGCCATTACAAATATGGCTGTTGATTTGGGAGTTACCGCAAACATCTTGGGTGCTTCAACCAAAGCTATCGGAGAAAAGGCTTTTGGAAGCATCCTCTTAAGCATTCCTGCCGATGCTGATTTCGCTAAAGTAAAAGACTATTTAACATCACAGGAAAATATCATTGTGGAGGAGGTTTAATTATGCTCAATAATATAAATGCCTATATAGAAACCATTGATAACAAGCTTCTTCACGATGCTATATGGGTTACTGTAAACGAAGTTCCCTTTGCAATCTGGGAAACAGTTTATGTAACTGTGCTTTCCACACTTTTTGCAGTTGTTTTAGGACTTCCTTTGGGAGTGTTGCTCGTAGCAGGCGAGAAGAATGGCGTTATGCCCCTTCCTTCATGGCTTATGAGCATAATAAATACCGTAATCAATCTTTTAAGATCAATCCCGTTTTTGATACTTATGATTATGGCTTTCCCTCTTACAGAGCTCATTTTAGGCACCAGAATCGGTACTGTTGCAATGATAGTTCCTCTTGTAATTGCGGCATTTCCTTTTGTTGCAAGACTTGTTGAAAGCAGTTTACGCGAAATCAATCCCAACATTATTGAAGCTGCTGAAAGTATGGGAGCTACACCTTTTCAGATTATTGTAAAGGTAATGATTCCTGAAAGTGTACCGTCATTGATTTCTAACTTTACAATTGCAATAACCACCGTTTTAGGATATTCTGCAATGAGCGGTATTATAGGCGGCGGCGGTCTCGGAAAAATTGCAATAAACTATGGTTATTACCGCTACAGAGATGCCGAAATGTATATATCCGTTGTGCTTTTGGTCCTCCTTGTTATAGCCTTTCAGTCTCTCGGTAATTATCTTGCAAAAAAGAGCGATAAGAGACTTAAAAACAAATAAAAAAATCGCATGGCGAAAGCCATGCGATTTTTTTATTCAGCCAATAACTTTATAGCCCTGGTCTTCAACAGTCTTTTTTAACGTTTCATCCGTTACTTCAGAAGAAAGCTTTACTATCGCCGTTCCTTCCTCGTGACTTACGATTGCCTCACTAACACCGGGAAGCTCTTCTAAAACTTTCTTTACTCTTCCCGAGCAGTGAGTACACATCATGCCCTCAATTTTCATTGTTTTCTCCATGGTTTTGTCCTCCTTTTTATATTTTCTTTTATAATATATTTTATCAATATCATAGAAATTAAGCCTTAAGGCGTTGCTTACGACGCAGAAGCTTGAAAGGCTCATTGCAAGGGCCCCCAGCATCGGATTAAGTGTAAGTCCGAATCCTGCAAAAGCACCTGCCGCAACAGGAATCCCGATAGCATTGTAGAAAAATGCCCAAAATAGATTTTCATGAATATTCTTAAGAGTACCTCTGGACAGAGAAATAAGACGGCAGACATCTTTAAGGCTACTTTTCATGATAACCACATCCGCAGAATCAATTGCCACGTCTGTCCCTGTGCCGATGGCGACGCCGATATCAGCTCTTGTAAGGGCCACAGCATCATTAATGCCGTCGCCAACCATCATAACCTTTCCTTTCGCAGAAAGCTCCGCTATGGCCTTTTCCTTATCTTCAGGAAGAAGGTTTGCACGAACATAATCAATTCCCGCTTCTTTGGCTATGCTTTTTGCAGTGATTTCGTTGTCCCCCGTCAACATTACAACTGAAAGTCCCATCTTTTTAAGCTTTTCAATAGCCTCTTTGCTGTCTTCCTTTATTACATCTGATACAGCTATAAGACCTAAAAGCTTTTCTTTAATTGCGAAAAACATCACTGTTTTTCCTCCCGCACGAAGAAGCTCTGCTTTCCTCTTTATATCTTCGGGAATTTTTGTTTTTTCAGCTATGAATTCTTCTTTGCCGCCATACACCATGTTTCCTTCAATTATGCCTGTGAGACCGTTTCCGGAAACTGCAGAAAAATCTTCCGCCTCCAAAAGAGGTACGCTTTTTTCTTTCGCAAAATTAACTATGGCTTTTGCCAGCGGATGCTCACTCTTTGCCTCAAGAGCATAGGAAAGCTTCAAAAGTTCTTCCTCCGCAATTCCTTCTGCAAGACTTAAATTCGTTACTTTCATTTCACCTTTTGTAACAGTACCGGTTTTATCAAGGGCAATAACAGAACATCTTCCCGCCTCTTCCAACGCTGCGGCGCTTTTATACAGAATTCCGCTTTTAGCTCCTCTTCCGCTTCCTACCATTATGGCAACCGGTGTTGCAAGCCCAAGAGCACAAGGACAACTTATAACAAGAACTGAAATTCCTCTTGCAAGAGAAAATCCTGCACTTTCTCCCAGTATAAGCCATACAAAAACGGTAAGTAACGCAATAGCCATAACTACCGGAACAAAAAAACCTGACACCTTGTCTGCCACTTTTGCAATGGGTGCCTTTGATCCCGAAGCTTCACTTACAAGTCGTATAATTTCTCCGAGGGCTGTGTCTTCCCCAACCTTAGTGGCACGACACAAAATAAATCCCTCCTGATTTATTGTTGCGGCTGTTACCTTGTCGCCCTCCTTCTTATCAGCAGGAACGCTTTCTCCAGTAAGAGCTGATTCATTTACAGAACTGCTTCCCTCAATAACTATTCCGTCGGCCGGAATACTTTCGCCGGGTTTAACTGCAAAGACATCTCCAACAAACATTTCCGATGCTTCGATTATAATTTCTTTTCCGTCTCTTATAACACTCGCAGTCTTAGGCGTCAACCTTATAAGACTTTCAATGGCATCTGTGGTTTTCCCCTTACTTCTTGCTTCCAACATTTTACCCACGGTAATAAGTGTTAAAATCATTGCCGCTGATTCAAAGTACAATTCATGAAGGAAATGCTCAGCATGATTAATATCCCCGTTAAGCATCGCATCCGACATAGCGAAAAGTGCATACATACTATATACAAACGATGCAGCAGAACCTAAAGATACCAAAGTATCCATATTAGGTGCTTTTTTTACAAGTCCCTTAAATCCGTTCTTAAAAAACTTTTGATTTATAACCATTATAACAGTTGCCAAAACAAGCTGTATAAGCGCGATGTTCATTGGATTTTTTGATAAAAAGTTTGGCAACGGCCATTCCCACATAACGTGCCCCATGGAAATGTACATCAAAACAATCAAAAAGACCAAAGATGATATAAGTCTTAATTTAAGATTTTTTTCTTCTGTGTCATCCTTAATTGTTTCAGTTTTTTTGGTTGCTCCCTTTACAGATGCACCGTATCCTGCTTCTTCTACAGCAGAAATTATTATCCTGTCATCCGCCGTGCCTTCAACCATCATAGAATTGGTTAAAAGGTTGACAGAACACAGAGTGACTCCTTCAACCTTTGATACCGCCTTTTCGACCCTCGCAGAGCAAGCTGCACAGCTCATTCCCGTAACATTAAACTGTTTCATAATACGCCTCATTTCATAAGCTTTCTGAGCGTCACAAGAAGCTCAGAAACTGTTTCTTCTTCCTTGCCTGCTTTAATATCTTCTGTCACACAGCTTTTTATGTGGCTTTCCAATATTTCTTTGTTAAAGCCATGAAGAGCGGAACTGACTGCAGAAACCTGAGTCAAAATATCTACACAATAAGCATCAGACTCCACCATTTTCCTTATACCTCTTATCTGCCCTTCGATTCTGTTCAAACGATTTATAAGACTTTTATATTCTTCCTCTGTTCTTATTTTTGTTTTCTTACAACAATCATGCATATTTACACCTCCGTCATTATACCCCGGGTGGGTATATTTTATCACATTAAAATCCTTCTGTCAATTGAATATTGACAGATTTTTTACTATAGAGTATAATAAATTCACTACATATAAGGCGGTTTAATTATGAAGTCAGTTGAAAAATTAGTATTAGACGAAGAAAGATCATTATACGGAACTAAAAACATTAAAGTAAGTGAATGTATATTTGATGGCCCTTCCGATGGAGAATCTGCCCTCAAGGAATGCAGAAACATTGTTGTCGATAATTGTACCTTTGCTCTTCGTTATCCTCTATGGCACGTTACAGGTGCAGAAATCAAAAATTCCGAAATGAAAGAAACCTGTCGTGCTCCATTATGGTATTCAAAAAAACTCAATGTCCAAAACTGCAAAATTTCAGGAGTCAAAGCTTTAAGAGAGTGCAGAAATATTTCCGTCATATCCTCTCAAATCATCTCTTCCGAATTCGGATGGATGTGCAAAAGCGTTTCTTTAACCGATACCTTTCTTAAAGGGGAATATCCGTTTTTTCAAAGTCGTGATTTGACTTTTAAAAACTTTTCTCTTAAAGGAAAGTACTCATTCCAGTATGTAAAAAATGTCACTGTAAAAAATTCCGTTCTTGATACGAAAGATGCTTTCTGGCATGCAAAGAACGTAACAGTAGAAGACAGTGTTATAAAAGGAGAATATCTTGGTTGGTATTCAGAAAACCTTCACCTTATCCGTTGCCGCATAGAAGGCACACAGCCCCTTTGCTATGCAAAAGGACTTATATTAGAAGATTGCGAAATGACAGGATGTGACCTTTCATTTGAACGTAGCCACGTTAATGCAACTATAAAGGGAAACGTCGAAAGTGTGAAGAACCCTCTTTCAGGACTAATAAGTGCCGATTCCTACGGCGAAATCATCCTTGACGGTGATGTTAAATCAAAATGTGTTATAAAATAAAAAACGCCCCATGGGCGTTTTTTATTTTATTAATAATTTTCTGCGTGAACTTCAAAATAGCTCTGGGGATGAGCACATGTGGGACAAATTTCAGGAGCGTCCGTTCCAACCACGATGTGACCGCAATTCCTGCATTCCCAAACTTTAACTTCGCTCTTTTTGAAAACTTCGGCAGTTTCAACATTCTTAAGAAGCGCTCTGTATCTTTCCTCGTGATGCTTTTCAATTGCCGCAACAAGACGGAACTTTGCTGCAAGCTCGGTGAAGCCTTCTTCCTCTGCAGTTTTTGCAAATCCGTCATACATATCGGTCCATTCATAGTTTTCGCCCTCGGCAGCGTGGAGCAGGTTTTCAGCGGTATCGCCGATTCCGTTAAGCTCCTTAAACCACATTTTAGCATGTTCCTTTTCGTTGTCCGCTGTCTTTAAGAAAAGAGCCGCTATCTGCTCAAAGCCCTCTTTCTTAGCCTTGGAAGCGAAATATGTATACTTGTTTCTTGCCTGGGATTCACCTGCAAAAGCCGCCTCCAGATTTTTCTCTGTCTTTGTTCCTGCATACTTGTTTGCCATTTATTATTCCTCCTTAAAAATTTATTAATTTTCAACTTCTTCAAAGCTTTTTGCAATAGATTTAAGATACCTTGTTATGGGAAGATTCTGCGGGCAGACATCTTCACAGGTACCGCAACCTATACAGTCGCTGGCTTTTCCGAAAGTTTTTATCATATTTTCATAATATGCAATCTGCGGACTCCAACCCTTCCCCTCCGCTTCCTGCATTTCTGCATTATAAAGTTCAAAATATTTTGGTATAGCAATCCTTTTCGGACATCCGTCAATGCAGTATGCACATCCGGTACACGGGATTACCGAATCCTTGTTAATTATCGCTACGACCTCTTTAAGAAGTCTTTTTTCCTCCTTTGATACAGGAGTTAAATTATCAAAAGTTTTCATATTATCCCTAAGCTGAGATAAATTACTCATTCCTGAAAGAACCATAATAACATTTGGAAGCGATGCCACAAAGCGTAATGCCCATGAGGGCACAGATACTTCAGAGTTATATGATTTCAAAAGTTCTTCCGCTTCATTTGGAAGTTTAGCTAAAGTTCCTCCCTTTACAGGTTCCATGACTATTATTTTTTTGCCGTGCTTTTCCGCAACTTCATAACACTTTCGTGACTGAATAGACTCATTGTCCCAATCAAGATAGTTAAGCTGTAACTGAACAAAGTCCACAAACGGATACTTAGTTAAAACCTTGTCAAGAAATTCGGCATTATCGTGAAAAGAAAAACCTATATTTTTAACTTCTCCGGCATTTTTCTTTTCGCAAAGCCAGTTGAAGCAATCGTATTTTTCATATATAGAAAGATGAGCTTCTCTTACATCGTGCAAAAGGTAGTAGTCGAAATATGACACTCCTGTTTTCTCTTTTTGTTCGGCAAATATCCTATCCCTGTCTTCAAAAGATTTAACATAATTTGCATGAAGCTTTGTTGCAAGAAGAAATTCATCCCTTTTATGTCTGCTTGTAAGAACTTCTTTTACTGCATTTTCGCTCATATAAGAATGATACATCCAGGCAGTATCAAAATAATTAAAGCCGTTTTCAAGAAACTCATCAACCATCACTTTTGTGGCTTCAATATCAATTTTAGCCGAATTATTTTCTTCAATAAGCGGAAGACGCATGAGTCCCAATCCAAGTTTTTTCATAAAAAGACCTCTCATACTAAATTTACCATTTTATTCTATCATCTTTTTTCCTACAAGTCAAAACTTTTATTACTATCTTGCCTTAATTTTTGCTATTTCTTCAATTATTTGCCCAATATTTTTCCCTATATCTTTTCTGGATTCCTTGCTGAGCTTTCCTAATGCTCTTAAAAATCCCAGTTTATCATTCATAATATCTGCAAGATTTTTTGCCTCTGTCACCGTGAAAAGTTCAAATATAGCTTCAACAAGACTTTCTCTTTCCTCTTTATTCAATTTTGACAGCCATGAGGAGATAACATTGTCCACCTTTTTGCTTTGCTCGTTCAATCCCGGGGCCTTTACAAATTCGTTTCCCAAAACTTCCCAAGTAAAGGGATCATGCTGACGCAGCATCGAGCTTTTACTTTTTACGAAAACGTCATCCATCCTTCCATGGCTTAAAAGCTGGCCTATTATTGAACCCTCCGGAACAATACTGAAGATTTTTTCGGCAGTTTCAAAATATTCTTTACTGTTAACAACTTTCTCAAGAAACCCCGGACTATCGTTTGTAAAAATCTTCTTAATTCTTCTTTTATGAATTTTTTTACAGTGCATCGCCGCATATACAGAAAGATTTCCTCCTTTGGAATGACCTCCTATATATACGGGAAGAAACAAAATATCTTTCATCACCTTGTTAAGATAGGAAGATGCATCTCTCTGTGCAGGAACTGATTCCATGAAAGCAAGATTAAAGTCCTCCTTCCAGCCTATCAGGCTGTCATCTGTTCCACGGAACGAAACATATATCTTTTTATCAAAACTTATACAAAGTGCCGCAAACTGTTTTTCTGTTTCTTCGTCATGGTTAGAAACAAATCCGGACAGTTTTATCTTTGAGAAACGGTTAGTGTGAGCCATAGACTTAAACATTCCGTAAATCTCTTCAGGCAAAATAATACTTTCAGGCCTTCTCCCGATTTTGCTATATTTATTCCATGCCTCTTCGAGAGTTATATATTCTGTTAAATTTCCCGAAACTATCCCCGAAAAATCCAGGTATGAAAGTTGAGTGAAAATCAGATTATCAACTTCGTTAAAGGGATTATCCGAGAAACTTAAATCTCCGCGCCAATTAATGTAATCCAAAAGATTATACACACTAATGCTTCCTTTCATTTTATTTTTAGTATTTTCCAAGCATTAAATTTTTTCTCTATAAGTATATTATAACCCTATTTTTCCATATGTCAAACCAAAATAAAAAAGAACACCTTTGGTGTTCTTTTTATTTCACTTACGCTTCTTTCTTTACGATTTCCTTGCCGTTGTAATAACCGCAAGCAGGACAAATTCTGTGAGGCATTTTATATTCGCCGCACTGAGCGCACTTTATCATTCCGGGAACGCTAAGTCTCCAATTAGCTCTTCTGGAATGCTTTTTTGCTTTAGAGATTTTACCCTTCGGTACTGCCATTTTCTACACCTCCATAAATTATAAGTCAGCTTTGAAGTTTTTTAATATGTCGAATCTTGAATCCCATTCTTCACTTTCGCAAGAACAGGTCCCACTGTTAAGATTTTTCCCACATGTAGGGCAAAAACCTTTACAGTCTTCCGAGCACAATACAACCATCGGCAACTCAAGTAAAATATCACTTAAGACAAGTTCCGCCAAGTTCCACTCATTGCCATTTTTGACAATAAGCTCTTCGTTTGCATCTTCCCCGGTAAGATCCTCATAAATATCTGCGTCAAAGCTGCTCATTACAGGCTTCAAGCACCTTGCACATGGAGTTTCGTACTCTCCGGTTACTGTTGCTTTAAGCTCCAGACTTCCGCCGATATTTATAATTGAACCTTTAACAGAAACTTCTGAAAACTTATATGTTCCGCCACTAAAAGTGACCGTCCCGAATTCAGCAATTTCGTTCAAGGTTATCTTGCCTTCAGAATTTTTTACTTTGCTAATATCAACAATCATACAAATTCCTCTCTGCAAGCAAAGTATATTATACAATCTTTTTCTTTAATTGTCAATACTTTTTTTGCCAATACATATATATTTTAATCTTTTTCCCTTATTAATACAGGATTATTATTCTCCCACCATCGTGAAGTTTAATTTTACATTTATTTTTGTTGTTTCACATTCGGTATTTTCAGGCAAGATTATTTCAGTTCTTACATTTTCTGTTGCACTGTATGCATCTATAGGCTCAACGTTAACAGATCCTAAAAGGCTTATTTCCTCAATTGGGCCTACAACCATAACCGTTTCAGGCTCTATCTTTTCAACAGTTATATTATACCCTGCCTTACTTCCTATAATCTCAGGAATATTTACTTCCAGTTCTTTTTTCCCTCTGCACTTCATTGTAACAGTGGCAGATGTTTCAGAAAGCGTTATCATGTCTGTATCTATCGCTTCTCCGCTTGCACTTTTCAGCACAATACCTGTTGTAAATGTGTTTACGCTTTGACTAATTTTGCTTACATCCACTGCTGTTGTCCACGCTGTCACACTCTTTAATGTGCTTTCAGGTCCGCGTATGGTCACCTGGGTCGGACTGACTGTTTTTTCTCCTTCAACAACCGAGTCCGCCATCTTTCCCGTAACCTCAATATTCAAATCAAGGTTTTTCTTTACCAGGTTATCAATAAGCAATTTACCGGAGACGATTTTTTTCTCCTCCACACTCAGAGCATCAGGAATTCCCGCTATTGTAACCATCGGATACTGTTCTCCCAATGAGGTCGTGTCGGATAAATCCACTATCGCCTTAATATCTTTTTTATTTACTCTGGACAGAATGCTTCTTGTACCCGAAAGTTTAACTTTAACGAACATATCATTGCTTAAAACGGTTAAATTTCTACTTTCAAGAACCTCAATTCCCGTGAGTGTAACAGGAATATTTGTAAACTCCTTCGCTGTATCGGGTTTTTTATCGTATGATACATAAACCCATAAAATAACTGCAAGCAATACACAAAGTGCCTTACCTAAAAATTTTCTTCCGCCACTTGACTTTTCTTCCGCATTTTTCATATTTTTATGTTCTTTAGTCATTTCCGTTACCTCGCTTAAAGATCCCTTTAAGATCGCTTTCCACCGGAGTCTTGCCGGAAAATTCAATGGTTAAAACCTCTCTTAAGTTTTCAGGGGTTATATCTCGGTGAAGTCCTCCGTCCTTCGCATAGGATATTTTTCCGGTTTCTTCAGATACCACAACAGCAATTGCATCGCTTTTTTCGGTAACGCCTATGGCCGCTCTGTGTCGAGTGCCAAGCTCGGTGCTTATTACAGCATTTTCAGAAAGTGGCAGTATACTCTGGGCATATGCAATTTTTTCATTTTTTATAATTACGGCACCATCATGCAGTGGTGTATTTTTAACAAATATGTTTTCAAGAAGACCCTGAGAAATTTCCGCATCAATCTCCGTTCCTTTTACGCTTATTACCGAATCAAGCTTCTTTTGTTTTTCAAATACAATCAGAGCACCGGTGGACGCAACGGACATATTGCTCACCGCACGGACAATAGAATCAATACTGTCCTTTTCAATCATAATTCCGGGACTTAACATTTTACGCAAATTCGTTCCTCTTCCCAATCTGTCAAGGAAACTTCTTAGTTCCGGCTGAAATACGATAATAACAGCGATTGCTCCTATCTGCAAAACGCTTTCCAACAAGAAACTAACTGTATTAAGTTGCAAAAAAGCACTGATAGGCGTAAGAACTATAATTACCATTACCACCTTAAGAGACTGCCATGCTTTTGTCTCAATCATATATGTACCAATATAGTAAAATGCCACGGCAATTATAAGCATATCTATAATGTCATTGATTTTAAGCATGCCGAAAAATTGTGTAATATGCATCCATACAGACGAGAAAAACTCACTCATAAATACCCCTCCTCATATCCCTGATGTCATTTTAAAAAAAATAATTTTACTAACTATTATTATACTACATTTTTTTCAAATATGGAAGACTTTTTTTACATATTTTCAAAAAAATAAATGCAACATTAGAAATGTTGCATTTATTTTTCATTTTTCAAGTATATCTGCAATTCTCTTACATGCAAATCCATCTCCGTAAGGATTGGATGCCTTGCTCATTTTTTCATACGCTTCCTCATTTTCCAGAAGTTCTTTAAAGTTTTGATATATAAAAGCTTCATCGGTTCCGACAAGCTTTAACGTCCCTGCCGCTATTCCCTCCGGTCGTTCTGTGGTATCACGCATTACAAGAACCGGCTTTCCAAGCGAAGGGGCCTCTTCCTGTATTCCGCCGGAGTCGGTTAAAATAAGATAGCTTCTGGCGAGAAAATTATGGAAATCAAGCACTTCAAGCGGCTCAATAATTCTGATTCTGTCACATCCGCCCAGTTCTTCTTCCGCTGCCTTTCTTACTGCAGGATTCATATGAATTGGATAAATTGCTTTAACATCCGGATGCTCGTCCATTATTCTTCGTATTGCACGAAACATATTATGCATCGGTTCTCCGAGATTTTCTCTTCTGTGTGCTGTGATTGTTATAAGACGGGAACCTTCGGCCCATTCAAGTTCAGGATGTGTATAATCCTCTCTTACCGTTGTCTTAAGAGCATCTATTGCTGTGTTTCCCGTTACATAAATACTTTCAGGATCCTTTCCTTCTTTAAGAAGATTCTCTTTTGAAAGCTCTGTAGGCGAAAAATTATACTTTGCAACAATCCCTACCGCCTGACGGTTAAACTCTTCCGGGAACGGTGAATATATATTATATGTTCTAAGTCCTGCTTCAACATGACCAACCGGTATTTGAAGATAAAAGCAAGCAAGAGCTGTTACAAAAGTAGTGGATGTATCTCCGTGTACCAATACAACATCAGGCTTAACCTCTTCAAGTACGCCTTTTATTCCGTTTAATATATTTGTTGTTATATCAAAAAGAGTCTGCTTGTCTTTCATTATCGAAAGATCATAATCAGGAACTACAGAAAAAGCCTCCAATACCTGATCAAGCATCTGTCTGTGCTGACCGGTTACACAAACCACTGTTTTTATACTTTCTCTTGTTTTAAGTTCATTTACTAACGGACACATTTTAATAGCTTCCGGTCTTGTGCCGAAAACCAGCATAACTGTCTTCATAAAACTCCCTCTTTCCGCTTCATTCTGCTTTTGATTATACCAAATATCGGAATTAATGTCAAGGTATAGAGCAAATTAAAAAGAGCCTGTTAGGGCTCTTTTTATCTACATGAACAAGGGGGCAAATACCAAAGCAACAATGCTCATAAGCTTTATCAGTATATTAATCGAAGGACCTGCTGTATCTTTCAAAGGATCACCCACTGTATCTCCGATAACCGAAGCTTTATGTGCCTCACTGCCCTTTCCTTCACTTTCGCCGGTTTCAATATACTTTTTAGCGTTATCCCACGCTCCACCCGAATTGGACATGAATATCGCAAGCATTACGCCACTTGCAAGTGCACCTGCTAAAAGGCCACCCAAAGCTTCAGCTCCAATAACCATACCGGTAAGAAGCGGAGCTGCCACGGCTAAAATTGCAGGAAGCACCATACTTTTCAACGCTGCACCTGTACTTATATCGACACACTTCACGTAATCAGGCTCGGCTGTTCCTTCCAGTATTCCTGCAATTTTTCTAAACTGTCTTCTAACTTCAATAATCATTGCATTTGCCGCCTTTGAAACAGCATTAATGGTAAGTGCTGAAAAAAGGAAAGGAAGCATCGCTCCTATTAAAAGTCCGATAACTGTCTTAGGTTCAGAAATATCAATTCCGGAAAGTCCCGATGCCGCACAATATGACTTGAACAAAGCAATTGCCGTAAGTGCCGCACTTCCAATTGCAAAGCCTTTTCCTATAGCCGCAGTAGTATTTCCTACAGCATCAAGATTATCGGTATTTTTTCTGACATCAGAAGAAAGTCCTGACATTTCCGCAATACCACCGGCATTGTCAGCAATAGGCCCATATGCATCCACCGCAACAGTCATTCCGGTAGTTGCAAGCATGCCGACCGCAACAAGGCCCACTCCCATCTCTGGATCAAAAAAGTCTGCCACAAAAATCGCCAAACCTATTATTAAAATCGGAATTGCTGTACTCATCATTCCTACAGAAAGTCCGGAAATTATGTTCGTGGCCGATCCTGTTTTTGACTGTTCTGCTATTTTCTTTACACTGCCGTAATCCGAAGAAGTGTAAATTTCTGTAACCTTGCCTATTATTCCGCCGGCCAAAAGACCAGATATTACAACTATCGCCGGATTAAAAGACTCCAGTATATTTCCGCTTAATATTAAAGCCGCAACAGCAAAAATAAGCATCGAGCTATATTCTCCAACATTAAGTGCTGTCTGAGGCAGAGTTTTCTTTAACAGCTTAACAAAAACAGTACCTATAACAGAGGAAAGTATTCCGGCTGCCGCAAGAGCAAATGTATATATAATATAGCCATCTTTAATCTGCGATGCATTACCCAGTGCAAGCATTGCAAGCGAAATCACAGATATTACAGAACCCACATAGGATTCAAAAAGGTCAGCACCCATTCCTGCCACGTCACCCACATTATCTCCCACGTTATCGGCTATAACAGCGGGATTTCTCGGATCATCCTCAGGAATTCCTGCTTCAACCTTGCCCACAAGATCGGCACCAACATCGGCCGCTTTGGTATATATACCGCCTCCGACTCTGGAGAACAATGCAATAAAACTTGCTCCGAGAGAATATCCGGTTATAATATTCGCCGCATCAAGACTGTTTCTGAAAAGAATCCATGATAAAGAAATTCCGAAAAGTCCCAAGCCTACTACGCAAAGTCCCATAACGCTTCCGCCTGAAAAAGCCACCTTAAGTGCAGGATGTAATCCTTTTTCAGCAGCTTTTGCCGTTCTGACATTTGCAAGTGTTGCAACCTTCATGCCAATAAATCCTGCCAGCATTGAGCTCAACGCCCCGAAAACAAAGCAAAAGGAAGTTCCCAAGCCAAGAAAAAGGGCAATAACAACCGCTAATAAAACCATAAAAACAAAAATAACGGAATATTCCCGCTTTATAAAGGCCATAGCTCCATCTGCAATGTATCTTGCAATTTTTTTCATTTTTTCATTGCCTGCATCCTGCTTTGCAATATGTATGGCTGTGAAAACCGCAAAAAACAAAGCTATCAATGCAGATACAACAGAAAAATATAATACATTAGTCATTTTTTGCCTCCACAAAATTTGTTAAATAATTCACTATAAAATGATTAATTATTATATCACCTTGTTAATTGTTTGTCAATCGTTAAATTAAAAAAACCTTCTCAGCCGTTTAGGGCCAAAAAGGTTTTCATCATCATATTACACAAGTCTTATAATCGGTATAAATTACCATACCGGGTTTAGCTCCCTGAGGCTTTTTAACAAACTTAACAAAAGTATAGTCGACTTCCGTCTTTGGTGCTCCCTTTGCTTTACTGTGAGTGGCCGCCAGTTTTGCAGCATATTCTATTACGGAAGGTGCAACATCTTTTCCCTTTGTTTCGATTATCACATGGCTACCTGCATTGTTTTTTACATGCAACCAAATGTCCATGGCTCTTGCGGTTTTCAATGTAAGAAAATCGTTTTGCTTGTTATTTTTTCCGACATATATCTTAAATCCTTCATACAGAAATTCCAAAGGTTTCGACTGCGATTCTTTCTTCCTTTTACCGCCTTCTGCCTTAATATAGCCGCCTTCTGCCAATTCTTCTTTTATCTGGGCAATGTCCTCCATATTTTCCGCATCCGCCACAGACTGAAGTACGCTTCTTAAATATTCTGTTTCTTTAAGTGTACTTTCTATCTGCTCTCCGATAACCTGTTCTGCATGTTTTGCCTTGCTGTACTTTTTATAATACCTTTGTGCATTATCGGCAGGTGAAATGCTTTCATCAAGCGGTATATGCAAAATCTCCTCTTCTCCGCTTGACCAGTCCGAAACCTCAGCAATTTTTTCTCCCTCTTTGATTTTATAAAGATTTGCCGTAATAAGATCCCCCATAACCTTGAACTCTTCTTTTTTTCCTGCCTCAGAAAGTTCCTTGTACTGAAGTTTCAGCTTTCTTTCAGCTCTTCCGATAAGATTGGTTACAAGTTTGGTAAGTGCAGAGTTTTTTTGCTTCATATGTTCTGCGAAGGATTTTTCATAATAGTACTCTTCCATCGCTTCTCCCATTGAAGAGTATTTTTTGATTTTAAAAGCTGTGCCATATTCCATAATGTCAAAGCACCAAAAATCAACGGGCTTATCTTCTCCCAACACCAGCGTTGGTGAGAAATCGTTATTTTCTATTTTTCTTTTTATCCAGATTACGTATTCTGCTATATCTCCATAGCATTCCGCCTCTCTGCCTGAAAGCGGAGAAAATCCCGTAAAGATATTTATCAAATCTTTACCCTCAGCACCTTTAAGCAGGTTTCTTATTTCTTCTTCTGAGGTTTCCGCTATATCGCACTTTCCGCTACTTTCAGGAAACGAATAGGTAAATCCCGGCATCATCATACGTTCTGTTTCAAAAGACAAGTCATTTTTTCTGAGACAATCATAAATTTTGTAATTTTCATCCGTCACAATAAGATTTGAATTACGTCCCATGATTTCCACAATAATATGCTTCTGCACAGTATCCCCAAGCTCGTTGTGACATTCAAACGCAATATCTACGACTCTGTCCAACGACAACTGATTAAAAGAAAGTATTTTTCCTCCCGTAAAATGTTTTCTCAAAAGCATGCAAAACATCGGTGATGTTTCAGGATTTTTATAATTCCCCTCTGTAAGATGCAACCTCGGACTTTGAGGGCTTGCACTTATAAGAAGCTTTTTATTTCCATTTTTTGTATGAAGCAACAAAAGAATCTCATCACGTTCAGGTTGATGTACCTTCTGAACCGAAGCACCTGAAAGAGCCGACAGTTCTTTCACTACCGCACATAAAGTTATGCCGTCAAGAGGCATACAATCACTTCCTTATATGATTGAGGGCGTGCTTTGCACGCCCCTTTTTTATCTGTCTTCCACCGGAACATAAGATTTTTTAACACTTACGCTCTTATATGCAGGACGAATTATCTTTCCGCCCGCAATAATTTCCTCCATACGGTGTGCACACCAGCTTGGCACTCTTGCTATGGCAAAGAGAGGTGTATAGAGTTCTTCAGGTATATCCAGCATGCTGTAAACAAATCCTGAATAAAGGTCAACATTGGCACACAGATGCTTTTTATTTCCTCTGAGCTCGTTGAAAATTTCAGGCGTCATAGTTTCTATCCTGTCATACATTTCAAACTCTTTTTCTTTTCCGATGTGATATGCAAGCTCTTTTGCTTTTTCTTTAAGGAGCATGGATCTCGGGTCACTCAAAGTATAAATGGCGTGTCCCATACCGTAAACAAGACCTGTCTTGTCATAGGCTTCTTTACGTATTATTTTAACAAGGTAATCTTTTAATTCTCCCTCATCTTTCCAGTTACAGGAAGCTTTAATTTCATCAACCATTCCCGTCACTTTTGCATTTGCTCCACCGTGCTTAGGTCCTTTCAATGAACCCACCGCCGCAGCTATGGCACTGTAGGTATCTGTTCCGCTTGAGGATACAACATGAGTTGCAAATGTAGAGTTGTTACCACCACCGTGCTCAGCATGAATAACCAAAAGAAGATCCAGAATTTCTGCTTCAAGCTCGGTAAATTTGTTATCACGTCTTATCATATGAAGTATGTTTTCAGCGGTATCATAATCCGGTCTGGGGCTGTGAAGATACAAACTGTCATGGTCATAATAATGTTTTTTGGCCTGATAACCATACGCCGCCATTGACGGAAATCTTGCTATAAGCTCAATAGATTGACGAAGAAGATTTTCAAGAGATAAGCTGTCGGGATTTTTATCATAGGAATAGGATGCAAGCACCGCTCTTGCAAGCTTATTCATAATATTTGGACTGGGTGCTTTCAATATCATATCCTCTGTGAAACCGGGAGGAAGCTCTCTGTTGTCCGCAAGAATTTTTTTAAATTCCGCAAGCTCTTCATCCGTAGGAAGCTCACCCATAAGAATAAGATACATGGTTTCCTCAAAAGCATGTCTTCCCCTTTTTTCGTTTTCCTTATAAATATCGACCATGTTTACGCCACGGTAAGTAAGTTTACCGGGTACATTTATTTTATCCTTTTCTTCAATTATGTAACCACGAACGTCACCTATTGAAGTCAAACCAACAAGGACACCTGTGCCATCCTTGTTACGAAGTCCTCTTTTAACATCATATTTTTCATATGTTTCGGGACTTATTGAATATACCCCTTTAAGCTTTTCTATAAACGCACTGTCAAAAATATCCAATGTCATCAAATCCTTTCATTTAGCGTCATGCTTTTTCGCAAAAGAACGAATACCAGTCATTTTTTGTCTTTTCATCAAGAATCTTTACCCCGTTTTCCCTAAGTGCTTCTCTCACTTTATCAGACTTAAAATCTATAATTCCCGAAGTAATAAATTTACCATCCGGTTTAATATATTTGCAAACAGATTTTGAAAGTTCGCAGATAATGTCAGCCACAATGTTGGCAAGAACTATATCATACTCTCCGGAAACCTTATCGGCAAGGTCTCCCTCGAAAACCGTAAAATCCGGTTCGGCATATCCGTTAAGATTTGCATTTTCCTTTGAAATTTTAACAGCCAGAGGATCAATATCCACAGCTGTGACGCTTGCTGCTCCAAGCTTTAATGCTGCAATTCCCAATATTCCGCTTCCTGTTCCGATATCTAAAACTCTGTCGCCCTTCTTTACGATTTTTTCAAGAAACTCAAGGCACATATGCGTGCTGGCATGTCCGCCGGTTCCGAATGCCATTCCCGGGTCAAGCTCAACTATCACATCATTGTCGCCGGGTGTTACTTTTTCCCAGGTAGGTTTTATTATTATATGTTCTCCTATTCGCAAAGGCTTATAATATTTTTTCCAGTTGTTTGCCCAGTCCTCTTCCTTGACTCCGGTTTCTTCAACTTTTAATCTTCCGAAAGAGCCTTGAAGGGAAAGCTTTTGCATTTCGTCTTTTACCTTTGCAACAGTTTCTTCTTTATCGTCATTATTTTCAAGATAAAAAGATATTTGTGTTTCCTGCGAGAGCATGGAATTCATAAGTTCTTCATCTACAACATCCCATGCACGAAGATTTTGCTTCATAAAATCTTCAAAATCATTTTTATCCATTATCTGAAGCCCTACTATTCCAAGGTCGTAAAGAGCAGCACCAACTAATTCAACGCCTTCGCTGTTTGTGTATATCGTAACTTTTGTATAATCCATAGTTTATCTCCTTTATATTACCAAGACTATTTTATAGCCTTCGTTTTCCATTTTCCCCGTGCATAGAATATAACCGTCAAAACCGCACCTATTACCCATGAAGCAAGGAGCGAAATCTGTATACATTCATATCTTCCCTCAGGAAGCAGCGGTGTCTTTGTAAACTCACAAATTCCGTAAGCCAAAGGAACTCTGAGTGCAACCGTGGTAATCAGTGAAATCCACATGGGAGTCATTGTATCTCCCGCACCTCGCATTATTCCCGAAAGTCCCTGAGTTATTGCAACTGCAAGATAACCCGGAGCAAGAATCAGCATAAGATAATAGCTTAAATCAACAAGTTCCTTGGTTTCCGTAAATATTCCCATGAGGCCTTTTCCGAAAAACAATATTACTACCGTAATTATCGCAGAGCAAGCAAAGGCCATCAAAGTACCATGCTTCGCACCTTTTGTTACTCTGTCATATAACTTTGCCCCCACATTTTGTCCTGCATAAGTAGTAAGAGCCATACCAAATGAAAAGTTCGGCATCATCGCAAAACCGTCAACACGCATGATAATTATATTTGCATTTACAAAGTTTGTTTCGAAGCTGTTGGTAAGTCCCTGCACAATAAGCATTGCTGAAGAAAATATAGCCTGGGTTAAGCCTGAAGGAACGCCAAGAGTTATTATTTTCATCATATACTCTTTCTTGGGTTTTAAGTACTTAAATCCGAA
Organism: Clostridia bacterium; assembly: GCA_045545475.1. Classification (GTDB taxonomy): domain Bacteria; phylum Bacillota; class Clostridia; order CAKSNL01; family HGM11501; genus HGM11501. The sequence continues at coordinate 47,512 of JAZQAZ010000008.1, read as the reverse complement.
ATCAAAATTGTTTTTCATTTTGCTGAGTTTCACAAGGCATAACGCCGAAGATAAAATCTGAGAAATAATTGTTGCAAGAGCAACTCCGCCAACTTCCATTCCAATCTGTGCCACAAACAATACGTCCAAAACAATATTGGTTCCTGCAGCAACAAGAAGATATATAAGGGCAGATACCGAGTCTCCCATACCTCTTATAATTCCGCTTAATATATTGTAATATCCCATTCCGGCGATTCCGATAATGGAAATCATGAGATAATCATAGCACCACTCAAAGTGTTCCGGTTTAACTTTAAGCAGACTCATCATAGGTCTTAGTCCCGGCACACCTATTACAATAAGCAATATACTGCAAATTGCCGTAAGCGTTATGGCATTTCCCACAGTGTATGAAAGCTTCTCCCTGCTTTTAGCTCCGAAATACTGTGCAACCATTACCCCGGCACCTGTGGAAACACCCATAAAGAGTACCAAAAGAAGATTAAGCAGCGGCATAGCTGTTCCTACCGCACCAAATGCGTTATCACCTATATATTTACCAACCACTATACTGTCTACCGTATTATAAAGCTGCTGAGCAACGTTTCCTATTAACATTGGCAGAGTAAAAATAAGTATGCTCTTCCACGGAGATCCAACCGTCATATCCGTCGGTGCAAATAATTTTTTCAGCATGTAATCCACCTCAATATATATCATAACACAAAATGACATTTTTTTCAATAGTATTATTGCTTATTATACTCCGTTTTCTTCCCCGTTTATATGCCAAAATCACAACAAAAAAATGCTTGCCGTGCAAGCATTTTTCTATAACCACAGTCCATATACCTTATGGCGGAACTTAACATTAAGAACAAGACCTATCGCCATATAAGAAGCCAAAAGGTTAGATCCTCCCGAACTGAAAAACGGAAGCGGAATTCCCGTTACCGGCAAAAGATTAAGGCACATACCGATATTTTCTATCGTATGGAATAAAAGAAAACATCCCACTCCTATACACAACATACTTCCGAAAGTATCTTTAGCCTTTTTAGATGCTGCAAAGCATCTGTAAATTATAAAAAGAAGAAGTAAAAGCACCAAAACACAGCCAAGAAAACCAAATTCTTCACCTACAACAGAATAGATAAAGTCCGTTCTCGCTTGCGGAAGATATCCCATCTGGGTTTGATTTCCCTTCATGTATCCGTTTCCGGTAAGCTGCCCCGAGCCTATGGCGAGCATTGATTGTAGCACCTGATAACCATCATCAAGAGGCGAAAGTTCGGGGTTCAGGAATGTAAATATTCTTGCTCTCTGGAAATCACTTAATACAAACGTCCATACCGGAACGGCCGCAACAACAGCCGTTAAAATCGCCATACCGAAATATTTAAGTCGCACTCCGGCCATAAAAAGCATACCTATAAATGTAAACGCAAAAACCATGGTCGTTCCATAGTCAGGCTGACAAAGCACAAGGCCCGCAAAAATTCCAAAATGAAGCAAAAGGAAAAACAAATTTTTTGGCTCGTTAATTTTTTCTTCAACCTTAGTTATATGGCTTGACATGGAAATTATAAAAGCAATTTTTGCAAACTCAGAAGGTTGCACGCTGACAGTCCCCAAATTAATCCATCCTTTGGTACCAACCTCTTCTCCGCCTGTACCGATTACAAGTACCAAAACGAGTACAGCTATGCCAAATCCTCCGATAACCCATCCCAAAGCATCCAAAATATCATAATCAATATAACACGTAAAAGCCATGGCGAGAATGCCTATCGCAAGAGCGATTGATTGCACCGTAATATCTCTGGTACTGGTTCCCGCAGCAAGACCTGCACTATAAATAAGTGCAAGTCCGAAAAGGCTGCACAAAAATGCAGGAACAAAAATGCTCCAGTCGAAATTATTCAGAAAATACTTAAATCCGCGTCGTTTCAATAAAATCACCGTATCTTTTAGTGTATTTCTAACAGTATATCACATTTTTTCCTTCTTAACAATACTATTTTTTCTTTTTTCCGAATACTTTTTTCTTGTAGCCAATCCGCCCCTTATATGCCTTACTTCTTTATTTTCGTCAAGGATAGCTCTGACTTCCTCAAAAAGTCCTCTGTCAATTTCTCTGAGTCTTTCGGAAACATCTTTATGTACTGTGGATTTAGAAATGCCGAATTTCTTTGCCGCCGTGCGAACCGTGCTTTTATTTTCCACAATATATTCGCCAAGAGTCAATGTTCGGTTTTCGATATATTCTCTCAATCAAAGCATCTCCCATAAATTATTTATTATAACTTATGAAAGATATCTTACGCTTATTACAAAAAGCAAAATTTTGTCTAAGTAAAAAACTCAGACGCCTGATGCGTCTGAGTTTACATTTAATTTTCTGTATATATTACAGTTAAATCCGGATGAAGCTGTAAAATTGATGCAGGCACCATAGGAGTTATTGGACCTGTTAATGCCTTGTCAAGAATTTCCTTTTTATTTTTTCCGTTAGCTATAAGCAAAATCTTTTTTGCCTGCATGATTGACATCATTCCCATTGTTATTGCACGCTTAGGAACGTCTTCTATTGAAGCAAAAAATCTGGAATTTGCCTCGATTGTGGAAGGATCAAGTTCAACCGCATGGGTTTCTTTGGTGAAAAATTCATCAGGCTCATTAAAGCCGATATGTCCGTCAAGACCGATACCCAGAAGCTGAATATCAATTCCGCCCAGGCTCTTAATCAAGGCGTCATATTCCTCGCCTTCTTTTTTCAGGTCTTTTGCACATCCGTTTGGAACATGAGTATTTTTCTTATCAATATTTATTTTTTCGAAAAGATTCTTATCCATAAAATATCTGTAACTTTGGTCATTTGTACCGTCAAGTCCTTCATATTCGTCAAGATTAACACTTGTAACCAAAGAAAAATCCACATCACCTGAGGTACACATTTCGCTAAGCCTCGTATATGTTCCCACCGGAGATGAACCCGTTGCAAGGCCGAGAACACAATCAGGCTTCATTATAACCTGAGATGCAATGATATTTGCCGCTTTACGGCTTAATTCTTCATAATCCTTTGCGATAATATACTTCATAAAAAAATCCTCACTTTCTTTTAACGACTGTGTTTTGTCCTTTTACTATAGAGTTTTCGGGATAAATCCCTCTTAATGCCGTAAGCGGATAAACCGAGGTATTTTTCCCGATTACCGTGCCGGGATTAAGAACACAACCGCAACCAACATCCGCTCCGTCAGCTAAAATTCCGCCAAGCTTTCGAAGATGAGTTTCATAGTTGCCATTTCCGTGTATCACCACATCTTTTCCGTCGGATTTAAGATTTGAGCAAACCGCACCGGCACCCATATGTGCATGATTTCCCAACACAGAATCTCCTACATAATTATAGTGAGGAATCTGGACTTTGTCAAGCAATACAGCATTTTTTATTTCAGTTGAATTTCCGATAACACAATTTTCTCCCGTTATTACGTTTCCTCTCAAAAAAGCTCCGGGGCGTATTTCTGTACCGCTTCCTATCACAACAGGAGGCTCTATCGTTACGGTATCGTATATTTTAACATTTTCACCCACAAGAACGCCATCTTTAAGCAATGTATATCCGGGTATTCCTTCTTTTATCAAATTTTCTATATAACTTTTAATTTTGCATATTATCTCCCAAGGATACTCGCAGTCATCAAAAATCGGTGCAATGTAAGAATTTTTGATATCAAACAAATCTTTATTCTTAATATTATCACTCAACTTTGTGACCCCCTTCGATTATACTGCATGCAACCATTTCTGCATATTCTATGCTTTTTTCTTCACTTTCAGCCTCAACCATTACACGGATAACAGGCTCTGTTCCGCTCATTCTTAAAAGTACTCTTCCATTATGGTTAATCAGTTTTTCCACATTCTTAACCTCCGCCAATACACGTTCATCCTTCATAACCACATTTTTATCCTTTACCTTTACATTTACGGTGTACTGCGGATAAAGCTTAACAGGCTCAGCAAGTTCTGCCAGAGAAAGCTTACTGTCACAAATTTCCTCGGAAATCATTATGGCTGTAAGAAGTCCGTCGCCGGTAGTTGCATATTTTTTAAGTATTATGTGGCCAGACTGCTCACCGCCAAGACTATAATCGTTCTCCTGCATACATTCATAAACGAACCTGTCTCCTACTGTGGTTTGTGCACATTTCATTCCCGCTTCATTAAGGCATTTTACAAATCCGCTGTTCGACATTACAGTTGCAACCACTGTATTTTTATTGAGCATTCCCCTCGCCATTAATCGCTTTCCTAATATATAAAGCATTGCATCTCCGTCAACAACATTTCCGTTTCCGTCCACGGCAATACATCTGTCGCAGTCTCCGTCAAATGCAAAACCCACATCAAGATGTTCTTCTTTAACAAACCTTGAAAGCTTCTCTATGTGCGTTGAACCGCACTCGGCATTGATATTCAATCCGTCCGGTTCCGCTCCGATAACAAAAGTCTGTGCTCCGAGTGCTCCGAATACCGCCTTTGCAATCATCCATGATGCACCGTTGGCACAATCAAGTCCGATACGAAGATTTTTATAAGAATTTGATGCCAGTGAAATCAAGTATCCAACATATCTGTTTCTTCCGGATACATAATCCACAATGCATCCGATATGTTCACGGCTGGCCAAAGGTAAATCTTCTCCCGAAACTCCCAGTGATTTTATATCCCCGTCAAGATACGCTTCTATCAGTGCTGTCGTCTTATCGTCGAGCTTTTCTCCGTATCTGTTTATTACTTTAATGCCGTTATCATAATACGGATTATGCGACGCCGTTATCATTATGCCGCAATCAAAGTCATCCTGCCTTGTTACATAAGAAACACTGGGAGTTGTTGTAACATGAAGCATATACACATCGGCACCTGATGCGGTTATTCCGGCAACGATTGAATACTCCAGCATGTAGCTGGAACGTCTTGTATCTTTACCTATTACTATTTTAGGCTTATATCCTGCTTTGCTGCACCCTGAAAGTTCAGAAGAAAAATACCATCCCAGAAAGCGTCCGACTTTATATGCCTGCACAGAAGTGAGGCTGATGTTCGCTTCTCCCCTGAATCCGTCTGTACCGAAATATCTGTTATGTTCTTTTATGTTTTTTTCAATTTCAATATTACCTCTCAACAATTCATCCGAAGATACATTGAAAAGTTCACAAAGCATAAGTACTTTATCAATCTGCGGCAACGCCTGATCCATTTCCCATTTAGAAACTGATTGACGTGAAACATCCATTTTTTCAGCCAGAACTTCTTGCGAAAGTCCCGCTCTCTGTCTGAGGCTTGCAATTTTTTCACCTATAGTCATATAATCATCCCTTTTTAATTATTCTACTCGGATTTTACCAAAATTATTCAATTATTACAACCAACCAAAGCTTGAATATTCCGCAACTAAAAGTTGCATCATTATTCTTTTTTTATATATTATCATTAAGTCCAAGGTTTTTCAACCCTTCTTTTTGCAAATTTTGCTTTCCCATAAATAAAAAAAGCATGCGATGCATGCTTTTTTATCTCAGACGCTCTTAAAGCCTCTTCCGATTATTTCACTGCTGGTTGTAATTATCATAAATGCATGAGGATCAATTTCCCTTATGCGATTTCTAAGTTTAATTGCTTCGCTTCTTTTACATACAGTATGTATCATGGACTTTTCTTCTTTTGTGTATTCGCCGATAACAGTATTTACCGTTGCACCGTGATGAAGTTCTTTTATAATAAATTCTGCAATTTCTTCTCTTTTTGCAGTTATTACGACAAAATACTTACACGTATTAAGGTTTTCTATTACAGCATCCACAATGAACGCTTTTGCAAAAAGTCCCAAGAGAGAATATAATCCTGTTTTTATTCCAAAAACTGCAAACGAACTTGCCGCTACAAAAAAGTCAACTATCAGCAAAGCTTTTCCGACATCTATCGAAGTATATTTTTTTAGTATCAGAGCCACAATGTCAGTTCCGCCACTTGATGCATCTGCATTAAAAATCATCGCGGATCCGACGGATGTAAGAATCATGGCGTAAAACAGTTCAAGAAACGGCTGATCCGTAAGCGGAGCATTTAACGGAACGATAAGTTCAAGAAGATAGGTTATTGCAGAGTAAAGCATGGAGCAATAAACCGTTTTAAAACCACTCTCTTTTCCCAAAAAGACAAATCCTACAATCATTAAAATAATGTTAAAGCCCCAGATAAGCACAGCCGGCGAAACAGGAATAATTTTCGCAAGAACAGTTGCAATACCCGTTACTCCTCCTGTTGCAAAACCGTTTGGTATCTTAAAGAAATATACTCCGAGAGCCAGAAGTATACAGCCCAAGGTCATAACAGAAAATCTTTTCGCAAATTTCACTTGCAATCCTCCCGGCATTACGCCTTTTCAATGATTTCCCGCAAAATCTCTTTATCTGATGCTTCCACATCAGCAGAAAGTCCGGGATATTTTTCCAATATTACATTGATATAATAATTCCTTATTGAGCCGTCTGCCCTCGACATCTTTTTGATTTTCCCAAAACAATATATGTATAAGAATATTACAAGTCCAACCATAGTATATGTTGCCGCTTCGTTTCCCAAAAAACAGCATAAATCGTATGCTCCGTGATAAAATGTCGGCACTATTACACTAAGCCATGCAAATTTCTTATACGAAATTTCTTTGGCATACATAGGAATTTTTCCTTGGATTTTAAGATTCTTTTCCAGTGAATTAGCTTTTTCAGCTATTTTCCACAAGCTATAGTAATATCCCATTATAACTCCATACGATAAGTGTCCCGGAACGGAAAGAAACGCTCTGGTAAAAGCTGTACCCCAACCGTAATTAAGCACATACAATATATTTTCCAGAGTAGCAAATCCCAACGCCGCAAAAGCACCATATACAACACCATCAAAAATATTATCAAATTCTTTATGTTTGGCCGTAACACCTTTCATCGCAAACCATTTGCAAAATTCTTCTATAAGAGCAACTCCCAAAAAGGCAGTCAGTGCCTGGTATATATAATATGCCCCTGTTCCGATGCTGTAAATACCATCTTCTGTAACTTTAATACTGTCTCCCATAAACCCGAGAATCAATCCTTCTCCGATTTCTTCAAGTATTATTGCGGGAAAGCAAGAGAAAACGCCCATGGCAAAAATCAAAGCCAAAAGGCTTAAAGGTTCTTTTTCTACCCTGTCTTTCTTAAAAATATATCCGCCTAAAACTACTGCCGGTGCAATTGCAGCGACAATCAAAAGCCAACTCTCAATCCCCATTTTTCATCCCCCAAGCAAACTTTATTTATATATCACTTTCTTTTTCTAATTTATATCCCAAAGCAACAATCAACTTTATTGTCTGAATAGCCGTATTTCTATCATATTCTTTTTCCGATTCCGACAATTCAGAATAAGGCACGAGACATGGTGTGGTTTTCTTATTATCGTCTCTTTTTTCTCCATAAGTCCACCCTTCGGCAATTCTGCCTGCGGCCCAGTTCTCGTGAACATTTTCAGCGATTTTTTCAGTTAACTCCATTAATCCCTCAGGAATTACTATATCGCTTGTATCTATAGGATTTGGTTTATACATATTATTCCTCCTTCTGTCTTATAACGCAATAAACACTTTCTTAAATCAACATAAATTCCGCTAATTTTATATTTCTGTTTATTAAAAAATGATACCATATCTAATCATCAAAGTCAAGTATACATAATAAAAAAACAAACTCATCCGAAGCGGATGAGCTTGTTTTGATTTAATCGCCTTTCTGCATTTCAGAAACAGAAGATAAAACAGCATCAGCCATATATTTAAGCTGCTCTTCCGAGAGTCCGTAAAGCGGCAGATGAGTATATCTCTTATAAAATACCTCTTCACATACAGGGCATGTTTTTGCAATTTCATCAGAATCATATCCCATGTCCTGAACAATCTTAAAGCGGTATAAGGGGCCGAAATGTGCAATCTGGGTAACGCCTTTTTCAGCAAGCTTTTTCTTTAACTTTTGAACATCTCCTCCTGCTTTTTCCGGATCTATTTGTAAAAGATAAAGATGGAAGGTAGGCTTAATTTCAGCATTTCCCAAATCCTGCGGAATTATTGCATCATTTTCTGAAAAACGCTTATTAAGGTATTCCGCTGCCGCCTTTCTTTCTGCAATAATCGCCTCATTTCTTGCAATCTGAAGTGTCAATCCAAGGCCCTGAATTTCCGTAGTTGATGCATTTCCCGGAACAAAAGGATGTTCCTTTCCCTTAATCGGAGTAATATTATAAAGCCAATCCTTTATGGGACAGGTAAAATCAAGTCCTAAAAATCTTGCACGCTTCATTTCATTTTCAAAGCCGGGAACGGTGGTTGTAAGAATACCTCCCTCACCGAACGAAGTGATATTTTTCACCTCGTGCATGGAAAAAGCCGCAAAATCTCCGATGGTGCCCACCATCTTACCTTTATACATTGCACCGAATGCATGTGCGGCATCCTCAAGCACTAAAATATTGCGTTCTTTTGCAAGTTTCATTATAGGCTCCATATCCACAGGATAGCCTCCTATATGCACAGGAACTATCATTTTTGTCTTATCGGTAATTTTTCTTGCAACGTCATCAGGATTCATATTGATAGTAACAGGATCAACATCTGCAAAAACCAGTTTTGCTCCCACCGCCAGAGGATATGCCATAGTTGCAACAAAAGTTATTGCCGGAACAATAACCTCATCCCCTTCTTTAAGATTCGCATATTTATATGCAATTTCAAATCCCGCCGTTGCATTGGTAACAAAAGTGGAACTTTCGGTCCCAAGATATTCGTTACACTTCTTCTCTGCTTCTTCGACCTTACTTCCCAGTGAAAGCTTCCCCGGAGGTGTGGAAATTTTATCCAGCTTTTCAATCTGATCCTTTATTGCCGTAATTGCTTCCTCATATTCTTTTCCTTCTCCTTGCATGAGGAACTTTATTATTTCCATTAAATCCTCTGCATTATAATTTTCACCTACCGCCGCCCACGGTACATTTGTATCTCCGGTGTTATAACGGAAATCCGTTGCTTTACCCATATTTATTCCTCCTTTTCTTTTACCTGCATATTAACACAGTGTTTATGCTAAAAAAAGATGTATATTTCCCGAATTTTATAACTAAATTCCTTTTCTAGATAATTTATTGACAAAAGCACTTTAGTATGATATAACGGAAACGGTGATATATATGATTATTAATTACGATTATGAAAAAGCCAATAAAATTCTTAACGACTTTTATAACGCCACAGGAATTAATATGGTTCTGTTAAAGAGTGACTTCACGCCTTTGACCGACAGATTCCACTGGGAAAAAAACTTATACTGTAAAGCCATTCAGGGAACAAAAAACGGCAAAAAAATGTGTCTTAGGTCTGATAAATATATTTTAAAAGAATGCTGTGAAAAGAAAGTGTCGGTTCCGCATGTTTGCCATGCAGGATTAATCGATGTTGCAGTTCCCATAATTTTTGAGGATACCGTCATAGGATACATTATGTTTGGCCAGATTCGCTGTGATACTTCTTTCTCAGACGTAAAAAATCATATTGCATGCCTTGGTATAAACCCGGCCGTTGCCGAAATGCTCTTTAACGAAATACCTCCATCGGACATAAACAGAATAGAAAGCATATCACGTATTGCAGAAATTATAGCAAAACACATTCTTCTTGAAAAAACTCTCACTTTAAAAACCGACGAAAGACTATCCATGATTAATTCATATATCGACGAAAACCTTGGAACAAACTTGACTGTTCAGGGAATTTCAGTCCATACAAATATTTCAAAAAGTGTACTTTATAACTTGTTTCACGAAAACTATAAAACCACAGTAAAAGATTATATAAATGATAAGCGAGTAAAAAAAGCTGAACAATTACTTTTATCAACCGATTTATCAATAGTGAATATTTCTCAAATGACCGGTTTTTCCGGCGTTTCCTATTTTGGTAAAATATTCAAGGAGAAAACCGGAAAATCACCGCTTAAATACAGAAAGGAATCAATAAAATAAAATACCGCCGTTCGGCGGTATTTATTATTATAAAAGCACCCATTGGGTGCTTTTATTTACCTTATTTATCGTTTTCGTCAAAGATGTCTCCACATTCAGGACAAAACTTAGGAGGATTCGTAGGATCAGCCGGAATCCATCCGCATTTATCGCACTTGTATAAAGGAGCACCTGCAGGCTTCGGTTTCCCACATTCCTGGCAAAACTTTCCTTGATTCGTTTCACCGCATGCGCAAGTCCATCCGATAACCTGAGACGGCTGAGGCTTTCCGCAATCCTGACAGAATTTGCCGGTACTTATTTTACCGCAGGAGCAAGTCCATCCATTATTAACAGGCTGCTCATTCATTGTGGGCTGATTTGTCTGATTCCCCTGTGCAAAGCCTGCCATATTACCCATGGCATTTTGTGCCATTCCCATTCCCATAAAACCTGTCATGGCTCCGTTTTCATTTGCTGCAGCAGTATTCATTGCCTGAGCGGTTGCTCCTGCCATATGGCCTCTCAGCATATCAGCATTTCTTCCCATAGCAGTAGATCTCTGATACTCTGTAATCCTTGCTTCATCTTCTTCTGTAGCATTTACTCCTGACACTCCGAATTCAACTATTTCAACGCCTCGTCTGTCTCTCCATTTGGATGACAAAAGTTCATTGAGTTCTCCGGACAATTGCATTGTATAAGCCGGAATTGCCGCATAATAAATGTTATTCTGTGATATTTTGAAAAGAGCAGGCTGAAGTGCTGTAAGTAATTCTGACTTATGCTGTCCGTCAATTTCATCTCTTGTAAAGCAGTCTTTCACATTGGCACAGACATTGGTGTAGAAGAGCAAGGGATTTGTAATTTTATAAGAATATTCTCCATGACAACGGATTTTTATATCAAGAGGAAATCCTATTGCCTGATCCATAATTCTGAAAGGAATCGGCGATGGTGTTCCGTACTTATTTCCCATAATTTCCTTGGTATTGAAAAAGTAAATCCTCTGATCCTTCGCAGGCTCACCACCGAAGGTAAATCTCTTACCTATTTCAGCAAAGCTCTTTTTAATGTTTTCGCCAAGGTTTCCGTAAAAAACGCTGGGCTCCGTTCCAGTATCATAGACAAACTCGCCCGCCTCTGCACAAACTTCAACAACTTTGCCGGATTCTACGATAATCATGCACTGACCTTCGTTTACATTAATAATCGAGCCGTTTGAAATAATATTATCTGTTCCTTTTTTATTAGAGCTTCTGCCCCCCGCCTTCTTTTCGCCCTTTTGCACAAGAACATCAGCGTCCATACTTTCGCAATAAAAATAATCTCTCCAGGAGTCAGCCAAAACTCCTCCGAGTGCTCCGATACCTGCTTTTAACAATCCCATAATCTCTATCTCCTTTCCAAGTATACAACTCAGTAGATAATTATACTATTTTTTTCACAGTTTGACAATATATTTTTGCAAAAAAGAAGCCACGGTTATCCGCAGCTTCTTTATATTTATTTTGTTATTGTAACTGTCTGTGTAGCACCGTCCCACGAAACATTGTATCCTAAATGTTCTGAAATAAAACGTATCGGAACAAATGTGCGATTATCCGTAATTCTGGGTGGTGCGAGGAGCGTATACATAAGCTTTCCGTTTTTTGTAGTCGTTACATATACATTTTTATAGCGTATCTGGAGATAAATTTCCGTATCGCCCTTCTTGATTGTTACACCCTGAACTTCTCCATCCCAGGCAATTTCAGCACCCATGAGTTCGAGCAATCCTCTCAAAGGAATAAAGGTTGTTCCATTTTCGATATAAGGTGCAACGTCAAGGTTTGCAGTTCCGCCCTTATGAGTAATCTCCGTACTTCCTATTACAAGTTTGTATTCCTCGGCTTCTGCTTCAAGTCTCTCCTTACGGATTTCATAATTTTCGTAGAAGTCAACCTCACCGCAGGATGCGATATTTCCTTTACCCTTATGGATAAAGAACTTTACATAACGGGCTTCTATAGGCTCTTCAAAATAGCTGTAATGACGGCCGAAATGTCTTTCGCTTTCCTCAATTCTTGCGTGATCAACATCAATTATGAAATCAACGCCATCGATACTTGTCATTACGGAGTATTCAACCCAGTAACCGTCCATGTCTGCAGACTGTCTGGGGAAGTATGAAATTGCAGACATTTTCTTAACTTCGCCAAGGTCAACTGTGAATTCAAAGTCATTAGGCACTCTTGCAGTACCAACCTGCCAGAAGGTTGCATCCACGCCGTCAATTACTTTGTCTATATGGTTATTGCCCCACCAGTCATAAGTGTATGAAACGGATGCCTGGCTCTTATCAAGAGGATAAAGTGCTTCCTTTTCTTCAATTACCACAAGCTCTTTTGCGGTAACTGTTTCTTTTTTATCATCCTTTGAAAGGAAGTCAATTTCAGCAAGTGTACCATAGTTTGCCACAGCTTCAACGAATTCTATTCTGAATTTTGTAACTTCAATATTTCTTACAAAAGCCTGTCTCTTTACGCCGTGTCCGCTGGGATATGTGGCATCAAAGAGAAGTACCCATTCCCCGTCCTGCTCGGCATAATACTTAACTCTTGTTGGTACACCGGATGAATTGGAGTCCTGTCTGGGAAGAATTTCAACGCCGGAAACAAGTGTCGCCTTGGGAAGTGTAACGTCGATTATAAAAGGAAGGTCGTCCTTTTCAACGATTGAGCCTGCTTCCGCTCTGTAATTGGAGTGCCAGTAGGTGTTTTTATCACCGTCAATCATTCTTGATGCCTGTTCATTTCTTGAGTTAACTTCAATTGTCCAGCCGGTCTTCGGAACATAGCCTTCCGTGGGAGCCTTGGCTGTGGAGTTGGGATTTTTAACCCATACAAGCTTATCCCCGTCTGCCTTCGCCATATATGCACCCTTGGGATCAAGTGTTATGTTTTCTGCACCTTCCACATTAATTGCATTGGCAATTTTTTCGCCTTCTGAAAGGTTATTTGTTACGCCGATTTTCTTTGTAAGCTTGCCTTCAAAGGTAAGTGCCGATGCATCTTCCTTTGCGGAAACATTGAATATCTGACCCTTAGAGTCCTTGTTGTCAACTACCTCAGCATCTCCGGAAATTTTAACCTTGGATGTTTTGGGTACATTGATACCGCCGCCAACGCAGTTTTTAATACTGCCGCCCATCATATTAAATATACCGTTATGAGCGTGGACACCGCCACCGCCGTAGTTTGCCTTACAGTCGGTGATAAGGGAGCCTGATTCCATTGTTAAAATTGCTTCCTTGCCTTCGCCTGCAGAGTATAAAAGAACTGCACCGCCGTTATCGGCAAGACCGTTTTTAAGGGTTGTGCCCTTGCCCAATGTGAGCTTTGCACCGGAAAGGCCGATGTTTTTCTGATTTAAGTCAACAGTGATATCATAAAGCTTAATATCACTTCCTAGGTCGATATTCCACTTTGCTTCAAGCTTTAAGGTGTGGCCGTTACCGTAGATGGCAGCAGAAGCACCGTAATAGTTTTTATAGCATTCAAGCTTTGCATCGCGAAGAAGGTATATATCCCCTGCTTTTGCACGGATGGCTTCGTCAACAGATGCAAAAGTATTAGTTTCGCTTCCTGCATAGCAGGCATCGCCTGATTCCTTGAAGGCTTCACCGCTTGACACAGCTTCGGATTTCTTTACAAGCACAACCTTTGTACCGTCAGCAGAGCCTACCATATTTGCATCTAAATCACTTACGATATTAGTAAGACCGGATGCCGAATTTTCAATAAGGCCAACGTGATTTCCCAGGTCAGCCTTTACGGTTACGCCGATTTTACCTGTAAGTGCTCCTGTTACCTTTATGGGATTCTGTACGTTTACATTAAGTGTGGCACTGCCGTCTTTAGACTTGTTTCCTGTTACGGTTGCACCGCCGGATACGATGAATGTACCGCTGGATGCCGCATTTACACCGCCACCTGTGCAGTTTGTAATTTTACCGCCCTTCATTTCAAAGGTTCCCTGATGGGTATGGATGCCGCCACCGCCGTAGTTTGCCGCACAGTCGGTGATGAGTGAGCCTTCTTCCATTATGATTTTACTCTGAACATACATAATTGCGGCACCGCCGTTATTGGCAAGACCGTTTTTAATGGTTGTGCCCTTACCGATTGTAAGCACGGTGGTGTCACCGGATACAACCATGCTCTTCTGATTTAAGTCGATTGTCACATCGTAAAGTGCAACATTACACTTTAAGTCGATGTGCCATTCTCCGCTTATTCTGATTGAATATCCGTGACCGTAAATTTTCGCATTAAGGTTGTAGAAATTAGCGGAACAATCAAGCTCAGCGTGTCTTAAAAGGTGGACATCTCCTCCTGCTTTAAGAGCATCATTAAGGCTGTCAAAGGTGTTGGATTCGCTTCCCACATAGCACACAGAACCTGTTCCGTCATAGGAAATATTTCCCTTGGAATTTGCTGATGTATTTCCGTATTCGCCGGTATACGCAGGTGCGGAAGGAACAGACGGTGTAGCAGGTGTTGTGTTTCCTGCGGGTGTTTCAACAGGAGTAGACGCCTTTCCGTTTCCAAGCACCACGTTTGTGCCGCTCTGTGTTCCAACCAACGAGGAATCGGTATCGCTTACAATAGCGTTAAGCCCGGATGCAGTTCCTTCAATTACACCAAACTGATTTCCAAGGTCAGCTTTTACCGTTACGCCGATTCTTCCTGTAAGAGTGCCGGTTACCTTTATAGGCGTCTGCACATTTACGTTAAGAGTGCTTCCGTCAGATTTTTTATTGCCTGTAACGGTTGCATTTCCGCTTACGATAAATGTGCTTCCTGCCGCAACGTTTACACCGCCGCCTGTGCAGTTGGTGATTTTACCACCCTTCATTTCAAAGGTTCCCTGATGGGTGTGGATACCACCACCGCCGTAGTTTGCCTTACAATCGGTGATTAGTGCACCGTCTTCCATTATAATTTTACTCTGAACATACATTATTGCGGCACCGCCGTTGTTGGCAAGACCGTTTTTGATGGTTGTGCCCTTCCCTATTGTAAGAACGGTGGTGTTACCCGATACAACCATGCTCTTCTGATTTAAGTCGATTGTCACATCGTAAAGTGCAAGGTTGCACTTTAAGTCAACGTGCCATTCGCCGTTAAGTACTTTTACGGTATGACCGTGACCGTAAAGCTTTGCATTGAGGTTGTAAAAATGTGATGAGCAATCAAGCTCGGCATCACTTAAAAGGTGGATTTCTCCTCCCGCTTTAAGGGCTTCTGCTAATGATTCAAAGGTGTTTGCTTCGCTGTCCACATAGCATACGGCACCGGAAGCCAAAGATGGAGCCATCACGCATATGGTTAAAAGCATTAAAACCGCAGAAATTATTGAAATTATCTTTTTAATCATTTCGCTTCGCCTCCTTAGTCAAGATAATGAAGTGCCGAATTAACAACCGATGCATCGGCATTTCCTATTACATATACGCCGTTACCCAGGTTTGTAACGGAGATATCCATAGTTTCTACAAAGATGCTTGCAGGAACATAGAAGTCATTTTCCGCATATATAACTGGTGCGGAAAGTGTTTTAAGTCTTCCGTTTGCCCTTGCTTCATATGAGCCTACAACTGTGTAATACCAGTCGGTTTTAGCCACCGCCGATTTGTCCTCGTTGTAGTCAAAGTGATAGTAATAGAACATATTGGAAAGATAATCGTATTCAATCTTACCTCTGCCGTAGCCGAGTAATTCTTCAAATGCACGGCTGGGAATATAGAGTGTTCCGTTCATTTCAAAGGCATACTTCGATGTGTCCTTTTCGTTTACGGTTTCAATTTTGCCGTTAACAAGCATCTTTGTCTTTCCTGCAACCAAAACGTGTGCATCCTTTAATGCTTCTTTTTCGGATGCTGTTGTTGTAACATCGGCCTTTTCTGTGTAGAGATAGTTAAATCTTGCGATGGGAGCAGCATTACCCATTTCATAAAGCTCGATTACATCGGTAAATGTGCCATTAACCCACTTAAGCTCGATTTCAACGGTTCCTGTTTCGCCTATTGTTGCTCTCGGAACGGCAATTTGCATTACGTTACCGCTTCTTACGATGTTTGCAGTTCCAACAACTTTGTATGTACCGTCAACTCCGATTGCTTCAACATTGGATGAACCGTCTCTTCCTATGATATAGTCATAGCCTTCAAGACCCGTTGAGTAGTTTCTGTCGGTATTAAGGTAAAGGTTTGTTCCTGCGATATCTTCCCCTTCAACGGTCTTTGCCATAAAGTAAAGGTTTTCTGCATCTCTTTGTGCCTTTGAATATACAACTCTCTTACCCGATTCGTTTACATAGTCGGGGCGCTTTTCTCCGGTGCCGTGAACTCTGTACAAGGCTTCGGAATTTCTGTCAACACCCTTATAGTTTAAGAATTCGGGCTTTACGTTATCCCACTGTGAAAGGTCGCCTGCGATATCGATTGTGCCTGCTTCACCTGCAGAAGGTGCAGGACGAACGCCTTTATGCTTTCTCATAAAGTCAACAAGAAGGTTATAGTAATCGTCTTTAAGCTGTCCCTTTGTAGGTTCAAAGTCACGGCTGTCGTTGGTATCAAAGGTATCAACAAAGGCTATGGCAAACTGTCCCCACTGATTCTGAATAGCGGCGGTCCATTCGTTCCAGCCGTCTACATATACAAAGTGAGGATCGAATTCCAACACTCTTCCTGCCTGCGCACGGAACATATGAGCTTCTCTTGCACCGTTTTCGCTTCTGTCTTCACCGAATACGGGAGAATAGTTTCTGCCCATTGTATATTCTCCGCCCATTGCATAGCTTGTAGCTTCGGGGCCGTAAGAGTGGTTTAACGCAACGGTAACATTCATAAAGTCAATTCTGCCGTCTTCTCTTACACCGTTTCTCGCACCCTGGGGGAAGTCTTCACACCAGGTCCATTTATCATTCTTATTCTTTGCCGCATTTACGTTTTCACGGAAAGTAAAGAACTCTTCGATAAAGTCAATCTGGTCAACTCGCGCAAGGTCCTTTTTATTGGGATTGTTGGATCTCGCGGTAGACATATCACGAAGACCGCAGATTAAGGGCTTTCCGTCCATATAGTACCAGACGTCGGAGAAGTCTTCATAGTAGAAATAGTTATTATAAAGAGCCTCCATAAGTCTTAAGTTATAAAGACCGCCGTGCCAAGCGAAAACTGAAAATTCAGGAACATTTACTCCGTCCTTTTTAAGGTCGCGCATAGCCTGAAGGAGTACGTTTGTAGGCTCCAAATAAATTGCACCGCCGTTGGAGAAGTCTAAGAATATTGCATCAACTCCCGCTGCTGCAAGAAGCTCAAGCTGATAGCGATGCGCCCAGTAGTCGTTACCCGAATAGAAGCCTATTGCAGGCTCATCCCAGTAATATGTAGCAAGACCGCTCCATCCGGGGCTTGACTGGTTCTGCATAGCATCAGGATACTTCTTTATAACATCGGAAATTATTCTTGCTTCGGAATTGCCGCTTGGTGTCCACCAGTTCCAGTACATCATACCAACTTCGCGTTCACCCTCTTTAACGGGACCTGCTTCGCCGTAGTCTGCCACCTTGCGTCCGTAGCTGTCGGTTGCAACCCAGGTATCTTCATAAAAGTCTTTTATATATTCGTCGCCAACGTGGTTATCAAAAGCATTATCCTCATATGCCGCCTTTGAGAAGGTTATCTTCTTAACCTGAAGGTTTTCGGGTACACCTGTGTTGTAGCTTGCCACAAAGTATACATTGTGCTTTCCGCTTGTGGGATTGATGAAGGCATCGTACACTCCGCCTCTGTTACTTAACACGATTGTGCCGATTAAGCTTCCTTCAACCGGATCGTCAATCATAATTCTGAAAGCCTCACCATTGTGTCCGCCTACAGGATTAAAATGTGCTTCCAGAATAACAGAATTTATTCCGGTAAGGTCAACATCCTTATAACCGAAATAATCGTTGATGGCAAAGTCACTTATTGTGTTTCCCTTCTGTATGCCCTTGTTTTCAGTTGCATCCGACGGCATAAGAACAATGTCGCCGCTTGATGCAAGAACTGTGCTTACAGATAAAACCATCATAAGTGCAAGCATCAATGCAAGAATTTTTTTCATGCGTTTTTCCCTCTTTCTTTTTTTATTTTATGGATTTTCAAAAAATCATCATAAATATAATTTGAGTATAACATTTTTTTATTAAATTTACTATTGCAATATGTAAGTAAAATTTGATATAATGTTAGTTGTAAAAAGGAGGCGGTTTTTATATGTTTATAGCAGATGTACCGGATCAGTTTCTTGCCTGGTGCGAAAATAAACCCAAGCTTACCGACCTTTTCCCTGTTATGGTAGGGCATGAGGTGTGTAAAAAGGACAAGAAGCCAAACTGCAGAAGAAACATATACTACTTATTACATTATGTCAAATCAGGAAGCGGCTATTTAAAGGACAATTCAGGCACCCACCTTATATCCGGGGGCTCCTGCTTCCTCATCCGCCCCGATGAATCTGTAACCTATTTCCCGAATCCTGATGATCCCTGGGAATATATATGGATAGGTTTTTCAGGAAAGCTTGCCTCACGTTTTGACTATCATCCCGCTATCTTTAATTTTTCTTCTCCCCTTTTTCTTGAAATACTTGATGCCGTAAAAGAATCATCCGAAGCAGAAATGCTTGTAACTTCATTATTATATAAGTTGTATGCCCTCTTGTTTTCCGAAAAGCAGAGCATAACATCCGATGTAAAGAGCCATCACGTAAAAACTGTAGTTCGCTATATTGACTATAATTTTATGAACGATATTTCAATTGATGAAATTGCAAAAAGGCACAACTTAAACAGAAACTATCTTTCCCAGATATTTAAAAAACAGGTCGGTACCACAATGCAGGACTATCGCTTAAAAAAACGGCTTACTGAAGCTTATGACCTTTTATCAAAAGGCACGAGCGTAACGGAAACAGCAAACTTAGTTGGTTACAGCGATATATCAGTTTTCTCAAGAGCCTTTAAAAAATTTCACGGAAAAAGCCCGGGCGCGGTTAAGAAAAGAGAAAAATAAAAGAAGAGTCAGGTTATATGATGCCAGCGGACAAAATGATTCTGCCGGCATTTTTCATTTTATCCTTTCCTGTTTAATTTTAACACGCTGCAAAATTCAAGTCAACGTCCCACAATACAGAATTTAGTACTATATTTCACTTTTTGAAATTAAAAAGCGAATGCAAACGCATCCGCTCCGTTAAAAGAAAATATAAAAAAGGCTGCAAAAAATCCAAAACACGGTTCGGCGCTTGCCGACATTCCGAATTGATTTTTCACAGCCAGTTTTTTAATACAACGCTATTGATTTTATATGGCAGGTGTCCTTTTTGTCAAGAATTGTGAACGTAAGTTTTTTCACACCTTCCGGGAGGGGCAAAATTCTTTTACGTCCTATCGCCTTTCCCTCAATTCCCACATCGGTTTTATAGGCAAGGATTCTTTCTCCGTATTTTATATCTTCGCATATTACAAGATATTTTGCTTCTTTTTCAGATGTTAAAGTATACTCATCTTCCGTAAGATCCCCTTCGATTATTGCAAGAGGCTTTCCGAAGGCTTCTTTTACCATTTTTCCGAAGCCTTTGAACTCTTCCTTATCCTTATCTGAAAAAAGTCCCTTGTCGTTTATTGCCATACCGATTAAGAAGTTGGTGTTTCTGCCAACGGAATAAAGGTATTTTTCGAAAAGCTCTTCCTTTGTAAATACAGCATCATCCTGACCTTCCTGCCAGAACCATCCACCCTGAAAGCTTCGTCTTGAATCACGGTTCGGAACATCCGATTCCGCAGGACGCCATACGTTTCCGAAGGGGTCGCCTCCACGATCGGTTTTCTCACTCATTCCGTCAAAGCTTTCGTGTTCAAAATTAACGGTAGCATAGGTATCAAAGGGAGCTTCTCCTCTTTCATTTCCAACCCATCGAATTCCGTTACCCATATTAATCGGACCCTGGAAAACTATCGCATCCTTCTGAAGCTTGCATAAAAGCTCGGCAATAGGAGGTCCGCCCTTTTCGGGAGGAAGGCATCCCCCGTCAAACCATATTTCAAAAAGATTTCCGTAGTTTGTCCAAAGCTCAGTAAGCTGCCCCATAACCATATCGTTGTAGCGCTTCTGTTCGTCTTTATCGCCGCTTATGCAAAGACCGGGGCTATCCACCTTATAATAGGCGTTGCAGGATGCAGAACAGTAAATTCCCGGAAGTACTCCGTATTTTTTGCAGGATGCGATAAATTCCGCCACGATATCGCCTTTACCGTTTTTATAAGGCGAGTTTCCTATATGATAGTCGTGCTGTTTTGTGGGCCAGAGCGAAAATCCCGAGCAATGCTTTGCAACCAGCACCGCATATTTCGCTCCTGCCGAAACCGCCGCTTCAATCCATTGGTCTGTGTCAAGACACTCAGGATTAAACACCAATGCGGGCGGCTGATAGTTAAAGTCGCTCCTGAAATCGTATGTCGGTTCAAAGGTCTGCATATCAATATGTATAATTACGCCTATTTCCGCATCAGCCCATTTAATCTGCTGTTCGTTAGGACAAAGAATTTCTTTCATATATATAAATCTTCCTTCATTATTTATCTCTGATTTGCCGTATTGACAAACTTTTGTTCCACTACTTCTCCGATTCCGATATTATTCATCATATGAGGCATTTCGCACCCTTTTGCAACGTGGATATCGCATACATCACCGTTGAAAATATTTCCCTCCAGCAAAATATCTTTTCCTCCCGGGTTGAAAGAAATGGCTGAAGATGCGCCTTTTTTTGCCTTAAAAACATTACCTTTTATAATTACAGAGCCGTATTCTTCGTCATTCTCTCCCGATGTAAAATACATTTCGGGATATTTTTCAAAATCTCCCGTAACGTGACAAAAGCGCCCCGTATGTATGTCAGGAGTGCATTTTTCTGTGTTTTCGCTGAAAATATTTCCCATTATAACGGCGTTTTTCGGGCGGTTGAACCAACACCCTCTTCCGCCCCCTGTAAAGGTATTTCCGACAATTGTTATATCCTCTGTTCCACGCTCCACACTAAGGGTTCTCGAGCCGTTTGTTCCGTAAACTGTATTCCCCGAAAGCGTAACATTTTTACAGAAAAATCCTATGTACAACGCACCCATTCTTGAGCCTAAAATCTGATTGTTTGAGAAAACCACATTTTCGCTTCTTGCGATGTGTGTACTGTCCCCTTCTCCCGAAACACGGCAACCGGTAACTGTTATATTCTTTCCGTAAACAACATTGACAGAGCCCTTTTCCTCTTTCGGATTTCTCACATTTATTTTTTCCATATCAAGCACACCAAAAGGACAATAGAGGTCGTGGAAAATGAAAAACATATTTCTGAAAAGCTTTGTTTTCTGTGGCATTGCGGATATTTTTACAGGCTCTCCGTTTTCTTTTTCACTTATAAAAAGTGAATTTTCCACACCTTTATTCAACACAAAATATTGCTTTCCGCGAATTATTCCCTCGGGCATTTCTTTTCCGAAAAATGTAACCGCATCCCTTTCTTCAGGTAGAGCCTTCGGCATAAATTCCGCCACAATCCCTCCATCCTTATCAAGGGTGAGTTCTTCTGATATATGTTCTTTAGGTATATTTGAAAGCGCATTCAAGACCGAAGCTTCGTCATATTCGCTTGCAAAAACCACCCTCTGCCACAGATATCCGTAGTCCCACATAAATCTGGCACAGCGAATAAAGCGACAATCCCTGATATCAATATTTTCAGCCTTTTTATGTTCAAAGCCTTCCACGCTGACAACAGTTCCTGCCACGTCATAGCCTGTCACATTTTTTATGCTTATGTTTTTTACGTAGCCTCCCTCTTTGGTGTAAATACATATACACCCCGTAAAGGAATAAGGCTTCCAGAGATTTTCTTTTTTATTTACATCATAAACATATCCCTTGAAGCTTCCGCCCTGCCAGGTGAAGTCTTCAACATTTATTCCCCTAAACATTCTCCGTATGAAATTATCTCCAAGATTTTCAGGAAACTTAAACTCCGCTCCGTCTGCAATAACCAATGTATGAGAGTAAAGGGGTATAGAATCTCCCGAATCAACAAGATATTCTCCGGGCTCTATAACAATAACTGATTTTTCTCTTTCCGAAGATTTTTCAAAGCATTTTTTAAGTGATTCAAAAGCATTTTTCTTTCCGTCCGAAAAATCGCCGAATTCAGATAGTCTTATAACATTTTCTTTTCCTGCAATGCTCATATCTCAAAATCCCTTTCAAATCTTCCCTTTTCAGTAAGCTTTATTTTTTCTTTATAGCTACCGACCTTTACTGTAATTTCCATATTTTCTTCCGATGCTACGGAAAAACCAAGTTTTCCGTTCTTAAGTTCAAAAGAGACTTTTCCGCCCGGGAATGTTAAATTTTCTGCCTTTACATATTTCATTCTGTCAGGCTTTGCAGGCAGAATATTAATTGTACCGTCATTATACTGAAACAGCATATCCTGGATAAGTGCAACCGTTCCCATCAAGGCATCAAGCTGCACGGGAGTCATATGGTCAACGTTTATCCCCGTTCCCATATGGCGCCAGTCATTATGAAGTGTAAAGAAATTATCAAGAACTATCCCCTTTGCCATGGTTATTATTTTTCCAAGAGCTTCGTTTCCCTCGCCAAACCTTGTGTGAATAAGTCCAAGGTGCGGAAAGCTCCACCCTGACATTGCCCCTTCAATCCGAAGCTCTGCCGCTTTTCTGAAGGCTTCAAAAAGAGTCGGATTATTTTCTTTCGTCACCTCAGAACCCGGAAATACGGGGAAAAGATGGGAAAAATGTCTGTGGTCATAATTATCCGAAAGCTCAGGAGACATCCACTCTTTTACCGCTCCGTCCTCATTTATTTCGTATTCCGGAATTTCTGAAATCAACTTTTTCCAGTTTTCTATGCTTTCCTTTGGAATAATAGTCCTGCAATATACGCTTTCCGTCAGCTTTAACAAGTTACAGATAACTTCCTTCATAAGTGCAAAGTCCATTGTCGCATTTTCAACCGCAGGACAAGGATGTCCCAGTGCCCCTGTCGGATTAAGCTTTACAAGGTTTCCAGGCGAGTTTTCAGGTGACACCGAAGGATAAATTCTCATCCTGCCATTTTTATCATAGGTAATATAATCTTCGTAGAACTGAACTGTTTCTATCATAAAAGGAAGTATTTTTTCGTTAAGAGTTACTTCATCCTTTGTGTATGTAAAATAGTCATAAAAATGCTTTGAAAGCCAGGCGGCGCCTGAAATCCAGTTGAGAATTACTGGTACTATCGGATGAGGCGGGGTATAATCTTTTCCGTCCAGGGTTTCGGGATATGAGTAAACCGGCACAAAAATACCACGGCAACCGAAAAGCTTTTTTGCATTTTCTTTCATATCGGGCATTTTCTTATGATAATAGTCTATGAGATTTTTTATGCTCTCGGATAAATTTCCCGTCAGGGTGTGCCAGTACATACACTGAACATTTTCGTTGCAAACGTGAGCCGTCCACGGAAGATCGTTCGCCCCGGGCCAGAGTCCGTAAAGCGGAAAGGGATTTGCATCGGAGTGTATAGCAGATATAAAGAGGTATCTGCCAAAACGCCATATTTTTTCAAGAAAGGCGTCTGATGCCTCATCCTCGTATGCTTCGTCAAGAAGCTCTTCGTTGGTGTAATCAATCCTCTCGTCAGTATCTTCTGTCAGGAAAATTGAAACTCTTCCGTAAAGCTCTTTATGTAACAAGCTATGCGCTTTAAGTGCTTCGTCAAAATCCTTTGAATTATTTATTTTTTCATTAAGCAGCAGGAAAGCTTCTTTCCTGTCCACCTTCGCAAAGCTTAAAAGCTTCACCGTAAAATCCCTGCCCGTAACAAGTATTCCTTTTTCGCTTCTCTTTACCGTTCCGCTTTCAGATGTCACCGAAATGAGTGCTCCGAAATCCTGTCCGTCGGTGTTTGCAGCATAAAATATGCCGTTATCAGAGAATTCTTTAGTAAGCTTTTCCCGTCTTCTTTCTGCTTCATTTTTTGAAATCCCGTCAAGATTGTCATAAAAATCAAAATCAATTTCATAGGAAGCATCAAAATCCGCAGTTACTCTCGTATATAAAATTCCCGACTCTCTCGATGCAAAATATTCTCTTTTACTTAATCCTCTCTGATCAGTCCAGGAAACAAAGGCAAAGGCTTTTTCAAGCTCTATCCCCCGTCTGTAATGCTTAAATGTAACACCGTCAGTAACATAGGAAAGCTTCAGCGAGCCAAGAGGAAACGGCGACGGAGCTCCTGTTTTATAAAACTCTTTTTCACGAAGGGCGTTTTCCATCATATGACAGGCATCTAAATATTTCCCTTCATCAATTTTCTTTCGCATCTGCTTAAAGCTGTCGCTTATATCGGGAACAGGAAGTATATTCCCCCACCTGTGCCAAAGGTCGTGGCGCGTGATTATAACCTGTTCTTTTTCAATGGCTCCAAGTATAAGTCCGCCTGTTATTCCGCATCCTATGGGAAGTGCTTCCTTCCACATATCCTTTTCCCTTGATGCAGGTCTTTTAAGCACAATAACATCTCTCGGCATACTAATCCCTCCTCAAAATAAATATAGCACACGGAAAAGCAAAAAACAATATCAAATTTAACAAATTATTTTCCTTTCCCCTTACAATAAACCTTTATTTATTATATAATAGTAAAGATTGGTTTTTTCGGGTAAAATTTATATGCGAGGTATGTTTTATAGTTAAAATTTATATACGAGGTATGTTTTATGGTTAAAATTGACCCTACCGTAAAAAAGGAAACATTATATATCGCTTTGGTGACTTTTATATTAAGCATTTTGATGCAAGCGGTGTTTTTAATTGCCGGAATGTGGAATCATACTTTTATATGGGGTAATATTTTAGGATTTACATCATCTGTCGGAAACTTTCTTCTTATGGGGCTTACTGTTCAGAAAGCACTTACTATGGAAGAAAAGGATGCCAAAAAATTAGTTCAATTTTCCCAGTCGGGAAGGCTTTTTATGCTTTTAATCGTTGCCCTGATCGGAAACTTTGCAGGTATTTTCAATCTTTTTTCTGTGGTAATACCCTTTATTTTTCCGAGAATTGCAGTTATGATAAGACCTTTAATTAAAGGAAAGGAGTGACAAGGTGAAAAACATAAATACAAAATTTAAACTACTTGATATTTTCTATATTGCAATGATGATTCTTCCCCTTATCTGCTGCCTTGTCTTAAAGGTTTTAACTCAGCCCCTTTCAGAAGGAATCACCGTTACCGGTGCAAGGATTTATTTCACCTTGGATATGCCCATTCAGCCGATGCCAGTTACAGAAGCACAGGTAAACTCCCTTGCTGTTATGATAACGCTTTTCTTTCTCTGTCTTTATATGACTCACGGAATAGAAGAACGTATAAAGCTTAAAAGGCAGCATTTTGCGGAATTGATTGTAGAAAAGGTTGACAAGCTTGTAATTGAAAACATGGGCGAATATTTCAAGGGCTATTCACCTTTCATAATTTCAATTCTTGCCCTTTCCGCACTTTCAAGCCTTTTATCACTTTTAGGGCTTTTCCCTCCCACCTCTGATATAAATGTAGTTGCAGGTTGGGCGGTATTAGTCTTCATTTTAATTACCTATTATAAAATGAAATGCGGTCCTTTATATTATCTTAAAGGATTTACGGAGCCTGTTGCATTTTTAGCCCCCATAAACTTTATAAGTGAGTTTGCAACCCCCATATCCATGAGCTTTCGTCACTACGGAAACATTTTATCCGGTACTGTCATTTCAACATTAGTTGCTGCAGGTCTTTCCGGTCTTACTGCACTTATTTTCGGAAATCTCCCGGGTTTCCTTGGCGAAATCCCCTTCTTAAGAATCGGTCTTCCCGCGGTATTATCAATATATTTCGACGTATTCTCGGGCTGCCTTCAGGCATTCATCTTTGCAATGCTCACAATGCTTAATATTTCGGGTGGCTTTGATATGGACGAATACGAAAAAAGAAAGTTAAAAAAGCTTGCAAAAAAGCAGGCAAAAATATAATTAAACGGAGGAAAAACAAATGGAATCTATGGCAATCGCAATTGGTATTATTTTAGGATGCTGTGCTCTCGGCGCAGGTACAGCAATGATCGCAGGTATCGGCCCCGGTATCGGTGAAGGTAACGCAGTAGCAAAGGCATGCGAAGCTATCGGCCGTCAGCCCGAGTCCAAGGGCAGTGTTACAACCACAATGCTTATGGGTTGTGCCGTTGCAGAAACAACAGGTTTATATGCCCTTGTTATCGCAATTTTGCTTATATTCGTTGCACCCAACCTTCTTGTTGACATTCTTGTTTCAACAATGAGTTCTCTTTAATAATATAAGACAGGAAGTTTTATAATGCAAAATTTAGAAGTCATATCAATAAATCTCTGGGATGTACTTATTTCTTTAATAAACCTTGCCCTTCTTTATTTTATGATAAAGAAATTTTTGTACAAGCCTGTTAAAAAAATGCTTATATCCCGTCAGGAGACCATTGATAAAAGCTATAAGGAAGCCGAGGATGCGGCAAATGATGCAAAAAAAGCAAAAGATACTTACGAAGAAAAGCTGCTTGACGCAAAAAAAGAGTCGGACAGCCTTATTCAGTCTGCCGTAAATGTGGCACAAAAACGTGAAGGAGAAATTATTTCCGAAGCAAAAAAGGAAGCCGAAGGAATAGTTTCCCGTGCAAAACTGTCCGCTGAGCTTGAAGTAAAAAAAGCCGAGCAAGGCATGAAAGAAGAAATTGTAAAGTTAGGAACACTGCTTGCTGAAAAAATGCTTGAACGAGAAATCAACCAGGAAGACCATAAGGATATAATCGATTCCTTTATAGAGAAAATAGGTGAAGGCAATGAAGGAAATAATTAACGAATATTCCGAGGCGCTCTTTGCACTTGCACTTGAAACAGGAGAGCTTGATACATTTTCTGAAAATCTTTCCCAAATAAAAAAGCTTATAGAAGAAAACGAAGATTATACAGTCTTTTTATCCTGCCCTTCTCTTCCTCTTTCAGAAAGACTTTCAGCAATAGATGAGGCGTTTTCATCCTTTCATCCTCACATAGTATCTTTCCTGAAGCTATTAACAGAAAAGGGACGTATCAGGAATCTTTATTCTTGCATAGAAGAATTTACAAACCTTTTGTTAATTCACAAGAATACAGAAACTGTAAAGGTTTATTCTTCTGTACCGTTGACGGAAGATCAGAAAAGCAGGCTTATAGAAAAACTTTCCGTAAAATATCAGAAAAACATCAACGCCATTTACGAAACGGATGAGGCTCTGATTGGCGGCATAAAAATTGTCGCAGGAGATCTGCTTATTGACGGCAGCATAAAAAAAGGCCTCAAAGACCTTAAGGAAGTGATAAAAAAATGAACAATCCCGCAGAAATCAGCAGTATTATAAAAAACCAAATTGAAAACTATAAAAAGTCCGTCGAACTGAACGAAACGGGAACCGTTATCCTTGTAGGTGACGGCATTGCCCGTGTCTACGGTCTTAAGAACTGCATGGCTAACGAGCTTCTGGAGTTTTCAAACGGTGCAACAGGCATGGCTCAGAATCTGGAAGAAGAAACCGTATCCGTTGCAGTTTTATCCAATAACAACGACATCCGCGAGGGTGATACCATTAAAAGAACCGGAAAGGTTTTATCCGTTCCCGTTGGCGAAGCTCTCCTTGGTCGAGTTGTAAATGCTCTCGGAGAACCCATTGACGGTAAAGGTGCGATTTCCTACGACGGCTTTCGTCCCATTGAATCTGAAGCTCCCGGCATCATCGAAAGAGAAAGCGTCAACGTTCCCCTTCAGACAGGTATCAAAGCAATTGACAGTATGATTCCCATCGGACGAGGCCAGAGAGAATTAATCATAGGCGATCGCCAGACAGGTAAATCAGAAATTGCGATTGACACAATAATAAACCAGAAAAATACAGGTGTTATCTGCATCTATGTAGCAATAGGACAAAAGAGCACATCTGTTGCAAAGCTTGCAAACAATCTCATTAAAAACGGTGCCATGGACTATACCATAATCGTTTCTGCAACAGCTGCAGAAAGTGCACCTCTTCAGTATATTGCCCCATATTCAGGCTGTGCAATGGCGGAATATTTCCGTGAACAGGGCAAAGATGTTTTAATCGTTTATGACGATTTAAGCAAGCACGCAGTTGCATACCGTGCCCTCTCCCTTCTTATTCGTCGTCCTCCCGGACGTGAGGCTTATCCCGGTGACGTATTCTACCTTCACTCAAGATTGCTTGAACGAGCCGCTTGTGTGGCTAAAGAATACGGTGGCGGCTCCATTACAGCTCTTCCGTTAATAGAAACTCAGGCGGGTGACGTTTCGGCATACATTCCCACAAACGTCATTTCCATTACAGACGGACAGATTTTCCTTGAAACCGAGCTTTTCAATTCAGGTATTATGCCTGCAATAAATCCCGGTATCTCAGTAAGCCGAGTTGGTGGTTCCGCTCAGCTTAAAGCTATGATAAAGGTATCTGGTGAGCTTAAGCTTATATATTCACAGTAACGTGAGCTTCAGGCTTTCGCACAGTTGGGAAGCGACCTGGATGCGGATACCAAGAAAAGACTTGCCTTGGGTGAGCGTATTGTTGAAGTATTAAAACAGGGCAGAAACTCCCCCATCCGTGTAGGATGTCAGGTTGCTATAGTTTACGCCGTTATCAACGGGTATCTTGATTCTGTTTCTGTTTCAGATGTTAAAAAATACGAATCCGCACTTTACTTCAAGCTTGAAAACGAACATGAACAGTGGCTTAACAGAATTGAAGGCGGAAGCTTTGATGATGAAGATATCGCATCTCTTAAAAAGATTCTTACGGAAGTGCAGGTATAAGAAATGGCAGGAAATACCAAGGAATTAAGGAATCGCATAAAAAGCGTTTCCTCTACCCTTCAGCTTACCAATGCCATGGGACTTGTGGCATCCTCCAAAATAAGACGGGCCAATGAAGCGATGCTAAAAGCAAGAGAATATCTTGCGGCACTTGATGAAACCATCTCGCATCTTACATCCGACCCGGAATGTGCCAAAAGTCCTTATATGAGGGCATCAAAAGACAGTCATACAAGAATTATAGTAATTGCCGGAGACCGTGGTCTCGCAGGCGGATATAACGCAAATGTTTTCAGACTTTGTAAAGATTATCCTGATGCAGAATTTATTCCCATAGGAAAGCGTTCCTGCGAAAGATTTGGTTTCAGCATAAATTCTTCGGAAAAATACACCTTTTCCGAAGCGGAAAAACTTTCAGATTCCCTTTGTTCGGAATTCGCAGAAGGAAAATTCGATCGCCTCGGAATAATATACACAAAGTATATTTCCGTAATGTCCTCGGAAGCAGAAATCAAGTGGCTTCTCCCCTTCAAAAAAACGGAAGATAATTCATCCTCAGTTATCTTTGAACCTGACCGTTTGACAGTTTTCGAAAACGTAGTCAGAGAGTATATCTCGGGAGTAATCACCTCTCTTGTAAGAGAAAGTTATGCATCAGAAGTTTCCGCAAGGCGAATGGCAATGGACTCTGCAGGTAAAAACGCAACACAGATGATAGAAAATCTCCGTCTTCAGTACAACCGTGCAAGACAGGGTGCAATCACTCAGGAGATTACCGAAATTGTTGCCGGCAGCGGCAATTAAGAAGAGGTGTTTTTATGGAAACAGTTAAAGGTAAAGTAATTCAGGTTATGGGACCGGTTGTTGACGTTCGTTTCAACGAAGGCGAGCTTCCTGAAATTTACAACGCATTAAAAATTGATAATAACGGCAAAACATTAACCGTTGAGGTTGCACAGCACATCGGTGACAACACCGCAAGATGTATTGCAATGGCTTCTACCGACGGTCTTATGAGAGGCATTGACGCTATCGATACCGGTGCTCCCATAAGCGTTCCCGTAGGCAAAGAGACGTTAGGAAGAATTTTCAACGTATTGGGAGATGCTGTTGACAATTTACCAAACGTTGAAACCAAGGAGCGCTGGGACATCCACCGCTCTGCCCCCAAATACGAAGACCTTGCAACAAGTGATGAAATGTTCGAAACAGGCATAAAGGTAATCGACCTTATCTGCCCTTATTCCAAGGGTGGTAAAATCGGTCTTTTCGGCGGTGCAGGTGTTGGTAAAACAGTTCTTATTATGGAGCTTATTAATAACATTGCAAAAGAGCATGGAGGTATTTCCGTTTTCTCCGGTGTTGGCGAGCGTACAAGAGAAGGAAACGATTTATATAACGAAATGAAACAGTCGGGCGTTCTTTCCAACACTGCCCTTGTTTACGGTCAGATGAACGAGCCTCCCGGAGCAAGAATGAGAGTTGCTCTATCCGGTCTTACCATGGCGGAATATTTCCGTGACACGGAAGGTCAGGATGTCCTTTTATTCATCGATAACATTTTCCGTTTCACTCAGGCAGGAAGCGAAGTTTCTGCACTTCTTGGCCGTATGCCCTCTGCCGTTGGTTATCAGCCAACATTAGCAACGGAAATGGGTGCACTTCAAGAACGAATCACATCAACAAAGAAAGGCTCTATCACATCTATTCAGGCTGTATATGTGCCTGCCGATGACCTTACGGACCCTGCTCCCGCTACAACATTTGCACACCTTGATGCAACAACTGTTTTAGCGAGAAACATAGCATCTCAGGGTATTTATCCTGCAGTTGATCCGTTGGAATCATCAAGCCGCATCCTTTCGCCAGACGTTGTCGGAGATGAACATTACGCTGTCGCCAAAGAGGTTCAACGAATCCTTCAGAGATATAACGAACTTATGGATATTATCGCAATCATGGGTATGGATGAGCTTTCTGACGAAGACAAACTCCTTGTAGGACGTGCAAGAAAAATTCAGCGTTTCTTATCCCAGCCCTTCGATGTTTCCGAAAAGTTTACCGGCATCCCCGGAACCTATGTTCCGATAAAGGAAACTGTCCGAGGATTTAAGGAAATCATAGAAGGAAAACATGACGATCTTCCCGAATCTG
The DNA here is from genome assembly GCA_045545475.1 of Clostridia bacterium. Classification (GTDB taxonomy): domain Bacteria; phylum Bacillota; class Clostridia; order CAKSNL01; family HGM11501; genus HGM11501. The sequence goes on along the minus strand of JAZQAZ010000008.1, from coordinate 16,269 downwards.
CGTTCCTCTTTGTCGGAACAATTGATGAAGCTGTAAAAAAAGCAAAGAGAGGCTGATATATGAATACTTTTCATTTAACAGTATCTTCACCTGACGGCAACAAGTTTTCAGGCGATATTATAAAGCTTGATGTCAGAGGTACCGAAGGAGAACTTGCAGTAATGGCCGGTCATACTCCATTTGTCACTTCTTTAGTTGAATCTCCCTGCTTTATCCATCTTGAAGATGACACAATAAAGGAAGCACACATAAAAGGCGGTTTGTTAACAGTAGGAAAAGATTCTGTGACCTTGCTTGCAGGCTCCTTTGAATTTAAATAATAACAGAAAAACGAATGCCTATCGGCATTCGTTTTTTTTAATTACACAAAAAGGCTTTAATTTCTGAAAGTTTTTCTTTTGCAAGTTCTCTTCCCAAATCATATGTTTTTTGCAGAAGTTCGGGATTTTTCGAAGTACGCTTCACAGGAAGTGCCTCCTTTGGTCTTAATACCAGTGCCGCACCCTTTTTCTCTCGTTCATCTACATAGGAAAGTTCTTCGTTATACATTATATGGCGTCTTTCCATGGCGAGTTGAAGCTTCGGATAGTTTTTAAGCGCCACCTTAAATACGCCGTTTATGCTGTTTCTCTTTTTAACATACCCCTCGGGCTGTGTAAGGATAACCAGATTTTTATCATACCCCAGGCTTTCAAAATGCTTAAGTGGTATGGCATCGGAAATTCCGCCGTCAAGCAGCTTATATCCGTCAATTTCCACAACTCTCGAGACTAAAGGAAGGGATGCCGACGCCCTTATCCATTCAAGGTTATTCCCTCTGAAGCTGTCGCACTTTTTATACACCGGCTGGCCTGTTACAACATCCGTACATACAACATAAAACTCCATAGGATTACTCTCGTATTCTTCATTATCGAAAAGATCCAATTCTTCAGGCAACGTCTTATAGCAAAACTCAGCCCCATACAAATCCCCTGTAGTTATAAGCGAATGTAAGCTACAGTATCTTTTGTCCCTGCAATATTCTTTATTATAGCGAAGTGCTCTTCCGATCTGACCGGATTTGAAGTTGCATCCGAAAGCGGCCCCGGCTGAAACTCCGATTGCTCCGTCCATCGTTATACCTTCTTCCATCAAGACATCAAGTATCCCTGCAGTAAAGAGTCCCCTCATTGCGCCGCCTTCCATAACAAGTCCTTTTTTCATCTTTTAGTCCTTCCTTCATTAAAGATGTGTGCCGGTAACATTCACAACAGCTATAGAAACACCTGCATTATCTGTTATTAAGATTTCATAAAAGCAATTTCTCTTCCCGTCTTTTATAAGTCGGCTTTCGCCGAAAAGAACATCCCCTTTCGGTGCGGAAAGATAACTTATATTACTGACCGTTGTAACCGTAGGATTTTCCGCATCAAAGTTTGTGGAGATGGCAAAAACAAAGTCTGCCAGAGTAAATGCAACACCGCCCATAACATGTCCCAAAGCATTTTTGTGAATATCGGTTATTTTCATACTGCATTTCGCATAGTTTTTTCCGACTTCATCTATCTTAATACCTGTAGCATCTGTTGCATATCGGTCGTGCTTAAAAAACTCTCTTGCTCTTTCTAAATCTGTCATATAATCACTTCCTGAAAATAGTAGTAATATTATACCACCAAGCTTGAAAATAATCAAGAAATAATTGATTAACTCCTTGACTAAATGCTTTATTTGCGATAAAATCAAACTTAAGAAAAATGAAAGAAAGGTGTTTTTTATGATTATAAATTCAGATTGGCACATCCACAGCGAATATTCTTTTGATGCTTCAAATACACTTTCTGAGATAGCTGAAAGTGCCCTTTCCCAGGGACTTTGCCGTGTAGGTATTGCAGACCACGCAAATTATAATGATAATAAGTTTTTAAGCGACATAAAAAGGTCAGCTGAGGCTGTTAAAGCTGCAAACGAAAAATATCCTCACCTGGTGCTTGGTGTTGAATTTACGCCCATTGCAAAGCCCGAATATGACTATGCAGCACTTCACAACGGAAGTCGTGATGGCTATGTTCCTCCTGAAGAGGGAACACCTTATCCGATCGAGCTTGCACTTACCAAGGAGGAAATGCTTTCACTCGGCATCCGCTATGCCGTCGGCGCTTCCCATTGGAGAGTTGATTCACCGAGAGCACACGTTTATCAGAAAGACATTTCGGTTTGTGCCAAGGAATGGTACCGCCAGCAGCTTTTTATGGCAACAGATGAGCGCATTACAATCTTGGGACATCCCTGGTATCACCCGGAACACATATGGTATGAGGATTTTTCTGTTATCCCCCATTCCATGCATATGGATATTGGAAGTGCCCTTAAGGAAAACGGCAAGTACATCGAGTGCAACAAAGGTTTCTTCACTGATTATGTAACGACTGAAAAATTCCGTCATCAGTATGCCGATTTCTTAAGAGAAATGTTTGAAATGGGCATAAAGGTTACATTTGGTTCTGACTTCCACGCAGATTTCCACGATGTGAGAGATTTGGTTGAGCCTTACCTTAAGGCTTCAGGCTTTAAGGAAGGAGACATAAGCGAAGTAGCAGAAGAAGATTTATGGTAAATAAAAAATACGGCAGACAACGGCGTCCTCGCTTGGGGATGAATCGGTTTTGGCTTGATATTTTCCGTTAATAAGGCGCAAAAAAATCCCGAAATACGCAAGTATATCGGGATTTTTTATGCTTTGTCTTAAATCGAAAAAAATCTCTAACCCAAAACTGCGAAGCATTTCAAAAACATTATTTTAAGTGCAGAACTATGAGAAAAAACTTGCCCATCGAGGGCAAGTTTTTTGCTCGGAAATTTTCACGGCATATTAAGATGTCTAAGAAAATTTCCTTCGCATAGGCAAAAATCCCCCATTATCCTGGCGGATATGGGGGATTTTTAACACAGTTATGTGCCAAAATTATGCTTTTGAAACGAATAATCCCTAAGTGAGGGCGCCGAAAGTCTGCCGTATTTTTTATTATTACTGATGCTTTGCAAGGAACTTCTTGATTCTGTCTGCAGGATCTAAAAGCTCGCTTAAAGATTTATCGTAGTTTACGGTATCTATAATATAGGAGATGTACTTGGACATATCAACTTCACAGTACCAGTCTCTCTTCTTAAGTTCTTCTGTTCTGTAAACCATATTGGTTGTGAAGATTTTTGTGATGAGACCTTCTTCATATGCTTTATCGAAGTTTTCAAGTCCGTTTGTGAAAAGACCGAAGGAAACGAATACGAAAATTCTTCCTGCTTTTCTTTCCTTAAGACGCTTTGCAACGTCGATTACGGAGTCACCGGAGGAAATCATATCATCGATAATGATGATGTCCTTTCCTTCAACGCTGTTACCAAGATATTCGTGAGCTTCGATGGGGTTTCTTCCGTCAACAATGATGGAATAGTTTCTCTTCTTATAGAACATACCAAGCTCTAAGCCAAGGACGGTTGATGTAAAGATACAGCGGCTCATTCCGCCTTCGTCGGGAGATACGATTATCATCTTTTTCTTGTTGAATTCGATGTCGGGACAAGCCCTTTTGAGAGCCTTTATCATCTGATAAGATGTCTTTATATCTTCAAATCCGTTATAGGGAATTGCATTCTGTACTCTTGCATCGTGAGCATCAAATGTAAATACATTGGATACTCCCATATGTATAAGTTCCTGAAGCATAATTGCACAGTCAAGAGATTCTCTTCCGCTTCTCTTATGCTGTCTTCCTTCGTAAAGCATAGGCATAATTACGTTGATTCTTCTTGCCTTACCGCCAAGGCTTCCGATGATTCTCTTAAGATCTGAAAAATGATCGTCGGGGCTCATAGGAACTTCCATGCCGTACATTTTATATGTAACACCATAGTTGAACATATCCGCAACTATGAATATGTCATAACCTCTTACAGAGTGATTAATCAGAGCCTTTGCTTCACCTGTTCCGAATCTGGGGCAGCTGTGGTTCAAAATATAAGTATCGGGAGAATCTTTTCTCCATTCTTTAAGATACTTGTCAATCTTTTCAGCCATTTCTTCGCAACCGCGCATTGCAATGATGCCGAGTTCGCCTACCATACGTCTTTCCATTTGTACTCCTCCTACAAAAAACATTATTATTATACAGTACCTCTCATATTATAACAAATAAACAAAAAAAGTGCAAGGTGTATTTTCAGTATATTTAAAGAAATATTTGCAAATAATTAATGCATATTTACGAAAAAATCCATAAATTGAAAGGAACGATTATTTTGCAAGAAATAAGAACAGACCTTGCCTTTGAATCAAGAAATTTTTACCTGAAAAGAAACCGCTTAGCGGAAATCCCCGGAATAAAAGCCGAATCTTATAAAAGTGATATTTATTCCGTAACAAGGGTTACTGTAGAATCAGAAGAAGCCGCATCGATGATAAAAAAGCCCAAAGGAAAATATATAACCATTCATTCTCCCCACATTTCCACCGGCCTTTATACAAAAGAATTAAGCCTTGTTCTCGCAAAGGAGCTTGCATCTCTCATCCCGAAAACAAAAAAAGACCCGCTTACTTTCGTAGCGGGACTGGGAAACAGTAAAGTTACACCTGATTCCATAGGACCATTAACTCTTTCCTCTTTAATTGTGACAAGGCATATAAAAAACTACGGAGACTTTATCCCTCTTTCCTCTCTTTGTGCCTTAAATCCCGGTGTACTTGGGATAACTGGGATAGAAACTGCCGAAATCATAAAAGCGGTTAAAGAAAAAATCAAACCCGATTATATCATAGCAATTGACGCCCTCGCATCAAGAAGTTCTTCAAATGTCGGCACAACTATTCAGCTTTCCGACAGCGGAATAAGTCCCGGAAGCGGTGTTAATAACAGAAGAAACGCCTTAAACGAAGAAACATTTTCCGTTCCGGTAATAGCTTTGGGAATTCCGACTGTTTGCGATTCCTCTGCGGTATTATACGATGCCATGAAAGACATATTATCAGATTTCGATGTTGAATCCGATAACCATAATTCCGAAAAAATCATCTCTGCTTATTTAGGTAAAAACTCCGGAAACATGATGGTAACTCCTAAAAATATCGATGCAATAGTAATGCGTGCTTCTGCCATTTTATCAAGAGGATTGAACTTATGTATACACCAGAATTTAAGCTATGAGGATATAATCGATTATATATCATAAAGAAAGAATGAAATATACGCTTCACCTACAGCCAAGAAAAAATCAAATATCAGAAAAGCAACTGTCACGATGACAAAAAGCTTATTCTTCCTTAAACAATAATCGTAATTTCTTCTGTTAAGGAAACATTCCAGTGTTTTATTAATTCCGTAAGATGAATATATAACCGAAACTGCCGTAAAAAGAAAGTTATGCAAGCTAAGACCTGCCAACAAAAGAAAATAACCTTCGCTACCATAGAGTTTTGTTATGGCTCCGACAGTATATCCGTAGCTGAAGCATTTAAGAAATAAAGATGCTGGAGAAAGAGGTATAAAAAATATACTCGTTCCTCCGAGTATCAAAGGAATGCTCCACAGTAATTTCATCAAAAAAGCATTTTTTAATGTAATATAAAAATCATCTGAAAAAAGTTCTGTTTCACTTAATATTGAAGAACCAAAGCTATCCTTAGAAGCAAGTACACCGATTATTATGCCAAAAACAGCAATAAGTGTTACGACTATTGTAATCACAGGACTCGTCAGCGTGCGTCTATTATCCATAAGCTCCATTCCCTTTGTAAAAAAATAAAAAACCTTTCACATAAACTTATGCGAAAGGTTTTTATATTATTCTTCAATTTTTAACTGAGAATCCTCTCCGCCATACTTAATCCCGAAATGTTCATAAGCAAGACGAGTTACCACTCTACCTCTTGGAGTTCTGTTTAAAAATCCAAGCTGCAATAAATAAGGCTCATATACATCTTCTATGGTGTTGGCGTCCTCTGAAATTGTTGCAGCCAATGTGTCAAGCCCCACAGGTCCTCCGTTAAACACGTCGATAATTGTTGTAATCATACGTTTATCCACGGCATCAAGACCGATTTTGTCAATTTCAAGTCTTCCGAGAGCAATATCTGCAATATCTTCTGTTATGTCGCCGTTACCCTTTACCTGGGCAAAGTCACGGACACGCTTTAAAAGTCTGTTTGCAATTCTGGGGGTTCCTCTTGAACGGGAAGCAATTTCCCTTGCTCCGTCCTCCGATATTTTTATTTTAAGTATATCTGCCGAACGCATAACGATTCTCTTAAGCTCTTCCGTGTTATAAAGCTCAAGCTTAAGCTGAACTCCGAAACGGTCACGCAGGGGCGACGTAAGTCTTCCTGCTTTTGTAGTCGCTCCGATTAAGGTAAAGCTTGGTAAATCAAGTCTTATAGAGCGTGCAGATGGGCCCTTTCCTATTATAATATCAATTGCATAATCCTCCATAGCAGGATATAAAACCTCTTCAACGCTTTTTGAAAGACGGTGAATTTCGTCGATGAACAATACATCATGCTCTGAAAGATTTGTAAGAATTGCAGCCAAGTCACCCGGTTTTTCAATTGCGGGGCCCGATGTAATTCTCATATTAACTCCAAGCTCGTTTGATATAATTCCTGCAAGTGTAGTTTTGCCAAGTCCCGGAGGGCCGTAGAGAAGCACATGGTCGAGAGCTTCCTTTCTCATTCTTGCCGCCTCGATATAAACAGAGAGATTCTCCCTTGCCTTTTCCTGACCTACATATTCATCTAAACTCCTCGGGCGAAGTCCCGATTCTGTATCCTTATCAACTTCCGTAAGCTCACTTGTTATAAGTCTTTCTTCAAAATCCATCAAAAGGCCTCCTCTCCGTTAAAATTTCATAAGGGCAACAAGTGCTGCCTTTACCGTTTCTTCAACAGTAGCTTTGCTTCCCGCCTTCTTTATGGCACTTTGCGCCTCAGATGCGGTATAGCCAAGTGCCATAAGTGCACTTACCGCTTCCTTATCAACTGCAGCATTTACAGCGGGTTCTTCGCCTCCGACGATTCCGCTTGTCAATGTCTCATCCGAAATCTTATCCTTAAGCTCCAGAATAATTCTCTGTGCCGTCTTTGCACCTATGCCCTGAGCTGTTGCAATTTTCTTACTGTCTGATAAAACTATTGCCGTTCCAAGCTCGCCTGATGTAAACGCCGAAAGAAGATTTATTGCCGCCTTGGGGCCGACACCACTTACGGTGATGAGCTTATTGAACATAGAAAGGTCTTCCTTATTAATAAAGCCATATAAATCCATTGCGTCTTCCCTTACGGCAAAGTATGTATTTAAGAAGGCTTCCTCACCAATTCTTAACTTTTCAGAGTCACGAATTGGAATCTGCACCTTAAAGCCGATACCACCCACATCTATTGTTACCGAATTTTCGTCTTTCGAAAAAAGAGTTCCGCGTACAAAAGAAATCATAACAAATCTCCTTATTTATACTTATCTAAAAGTGAGTTAAATCCATAGGAATGAGCGTGACACACAGCAATCGCAAGAGCGTCCGCCACGTCATCGGGCTTGGGCACAGCCCTTAAATTAAGGAAGGACTTTACCATCTGCTGTACCTGGTTTTTATCCGCCCTGCCGTATCCGGTAATTGCCTGTTTTATCTGAAGGGGCGTATATGAGAAAATGGGAATGTTTCTATTTGCCGCCGCAAGTAGGATAACTCCTCTTGCCTGACCTACGGAAAATGCAGTTTTGGCATTGTTGTTAAAGAAAAGTTCTTCCATCGAAAGTGCATCCGGCTTATAATAATCCATAAGCTGTCCGACACCTTCGTATACAAGCTTTATCCTCTCCTCCAAAGGTGTATGTGCCTTTGTAGTTACAGCATCGTAATAAAGCACCTTAAATTTATTGTTTTCATACTGTATAACCCCGGTTCCCACAATGGCGATTCCCGGGTCAATTCCTAGTATAATCATTATTTTTTTACCGTTTCTTTCATTAATTTACACCGTTTATGTATATTTATACAAACAGAATCCCATTTTTACTGATGTTTAATGTGCAAGTTTTGCATTTTTATAAATTGTTGGAAATATTTTTGCATAAAACACTTGATTTATTCACCAATATGTGTATAATAGTATATAGCAAATCGGTCATTTGATATGACCAATAAGCACACAAATATATTATACCACATTTGGGAGGAATTTCAAGATGGAAAAAGAAAAAGTTATATTGGCGTATTCGGGTGGTCTCGATACATCAATCATCATTTCATGGCTTAAAGAAAATTACGGCTACGATGTAATCTGCGTATGCGGTGACGTTGGACAGGGTAAGGAAACAGAAGGCCTTGAGGAGCGTGCATTAAAGAGCGGTGCATCAAAGCTTTACTTAGAAGATTTAAGAGAAGAATATGTTCGTGACTTTATCTTCCCCACACTTAAAGCAGGTGCGGTTTACGAAGGTAAGTATCTCCTTGGTACATCTCACGCTCGTCCCATTATTGCAAAGAGACTTGTTGAGATTGCACGTAAGGAAGGTGCAGTTGCAATCTGCCACGGTGCTACAGGTAAGGGTAATGACCAGGTTCGTTTCGAGCTTACAGTAAAAGCTCTTGCTCCCGACCTTAAGATTATCGCTCCCTGGAGAATCTGGGACATCAAATCAAGAGAAGATGCAATTGACTATGCAGAAGCACGCGGAATTGAAATTCCTGTTACAAAGTCTGACCTTTATTCCCGAGACAGAAACATCTGGCACATCAGCCACGAAGGCATGGATCTTGAGGATCCTGCAAATATGCCTCAGTACGATAACCTCTTAAAGCTTACCGTACCTCCCATGAAGACACCCGATGAGCCTAAGTATGTTACAATCAACTTCGAAAAAGGTGTTCCCGTAGCAGTTGACGGTGAAAAGTTAGGTCCCGTCCAGCTAGTTGAAAAGCTTAACGAAATCGGCGGTGCTTACGGCGTAGGTCTTGTTGATATCGTTGAAGACAGACTTGTTGGTATGAAATCCCGTGGTGTTTACGAAACTCCCGGCGGTTCCATCCTTTATGCAGCTCATAAGGAACTTGAATATCTCTGCCTCGACAGACAGACACAGAGCTTCAAGGCTCAGGCAGCTGTTAAGTTCTCCGAGCTTGTATATGACGGTAACTGGTTTACACCTCTTCGTGAAGCACTTTCCGCTTTCGTTGATTCCACTCAGGAAACAGTTACAGGTGAAGTTCGTCTTATGCTCTACAAGGGAAGCATTACACCTGCAGGTGCTAAGAGCCCCTACTCCTTATACAACGAAGATATCGCAAGCTTCGGCGACAGTAAGGACCTTTACAGCCACAAGGATGCTGAAGGCTTCATAAACCTCTTCGGTCTTCCCTTAAAGGTTCGTGCTATGATGATGGAAAAAGCAAACAAGGAAAACAAATAATAAAACGCTTAAGGGTGTACCACTCGGTGCACCCTTATTTTCAGAAAGGCTGATATTATGGAAGAAAAATTATGGGGTGGCCGTTTCAGTGCCAAAACCGATAAAAAGGTGGACGATTTCAACTCCTCCATCCGCTTTGACCAAAGAATGTATGCATCTGACATTGAAGGAAGCATCGCCCACGCAACTATGCTGGGAAAGCAGGGAATTATTCCCGCCGAAGATGCTGAGTTAATCGTTAAGACCTTAAAGGAAATAAAGGTTGATATTGACGAGGGTAAGGTTGAATTTTTAATTGATGCTGAAGACATACATATGAATATTGAAAAGATTTTAACCGACAGAATCGGTCAGGTGGGAAAGCGTCTTCACACAGGCAGAAGCCGTAATGACCAGGTTGCTCTCGACATCCGTCTTTATTTAAGATCTGAAGGCACAGAAATTACCTATATGCTTAAAAATCTTCTGAAAGTGCTTGTAAAGCTTGCAGACGAACATACAGAAACCATCATGCCCGGCTATACCCATCTTCAGAAGGCACAGCCCATAAACTTTGCACATCACCTTCTTGCATACTATGAGATGTTTAAGCGCGACCTCGGAAGACTCTCCGATGCCCTTAAGAGAATGAACTTCTCACCCTTAGGCTCCGGAGCTCTTGCCGGCACAACCTATGACCTTGACAGAGAATTTACCGCATCCCTCTTAGGCTTTGACGGCGTTTGCGAAAACTCCCTCGACGGCGTATCCGACCGTGATTTTGCAATTGAGCTGGCATCAAGCCTTTCCATAATTATGATGCACTTATCCCGCTTTTCCGAGGAGCTTATCCTCTGGAGCAGCCACGAATTTTCCTTCGTTGAAATGGCTGACACTCACTCCACAGGAAGCAGTATTATGCCTCAGAAGAAAAATCCCGATGTTGCAGAATTGATCCGAGGAAAAACCGGCCGTGTATACGGTGATTTAACCACTCTTCTTGTTATGATGAAAGGTATTCCTCTTGCCTACAACAAGGATATGCAGGAAGATAAGGAAGCGATTTTCGATGCTGTTGACACCGTTAAACTTTGCCTTCCTGTTTTCACCGATATGATTGACACAATGACTGTTAAAAAGGAAAACATGGAAAAGGGAGCTTCGGGCGGTTACACCAATGCAACGGATGCGGCTGACTATCTTGTAAAAAAAGGTATGCCCTTCCGTGATGCCCACGCCGTAATCGGCAAAATGGTTGCTTATGCAATCACGCAGTCCTCGGCACTTGATGACATTCCCCTATCCGTACTTAAGGGCTTTTCCGAAATTATTGAGGAAGACTTTTACGAGGCAATTTCCCTTACCACCTGCGTAAAGGAAAGAAAAACCTTGGGTGCTCCCGGTCTTGCCCGCAATGCAGTTGAAAAAGCAAAAGCTTTTGTCGAAAAATTATAAAAAAGCAAGCAAAAAATTCTGTCCTATGGACAGAATTTTTTTATTTTTCATTTTCGAAAGACTTTCATTTCAATAGTTGTTGACTTTTAATTTCCCGGGCAATATAATACCTTTCGGAGGCGACGAAATGTTTAAAAATTTATTTAACAAAACAAATGTTTTATATATAGCAGAAGCAGGTCTTGAATATCTCATTTCCATTTTAATTACCGGTGCCTATCTTGCAAAGCTTACAACCAATTTAGGCTTTTCTGACAGCTTAACCGCAATCCTTTCATCCTTTGTTGCATTAGGATATGGCTTTCAGCTTTTATCAATTGCTTTTTTCAAAAGCGGAAAAAGAGTAAAGTGGAAGGTTACCGTAATGCACATAATAAATCAGCTGTGCTTTATGGCTTTATACTTAGTTCCCTTCTTCAACTTCAGAAGAACGCTTAAAACAGGTCTATTCATCATTTTCCTTTTAAGCGGTTACTTTATTTCAAATATCATTTTCGCGCCTAAAACAGGGCTTTATATGCGTCAGGTGGCTGACAATAAACGAGGAATATTCACTTCCGTCAAGGAAGCGGTTTCTTTAGTTTCCGGTTTTGTTTTCCAGTTTATAATGGGACTTGTCATAGACTATTACGAAGAAGCCGAAAATATGAAAATGGCTTTCGTTATCTGTGCAATTACTATTTTTGTTTTAATGGTTTCTCACACGCTTTCAATTGCATTTGCAAAAGAAGAAGAACCCATTGTAACAAATACAAAGCCCACTCCCACCGTTACACGCTTTAAGAACATTTTAACCAACCGTGACATTGTAAAGGTTATTATGACCAGCGTTTTCTGGACAATTTCAAACCACATCGTTGTTTCCTTCTTTGGTACATATCAGGTTAAAGAGCTTGGCTTCCCCATGATTTTCATAACCGTAATTTCAATCTTAAATGCGGCATCCCGTATTCCCTGCTCCTTCGTTTTCGGAAAGTATGCGGACAGATATTCCTTTGCGAAAATGCTTAAAATATGCTACGGTATTGCAGCGCTTTCTTTCCTTGTTGCCGCCTTCTGTAACCCGTCTAATGGTTTTATCGTCTTCCCCATCTATTCCGTACTTCAGGCTGCGGCAATGGGCGGAATAAACTCCGGCGAAATTAATCTTATATACGACTATGTCGATCCTGACAAGAGGAGCGATGCACTTGCCGTAAAGCAGACGATTTACGGAATATGCGGCTTTTTAACAACACTTTTAATGACTCCCATTTTCAAAAAGCTTCAGCATCATCAGGTTCTTGGCGGAAAGATTTTCGGATTGACCATTTATGCACAGCAGTTTTTATCATTAATCGCCTGCCTTGCAACAGTGCTTCTTATAATCTATTTAGACAAACAGGTATTAAAGAAAATTAAACCAAGAAAGATAGAAATTCCCGACGGTATCGAGGGATAAAGATACAAAAAACACCACCCGATGGGTGGTGTTTTTTGTTTTATCGCTGTCAACATAGAAAGAGCGGATTTCCTCTCTCCTTGCTGACACACCATCAAAAAAATACATAAACCATATGAAAACGGGAGGGCAAAAAAGCCCTCCCCCAAGTTAAACATTTGTGAAAAACCTTATCAATACCTGTTATAATAGCTTACGCATACATTCCCTGTTTTGTATGAATAATAAAAATGTAACTTAACCTTTCCTTTTACAAAGAAAACACTAAACGATCTTGCAGATTTCTTCACAGTATTATTAACTATTTTTGTTTCATAATTAAAATCAGTCAATCCATCTTGTTCCCATCCAGAGTTCTTCAATAAATTTTGATACGCTCTTGCTTTTTCAAAATCGGCTCTATACCAATAATCAGGAGAACTTTTTGAATCTGACGGAGCCTCCTCATTATATAACGTTCCTCCCACCGCTATATCAAACCTAGGAACTTTTTCCGAAATGACATCTGTAGGATAAAAATAATATGCATTATACATTTCTTCTGTATACCAGCCGACAGCTTTATACGCTTCAATCTCCGACTCTGCTATAGTTACCGTTCTGCCATCCAAAGAATACATCACCACAACAGGCTCCGTATACCATCCGACGTTTTTCCATGCTTGTACATCAGCATAGGGGACTTCTGCTGTTCTGCCATCAGGAGCGTACATAGTAACTTTGTAGTGCCAACCGACCTTTTCATAATCGCTTATTTCTCTTTCCCCCACAATAATTGCTCTGCCGTCATCCGAATACATTGTTACAGGTTTTCCATTGTACCATCCAACCATCTTGTAAGCATAAACTTCAGATTCATTTACAACGCAAGTTCTGCCATCCAAAGAATACATGATAACCCCTCCGGCACAAACTTCTGCTATATTCCCTGATAAAAGCATACCTACCACTAAAAGCAAACAAAATATTTTTTTCATATATACCATCCTTTCATTTATAGTTATCAGTATTATAACACCGTTTGGTGTTATTTGTCAACACCAAACGGTGTTTTTTTATATAATAATTTCATACACTAATATAAAGGTGGTATGAAATTATGTTTTATAGACGTGTGCGGGATTTAAGAGAGGACAACGATAAAACTCAGAAAGAAATTGCAGAGTTATTAAATATGCAGCTTACAGTTTATCAGAGGTATGAACGTGGCGAGCGTGAGCTTCCCCTTTGGGCGGCAATCAAGCTTGCGGATCTTTATAAGGTAACATTAGACTATTTGGTTGAGAGAGAATTTAAGGCATAAAAAATATCCACCAACGGGTGGATATTTACTTTTATCAATTTTTCAAAAGTATGTAGGAATATCTTCCTCTGTCACTTGCGGTCTGCCAATGTTTGCGCATTGTTTTTCGTGAAATGTACTTCGTACTTGAAATGACCTTCAGTCATGAAATATGTTCGCTTTGATCCAAATGAAATAAAATTTGCCCCATATGATTATGCACCGCAGAACAACAGTTCAGCGGTGCATTTTATGTTTTAACATTTCAATCGCGGGGCGAATTTCATTTGCAAAGGCAAATTTCATTGCAAATAATTCTGAGAATTATTTGCAAGCTTCTTCGATAGCAACTGCAACAGCAACGGTCATACCAACCATGGGGTTGTTACCGTTTCCAATTTGCGAAATCTTTTTGTTCCTTATTGTTACTCATTATAACCTGCAAACCCCGATAAAATGGGCTATTGTCGCCCATTTACCCGATTACTCAGTACATCCTTTTATTTATTGTAACTTCGAATAATTTAACTTTACAGCAATTTGGGGTGTCAAAATGGTGACAAAAGCAAAGGGTACATACCTGAGTGTCAAAACCATATTGTTATTCAGTATTATTTACTGTTATCTTGACAATATCATTTGGATCTGTCAGGTCATACCCTTCGTGGTCTTTCAAAAAAATTTCAAGTGTTTCTTTTCTTATTTTATACGAACCCAGTTTCAATGCCGGCAGCAACCCCGCCTTAATTAGTTCATATACATAAGCTTTATTAGTATGTATAATTTCTGAAACTTCTTTACTGTATAAAGTATATCATTAGCCATTTCATATACCCTCCTAATAAAATTATTTGCTAATCACTCCGCAACAGTTCCTATGCTCGTATAGACCATGTATTATCAGGCTTTACTATGTAAATTTCAAACCGGGCACGCTCTTTTCTTAGCATACTATCCAATAACCTGTATCATTTGCGGAGGATTATATTAAATTTTCAAGGAACGTTTGGAGTGTCTTCATTAGTTAATAACGATTTAAAAATCACAAATCTAATCAGTTTATTAATTTTTTCCAAAAAAGAACCCCGGATTTTTCTCCGAGGTTCAGACTTAACTATATACTAAATTTAGAAATATTCAGAGCTATACGGATCATTATGTACTGTTAAATCTCTTCTACTGTTTTTTCGTCTTGGTGGCATATAATTTTCATCATAATAACATCTACAATACCTGCTATTATTTATCATTTCGTAATTTCGCTCTACATAAGCTGCTTTTCCTGCATCTATCATTTTTGAAGGATAGTATGTATTATCAACCCAAAAGCGGAACAAGAATAGCATTTGATTATGCAAGAAAAGAAGAACTCAATATTATAAATCTAAAATAAAACAAGCACGAAAGTATGATATTTCAACTTTCGTGCTTTTACTTATTTATGGCTATCTTTCAACCAAACCATATTTAACTTTAATTCTTTCAATCTTATCTATCATAGGTTCGGATATAAACCACAAGAAAAATGCAGTTCCGAGTGCATGGATTAAATCAAACGGTATTCCCATAATATAGGCGGCTTCAATCATATCCCAATTTATTTTACTATGCCACATAATAACGGATGCCGGGTTTATTATTTCGCCGTATATAATAAAGGTTGCTAAAAAACCAAATACACAAACGCAGAGTCTTTTTATCAATGTTATTTACATGCTCCAAGGAGCTTGATTTTTTCAATCGCAAATGCCTTTACCGCTTCGCTCGCCTTTGCCATAACCACGTCAAGAGGAGCAGAGTAAGGATCAAGTCCCTTATATGCTTCAATGAAGGAACAGCAAACGTCTGTACCGAAATTAATCTTTCTGATACCTGCATCAATTGCCGCTTTTATCTGATCATCCGGAACGCCGGATCCGCCGTGAAGAACAAGGTGAGCCTTTGTATTTTTATGGATTTCGGCAATTCTTTCAATTGCAAGAACGGGAGCCTTAGCATACTTTCCGTGAGCTGTCCCAACCATAATTGCAAGAGCGTCAACGCCTGTTTCATTAACATATCTTACGGCATCCTCTACTGTTGTGTAGGAGTCCCACACCTCGTCCTTTGTGGAGCCGATGTGACCAAGCTCACCCTCAACGCTTACAGAAGCTTCTTTGGCAATATCCACGGTCTTTTTTGTTTCGGCGATATTTTCGTCTATAGGAAGTGTGGATGCATCAATCATAACGCCGGTTGCACCATAGCGCATAGCTCTTATGCACTCGGGAAGGCCTGCACCGTGGTCAAGATGAAAGCAAACCGGACTTTTTACATCATTCATAACGTCAAGTATAACGGGAGCCATAAACTTACCTGTACCGGTATTGAAAAGTCTGCTGTACATCTGAACAATAACGGGAGCACCTGTTTCCTTTACTGCATTTACAACGCCCATTAATGTTTCAAGATTGTAAACATTGAAGGCAGGAACGGCAAAACCGCCTTTTTCTGCAAGATCAAGTATTTCTTTTAATGTATATTTCATTTTCTTCTCCTTATTCAATAACTTCAACCTTTACATCGGGGAAGTATTTCATAGTCTCAACTAAAACCTTTGTAAGACTTCCTTCAATTTCTGTTACATGGTGGATGTAAGGACCTTCAACAAGTCTTCTCTCCCAAAGAGGAAGATTATT
>JAZQAZ010000007.1:0-6064 GCA_045545475.1 Clostridia bacterium | reverse complement strand
TTTTCGGAGGATGCGCAAAGATATTTGCACGAAATTGCAGAATCGGACGGATTTTTCCTTGATACATACAACATCGTTCTCGGAGGATGTTCTCTTTCCATGCATTATGAGAATATGACAGGCAATGTTAAGGCGTATGCTTTTCACAAAAATGCTAAAGCAATTGCGAGCGAAGCTACATTAAACGATGCTCTTTTAAGCGGGAACTATGATGTTATTACCCTTCAGCAGGTAAGCCATCTTGCGAATAACTATGAAACATATACCCCTCTTGGCCAACCTTTACTGGCTAAGAGGGGTATTTGTTTGTGTAGTCGACGTTTTTCATAAAAGTGGATATTTTACAAAAAATGCTATTTTACCGACGATATCAAGCCTATGTCACATTCCGCAAAGCTTGTGGTGAGGATAACCTTACTATATCCATTGTACAAATTCTTCTGTTCTTCCGAACTTGTTATCTTTCACCGGTCGGCTATACAGATAATTAAATTTCTTCCCATTTGGGCAAATCAAACTACCACTTTCATCTCTTTTGAAATTTACTGCTCTGAACATCTCTTGATGATATTTTTTGTCTGTGGTTTCCTTGTTGAACTTAAAATTATACCACAAAACGACTGATTCCGCTATGTTTTCAGCTATTTGTGTGCACAAAAAATCGAGGACTTTCATCCTCGATTTTTCATTAGTCTTTTTTTACAGTCCCTTTTGCTATCAAGTTCAGCTGATATTGATTGTGAAATTAAAGTCGATATGTTTTGCAGAAATATCGAAAGAATTAACTTCAGGAGGAAGGCATATAAGAAGATTTGTGAGATTTTCCTCTTTAAGTTCATAGGCGTGGAAAGCAGAATCAAGCTGACCTACCGAATAGTGAAGAGAAGAAAATTCAAACTGCTTATCGGCATTAACCGTAAGTGAATTTTTCCCCTTAAGGCAAAGGCTTGTTACATTTGTGTGGTTTCCGCAGTCCTGAGGAACTATATCGTCAACAAATTCTTCGGTAACAGTTGAGTGGAAAATACCGCCCTTAACATGATTCTTTATATGACCGAAGGACTGATAAGGACCGTTTCCCACATAAGTAAGGTCTTCAAAGTCCTTGATTAATGGGAGACAATATGAAAATCTCGGAATGTAGGGAAGGACGGTTTTGAGATTGGGGTCGAATGAAGGGTCGTCTTTGGGAACAGAATGAAGCTCTGTATTTTTGTCACCCGTAATTGAAACCGAAAGACCTTCTTTTGTAAGTGTATAGCATATTGTAAGTGCATAAAGGGGAAGTCTTGCACTTGCACCGAGAGTGCCTTCAAAGCTTAATTTAAGAGAATCGGAATTTTCTTCAAAGCTTTCGCCTCTTACGGAGAAAAATACATGGTTGACAAAGTCGCCTTTCCACAACTTTTCTCTTGGTGAACGGTAGTCAACATCGGTAAGGGCACGCCATACCTCAATAAAGCCTTCACTATATAAAAGCTCGTTTCCGTCCTTTTTAATGGAAGTAATCATTCCCTTTGCCCTGTCAAAGGTGTAAACCGTGTTATCGGATGAAAGGGAAATAAATCTTCCGTTTTTCTCAAAGGAAAGCTTTGTTTCGGGAAGGGGAGCTTTCCCGATTCTTTCAAAGGGCAAAGGAATCTGAGTCATTCCTAAATTATGCCCCTTTTCGCACCAGGGATAAGCATTTTTGGTATTTATATAAAATTCTATAAAAGCACAATGCTCTGCTTTTATATCTTTGTCAATGTCTATCTTAAGCTCTGCCTTTTCGTGGGGAGGGATGCTTATGTTTATTACTTTCTCGGAAAGTACTTTTTCATCTGCAATGGTTTTTATTATAATGTCAAAATCTGATGCATCGGTGAAATCGGTTCTGTTGTGGAAGGTGAAAATTCCGCTTTCGGGATTGTCCGAAAATACTCTTATGGGTTCTTGTGCCTTTTTAAGTGATAAAAGACCGATATGAGGCTCTCTGTCGGGAGAAACCAGACCGTCAACACAATAGTAGGAATCGTTGGGGAAATCACCAAAGTCTCCTCCGTAACAAAATCCTCTGGGGTGACCGTTTCTGTATGTGGGAATTGCATGGTCGCACCACTCCCATATACATCCGCCCACAAGACGGGGATAGGTGTAGAAAAGATCCCAGTACTGTTCAAGTAAATAAGGGCCGGGGCGTTTTGAGTGGCCGTATTCTGCCAGGAAATAGGGGCGTTTGTCCGTTTTCAGTTCGCCGTGAATCTTAGTATCTGGAACTGAGGTATACATTCTGCTTATGATGTCAACACAGGGGTGTATGTCCATCTGATCGGCGCCATAGGCTTTGTTGGGAAATGCAGTTCTTTCATAATGTATAAGTCTTGTGGTGTCACGCTTTTTGGTTTGTTCTGACATTGCAATATGATTTGTGCCGAACTGACCTTCGTTACCCAATGACCACATAATTATGGATATAAAGTTTTTGTCACGCTCAACCATTCTTTCCATTCTGTCAAGGAATGATTCTGTCCAAAGGGGATTTGAAGCCATCTGCTCAATGGACCTTAATGAACAGAAGCCAAAGGCGTACTCAACGCCATGGGATTCGTGGTCGGTTTCGTCAATAACATATATTCCCAGTTCGTCGCAGAGTTCGTAAAATTCGGGGTGGTTGGGATAGTGACTTGTTCTTACGCAGTTTATGTTGTTCTGCTTCATCAATACAATATCCTTAAGCATATGCTCGTAGGGTGTGTAATATCCCAAATCGGGATGAGAATCGTGTCTGTTTACGCCTTTAAGCTTAACGGCAACTCCGTTTATTAAAAGCTCGGAGTTTTCTGAAACTCCCACGGATCTGAAGCCTATGCGGCGCTTTATATATTCCGAGCCTGCTTTTATGTAAATGTCGTATAAAACGGGATATTCGGCATTCCATAAAACGGGGTTGTCAATTTTTACGTGAAGATTGTCAGACTCATATTCTTTTCCGTCGGGGGAAACCACAGTAAAGGAAACATCGGTAGCATTGCCGATAAAATCTGCTTCAAGGTCAACATTACCCGAAATATCGGTTTTGATATAAATATCTCTTATGTGGTTTTCGGGACGGCTTACGAGATACACATCTCTGAAAATACCGTGAAGCCTGAAAAAGTCTTGGTCTTCGTGGTAGCTTCCGTCGCACCAGGTATATACGGAAACTATAACCTCATTCTTCCCTGATTTAAGGAAAGGAGATATGAGAAATTCCGACTGAAGGTGACTGCCCTTGCTCATGCCGACATAGTTTCCGTTAATGTAAAGCTCGAAATAACTGCTTACACCTTCAAAAACGATGTACATTTTTTCAAAGCTTTCCACATTAAACTCTCTTTTATATACACCTACGGGATTTACCGAGGGAACATAGGGCGGTGTAAAAGGGAAGGGATAGTTTATGTTGGTATATTGGAATTTTCCGTAGCCTGCACATTGCCAGGATAAGGGCAAGGATATTTTATCGGTAAAATCCACATCTAAAATAGATTCGGGAAGTTCCTGATAAGTATCAAAATACTTAAAGTCCCATTCGCCGTTTAAAAGTGTGTACTTGGGGTTTTCTGCTTTTGTGTTTTTCTTTGCGGATTCAAAATCGGGGAAGGGGATGTAGTAGGCGCGCTGTTTTTCCTTATTTTCGCTGACTAATTTTGGGTTTTCAAATTTATTCATTTAATTCACCTCAGGAAAATTATATCATATTTGATTTTTTATGCAATGGAATAAACTGTTTTTGATATAGAAAAAACTGCTTTTTAATTGACAAATTGAAAATAGAAAGTATGATAAAAGCAGAAAGGTGATTGAATGGATGCGAAAATTTCTATTGTGAGAAATTGCTTTGAAGATGAAGCTTCTTCTTACGATCTATTGTCAACAACTTTTATATCGATAGGGATGTTTCCTTTTATGCTAAGAGTTGCAACCTCAGCGTAAGCTACTTCTCGCATGTATTTAATCTATTGCAGAAAAAAGAAATAAAAGTTGTCACTACAATGAAAACTACACGCCTCGTATATATTTAAAAATGTTTTTCTGAATTATTTTTTCTGTAAGCCGTTGGTGAAATACCATGGAACTTTTTGAATTTACGGCTGAAGTATAGGAAGTCATTTATTCCCACAGCTTCCGCTATTTCCCCCACAGACATATCGCCTTCGGAAAGAAGCTCTGCCGCCGCATTCATGACAATTTTATTTCTGTAGGAAGCAGGCGACATATTTATGCATTTTTTGAAGGAATGTATAAAATAAGACTCACTCATAGAGCACATTTTTCCATATTCAGATACCGTTCTATGTCTGGAAAGATTATTTTCCATATCGTAGATTGCAGGTTGAAGCTTTTTATATAATGCTCGGTCATCATTTCCCATTTCCTTGGATAACACAATGTCGGAAAGTAATTTTGTAAAAAGACTTAAAAGCTTTAACTGATAGTCAGGTGCTTTAAACCTTAATTTAGTTCCCATCTCTATTACGGTTTTAAGATTGCTTTCGGTTATATTTATTCTATGGAAAAAGCCTTCGGAAAGGGAGGACTTAAAAAGCAAAGACTCTGCCATATCTCCATTGAAATGTACCCAGAAATAAGAGGTCTTATCTTCCTTTAAGCTTCCGTAAAGCTGCTTTTCTCCCGGCTTATACAAAAGAACACTGTCCTTTTCATAATATGTTTTTTCTCCATCCCGCACAGCATAAAGTCTGCCCGAAATTACAAATATAAGCTGATAGTCTCCATTTCCCGTCGGTCTGTCTATTTCGGAATCAAAATCCCTGTCAAGACAGTATCCACAACTGTTAACATGAAAACAATCTAAAGGAGCTTCATCTTCAAAGCAATTTCTTACAATAGAAATTTTCGTACCCATTCTATCACCTTCCTGCTTTCATTATACTTTTTATTTTTAATTTGTCAATTAAAAAGCAGTTTTTTCCATTGCATAAAAAATCAAATATGATATAATTTTCTTGAAGAGAATTAACAACATCGATAACATTTCTATCGGAAAAGCTGTCATTTGCGTCTTTTGACAATGTTATCCTACCGAGATGTGCAAGGATGTTTAGTGCTAAGAAACGGTAGATATATCCATATACTTTTTTAAACTTTTATGATAAAATTATTATGAGTAAATTACGATGGAGGAGATTATTATGGGATTTAGCAGAAAAGACTCTGACGAATACAAGGTGAATACCGTAGATCCGTTAAAAGAGGTTGATGTAAACGATTACGTTTCCTTCATAAACAAAGGCGGATGTGGCAAAAAAATTATGTTTGCAGGTAACTCCACGCTACGTCACGGTGCCAGCGAACGTATCGGATGGCTGAGGGACTGCGGTATGGCGGCGTCCTCTAAAGACAAGGATTATGCTCATATCCTGATGAAAAGAGTTTCTGAAATTGATCCGGATGCGACTTTCTGCATTACACAGTGTGCAACCTGGGAGCGTGGTTTTTGGGATGATGAGGTTTATAAAAACTTTGAAGCTGCAAAGGATTTTGCACCCGATATACTTATTTATCGTCTCGGAGAAAATGTTACTTTAGACAGTCTTGAAGGTTACGACCTTAAGGAAGGAATCAGACATTTAATAAAGTATCTTACAGAAAAAAATCCCGATGCAAAAATTATTTTCACTACAAATTTCTGGATTAGAGAGGCTGTGGATAATGCTATACTCGAGGTTGCCAAGGAATACGGCAAGGTGGCCCACGATTTGGGCTTAATAGGCGAAAATCCGGAAATGAAAGCACTCGGACTTTTTGAACATTCGGGTGTTGCCGCGCATCCTGGAGACAAAGGGATGGAAGCCATCGCCGATGTTATTTGGAACGAACTTAAAGAATTAATGATGAAGGGAGAATAATTATGAACATTTTATCAATAGGAAACAGTTTTTCGGAGGATGCGCAAAGATATTTGCACGAAATTGCAGAATCGGACGGATTTTTCCTTGATACATACAACATCGTTCTCGGAGGATGTTCTCTTTCCATGCATTATGAGAATATGACAGGCAATGTTAAGGCGTATGCT
>JAZQAZ010000006.1:0-23671 GCA_045545475.1 Clostridia bacterium | reverse complement strand
CACCCTCAACGTATCTATATACGCCTTCGGGTAACTTTCGAAAAGTCTGTAAACAGACTTTCTCAATTCAGTTTGTCCGTTCTGAAGCATTTTTTCCTATCTCCTGAAAAAGGGGCTGTAATTATTTTACAGCCCCTTTTTTATTATTTTTTCATATTTCCTGAACTTTTTTTCTTTTTGGGCTTTATTAACACTATGTCCTTCATTCCCATATAGTAAGAAACAAGGAAAAATCCCCATTCTGAAGCCATAAAGACGATGTACTGGATAAGATTTGCATTTTCTACAGTATTCCATCTTGGCCCCATGAAGGGAGCAAGCCATATACCGCCAAATAGCCAGGAGGTAATGGGGGTTGAAAGGATTCCTGTGAAGCTTAAAAGGTAAAGCACGAAGAAAATAAGTGAGGGTATCTGCCAGATAAGACAGTATAAGAAACCGTTTTTCATTGATGCACTTTCTTTGTTCCTCTCAAGATGACCGACATCAAAGGCTTCATAGTATATAAGCATCAAATAGGGGATTGACGTAACTATAGAATAATAAATTCCGATAGCAAAACTGTTTCCGCCGGTTAAAAAGTCTAAAACCACAGTAAGTGTAACGGAAAATACCCAGGTTATTATAATAAATAAAAGTCTGTCTCCGGTTAATTTAAGTGGGATTTTATAAAGATTTTTGTTCATGATTTTACCCTTTCAAATATAAGTATTGTAAAAGAGAGCACACCGAAGGGTGTGCTCTCTTCTTTGGTGCAGGTAACAGGACTTGAACCTGCATGAAATTGCTCTCATACGGACCTGAACCGTACGCGTCTGCCAATTCCGCCACACCTGCATATCTTTTTTGAAAACACAATGTATTATAGCATAAGGTCTTTTGATTGTCAAGGGTTTTAAGGGAGAATAAGCTTAAAAAACAGTTGACAAAAAGATAAAAGAGTGCTATAATATCAAAAAAATAAAACCGTTGAGGCAGAAAAAAGGCAGAAAGGGCTTTTAAAGCGAGCGGATTATGGTGTGAGTTCCGTAAAGTTCCACTGAGTAATATGGGCTGCCATAGGGCAGTGTTAAATGCACTGACGCAAGACTCGCGTAAGAAGTCGGGGATATGTTGGTATCCTTTAAAGTGCACGGAAAACCGTGAATTCAAGGTGGCACCGCGGATAGTTTATTCGTCCTTGACAGTTTTACTGTCAAGGACTTTTTTATTTGGAGGCTACATATGTTTATACTTACAAAGCGATGGCGAAAGGTAAAGTAATAAATAAGAAAATAACTAAGATTTATATAAAGGAGTAATTAAAATGAAATTAAACGGTGTAGATTTTGACACATATTTTAACAATTATCCCGATAAAGAAGGATATTTCGGTAAATACGGAGGAGTATTTGTAGAGGATAAATTAAAGGCTGCCATGGCTGAAATTACAGAGGCATATTTCTCTATCTGCCAGTCAAGAAAGTTCATTGCGGAACTCAGAAGAATAAGAAAAGAATTCCAGGGTCGTCCCACACCCATTTCACACCTTGAAAGACTTTCCGATTCTCTTGGCGGCAAGGTTCAGCTTTATGCAAAGAGAGAGGATTTGAATCACTCTGGTGCTCATAAGTTAAATCACTGTATGGGTGAAGCTCTTCTTGCTTCCTACATGGGCAAGAAAAAGGTAATTGCAGAAACAGGTGCAGGTCAGCACGGTGTTGCTCTTGCAACAGCTGCGGCATATTTCGGCCTTGAATGCGATATTTATATGGGTGCGGTTG
Source organism: Clostridia bacterium (assembly GCA_045545475.1). Taxonomy (GTDB): domain Bacteria; phylum Bacillota; class Clostridia; order CAKSNL01; family HGM11501; genus HGM11501. The sequence goes on along the minus strand of JAZQAZ010000006.1, from coordinate 21,908 downwards.
ACATAAAGAAGCAGGCACCCAACGTTGCAAGAATGAAGATATTAGGCGCAAACGTAATCGAAGTAACTGAAGGTCTTCAGACTCTTAAGGAAGCGGTTGACGCGGCGTTTGATGCATACAGTAAGGAATATAACGATGCGATTTACTGCATCGGCTCAGTGCTTGGCCCCCATCCTTTCCCCATGATGGTAAGAGACTTCCAAAGCGTTGTTGGTATTGAGGCGAGAGAGCAGTTTATTGAAATGACAGGTCACCTTCCCAATTCCATCGTTGCTTGTGTAGGCGGCGGAAGCAATGCAGCAGGTCTTTTTGCAGGATTCTTAAACGATCCAGTTGACATATACGGAATTGAACCCCTGGGAAGAGGAGAAAAGCTTGGCGATCATGCAGCAAGCCTTAAGTACGGTACAGAGGGTATTATGCACGGCTTTAACAGTATAATGCTTAAGGACGAAAACGGCGAGCCCGCTCCCGTATACTCTGTTGCCAGCGGTCTTGACTATCCTTCAAGCGGTCCCGAGCACGCATTCTTACAGGAAATGGGCAGAGTTAAGTATGATGTTATAGATGATGAAGAAACCATCGATGCATTCTACAAGCTTTCTCGCTTAGAGGGCATCATTCCTGCAATCGAAAGTGCTCACGCAGTTGCTTTCGGTATGAAGCTTGCAAAGAGAATGGATCACGGCTCTGTGTTAATTAACCTTTCCGGCCGTGGAGATAAGGATATGGACTATATTATCGAAAACTACGGTATAAGATAATTCCGGTCGCTAAAAAAGTTCAGACCGCAAGAAAAGTGTTTTATACAGAAAAAAATAACATTAAATAAAATAGAGCAAAGCTTTTGGATAACTATTCTGTTGGCAGAAAAAAGTTTCTTGCTATAAACAAACTTTGCCACTCGCTGTATCTCATACAGCTTCGGGCTATTGCCCATACGGGCAAAGTTTGTTCATTCTGACTCTTTTTTATCTGCCCGGATACTACTGACGGAATTTTTACAGCTGTACAAATATGCCCCGGCATTTTTGTTCAGCTGTTTTCGTAAGGAGGAATTTTTATGAAAAACATACGCTGGGGAATCGCTGGAGCAGGCGGAATTGCAAATAAATTTGCAAAAGCAGTTGAAAATGTTAAAGGTGCAACCCTTGCTGCAGTAGCATCCCGAAGTGAGGAAAGAGGAAGAGCCTTCGGTGAAAAATACGACATTGAAAACGTTTTTACAAGCTATGAGGAAATGGCATCATCAGGTGTGGTTGATGCGGTTTATGTTGCAACGGCACATCCTTTTCATAAAAGCTGTGCGGAAATTTTCTTAAATGCGAAAAAGCCTGTTTTATGTGAAAAGCCCCTCTGCGTAAATGCCGATGAGGCAAAAGAGGTTGCTTCTTGTGCCAAGAAAAACGGAGTATTTTTGATGGAAGCTATGTGGACAAAATTCCTTCCTGCAACAAAAGAGGCCGTTAAGGCGGTATCGGAGGGTAAAATCGGCGAGGCTATGGAGCTTTCGGCGGACTTTTGTTACCGTACCGAAAAAGCGGACGAGCCGAATCTGTTTAACGTCAATATGGCGGGAGGCTCCCTTTTGGACGTTGGCGTTTACGGTCTTCATTTCGCATCCGTTTTCTTCGGAGAAAATCCCGTCGAAATAAAATCTGCCGCAAAAATTGAAGACGGTGTTGACACAGTCATGGAAGTTCTGTTAAAATATGAGAGCGGAGCTATTGCGAAAATTTCTTCCGCAACCAGGCTTTCGAAACCAGCCGACGGAATCATCTACGGAACGAAGGGCAGGATTTATATGCCCTGCTTTTACGGAGCAAGCGAGCTTACCGTAGCAGGCGAAAAAATTTTTGCACCCATGATTGGCGAAGGCTTTGAAGAAGAAATTACAGAATGCTGCAACTGCATAAGGGAAGGTAAAACCGAAAGCGACATTCATCCCTTAGCTTCAAGTATAAAGATTTTAGAGCAGATGGACGAGATAAGAAAACAGTGCAAAATACATTATCCCGCAGATACAAAGGAGTGATATAAATGGCTTTTTGCGAACTTCATTTATTTAGCAGAGCTTTAGGGCTTCAGACCACGGTTTATGCCATAATTCCGCAAAATGCTACAACAGGTGAAATCGGTGTGGAAAAGGCTGAAACTACCGGAAAATTTAAATGCTTATACCTTCTTCACGGCTTAAGCGATGACCATACGATATGGCTTCGAAGAACCTCCGTTGAGCGTTATGCCGAAGCACACGGTATTGCTGTTATTATGCCATTTGGTGACAGAAGCTTTTATTCCGATATGGTTCACGGCGGAAAGTATTATTCATATATAGCAAAGGAGCTTCCGCTTCTTATGAGAAACTTCTTTAACATATCTGAAAAAAGAGAGGATAATTTCATCGCCGGCCTTTCTATGGGCGGATACGGAGCACTCAAAATTGCCCTTAAGAATCCCGAATGCTATGCCGCTGCCGCAGGTCTTTCGAGCGTTGCGGATATTATGATGCGAAAGGAAACCTTCAGTGTTCCGCTTAAGGCTGTTTACGGAGAAAATATCGACATTCCTGAGGATGACGATTTATTTTACCTTGCAAAGAAAACCGACAAGTGCGAAATAAAACCCAGGATATTTATGGGTGTCGGCACAAAGGACGGCCTTTATGCTGAAAACATCCGCCTCAAGGAATGCTTTGAAGGCCTTTCCTATGACTATACTTTCAGAGAGTCGGAAGGAACTCACAGCTGGGTGTTCTGGGATGAATATATTAAATACGTATTTGATTGGCTAAAAAAAGATATCAATAAGGCGTGAAAAAAGGTGTGTGGCATTTGCCACACACCTTTTAATTATTCTTCTATACCCATAACTTCCTTTTTGAAAAGCTTCATCTGCGCCTCCGACGGTCTGAAGTCGGGTTTTGAACAGCAGGGAAGTGTAGGCTCTTCTCCGTTTTTGCCGGGGAAAGGAGAGAGACGGTCGTTTTCATACATTACTCTTGCACCTTCTGTTTTAAAATCGGGAATTTCAAAGGGAATTCCGCCTTTTAACATGCTTCTGTGTGCTAATATTGCGACAGAGGACATTGTAACGGCAGAGTAAATATCGAAGGGATGGCAGGGCTGCTTACCTTCCTTTACACACTCCAAAAACATTCTTGCGGTAATGAAGTCTGCACCGCCGTGGCCGCTCTTTTTAATAAGCTCTTCGTCCTTATCGTGCCACTTTGCATCGTACATTGAAATTTCATCTGCTCCCTCGGGCTTGGTCCATCCGTTATAATGAAGCACCATTTTGCCGCCCATACCGTGGATGTTTTCAATCTGACCTTCAGTTCCGCAAACTCTGTATGCGTTATGGTGTCCGCCGAAGGCGGCACAGCCGGTGAAGCGGAAAACCGAGCCGTCATCATTTTTAGTGGTGATTATTGCCACTCTGTCACCGCTTCTTGATGCGGTGGGAATGTCGTCCTCCAGGAAGGGCTCATAAACAGCCAGAGCAGAAACCTGCCTCGGTGTTGCGCCTGTCGCGTGCATAATGGGACCTAGAGAATGGGTTACATAATAGGTTCGGGGAAGGAAGTTTCTCCAGTGACCGGGAAAGTAGTTGTAGGTTTTCTTGAATCCTATTTCCCTGGGATCACCGGGGTGGTTATATTCGCCCTCGGCATAAAGGATTCTTCCGAGCGTTCCGGAGTCAACCACTCTCTTTATTTCGCGGTTAAAAATCATCTGGGGATAATTTTCTGCCAGAAAATAAATGGAATTGCTCTTTTCAAAGGCACGGATAAGTTCAACACCCTCTGCCATTGTGCCGTTACTAATACACTCAGAAAATACGTGAATTCCCTTTTCAAAGCAGCGGATAGCATAAGGGGTATGCTCGTGGAAGAAGTTAGCAAGGATAACTGCGTCCATATCATGCTCGATAAAGGAATCGAAGTCGGAGTATGCACTAACCGTGTCGCCAAGCTCCTTTGAAGCCTTGGCGAGTCTCTCTTCGTGGAAATCGCATATTGCTACAATATCGGCATTGAGCAGAAGGAAATTTCTTGCAATATCCATACCTCTGCCGGCACCAAAAATACCAACTTTAATTTTACTCATAATAAAGCTCCTTTCGATTTTAATAATTTAAGTATATCACAAATTACGGTTAAAACAATAGAAAAAATCTATTTTTTTATGTGAAAAAGTTTGAAATGTATTGATTTTGTCGGCACGTTGTATTATACTTAAAAAGGAGGTGGGTTATGAAAGAGAAAAATATATGCAAATTCATTGAAGAATCCTCAGTAGAAAAAATAGATACTCACCGTTTCATATACGAGACCTCACCTGAAGTTATGAAAAGAGAGCTGGAGCTTAAATACCATCGTATGACGCTCATAAGACAGGGGAGCGGAAAGGTTAAAATTGACGATATGGAATATCCCTTCAATGCGGGAAGCCTTATCTTTGCCTTCAGCGAAGAGAAATTCAGCGTCAATGCGGGGGAAAACACCGAATATATGTATATAGATTTCGGAGGAGCAAGAGCCGAAGCTCTTTTTGCGAGGTTTTGTATTAATAAGTTAAACCGTATATTTACGGGTTTTGAAGGGATAATTCCTCTCTGGCACGATTCCTTATGCAGGGCATCGGAGATTAATTTAGACCTTGTGTCGGAAGGAATCTTACTTTATACCTTTTCCCGTATAGTGGTGGACAACGATGAGAGAAATACCATTATAAATAAGATTCTTACGCTTACGGAGGAAAATTTCACAGACCCTGAGCTTTCGGTTACAGCTCTCGCTTCTGAACTATCATATAATTCAAAATACATTTCCCACCTTTTTAAGGAGAAGATGGGAATAGGATATTCCGAGCATCTTCGTAATTTAAGAATCAAATATGCGGTCTCTCTTTTAGAGCATGGAATAGACTCGGTTAAAAACGTAGCTCTGCTTTCGGGATTTACCGATCCTTTGTATTTTTCAACTGTATTTAAAAAAACCGTCGGAGTGTCTCCGAAGGATTATAAAAAGAGATAAAGAAAGGAGAATAATATATGCCCTATATTGCAATTAAAGCTTACCCAAAGGATGAGGAAACCAAGAAAAAGGTGGTTTTAGAGATAAACGAAATTTTCCTTAAATACTGGGGATGCCCGCCGGAGGCAATTTCTGTTTCAATGGAAAATTTTCTTCCCGAGGAGTGGGAGGAAAAAGTGGTAAAACCCGAAATTGAGAAAAAAGCGGATAAGATGATGATTTTATCCGGTGAGAAAAAATTTTAATTAAAGGAGTAATACTATGAAAAACACAATGAAAAGATTAATGGCGGTATTGCTGGCAGGTATTATGCTTTTTGCATTTGCAGGATGCTCTCCTACGGCTCAGGCAGAAAAAGCTGTAACAGCTTTGCTTGACGAAATGAAGAATGCCGATTTTGAAGAAGCGGCAGAGTATATTTCCGGAGGAGCAAATGAGGATTCAATTTTTGATGAAGAAGCAGCACTTTTTGCAGAAAATTTAGTAAGTAGAATGGAATATGAAATTATCGGCTCCGAAGAAGTTGATGAAAACACCGTGAATGTCAGTGTAAGCATAACTAACATTGACATGAAGCCTGTAATGAGTGAGTTCTTTGTGGCGGCTTTACAGTATGCGTTTTCCACCATGGGTTCGGAAGAAACCACCGAAGAAGAAACTAATGCGAAAATGATGGAAATCTTTTTAGAATGCATATCCAAGGAAGATCTGGCTATGATTACCATTGAAGATACAGTGAGCGTTGTAAAAGCAGATGGCGAATGGGGAGTTGAAATGGACGGAGAGTTTACCAATGCTATCCTCGGCGGCCTTGAAGATGCAGCAAATGATCTTCAGTCTTCCATGGGAGGTTAATAATAAAAATTGTAAAAAGGCAAATGCTTAACGCATTTGCCTTTTTTGCATTTTCCTCCAGCTTATGAAGCAGTAGGAATCATTTATCATAAACATTAAAAAGCATATTACAACGGAAAGGTATGATATATCGGAAAACGAAGCATATGTCCAGAGAACAATTAAAACAAGGTCATTCATCGCATAAACCAAGGCGAAGTAAGGACTTCTTAAGGCCGTCAAGTAAGCCGCCGAAAAGCTGGTTGCCACGGATAATGTACTTATCGGAAGGTTAGATGTTTTCAGTATCTTTAATATAAAGTAGAAAATAAATGTAACCATACCTGTTAGGACAAGCATTATAATTATCTCTTTTTTGCCTGCACTTTTTACACTTACTTCGCTCTTTTTTCCTTTGAAAGGATTTTTTAGCCACTGGATAAGGGAAATAACAGCCATAGGAAGCGTCATTCCAAGGTAGGTTATCATTTCTCCATAGTAGGCAAAGCCCAGAGAAATGTAGCCGTAAAGAAGGGAAAATACAATCATTAAAATCTGACTTACGGGGTTTCCTTTTGAAGCAAATATAAGGGATGTTATACCGATTAAAGATGCGATTAATGTAAGAAAATTTTCTCTGTCGAATATGATAAATGAAAACGTGATAAAAAAGGCGGACACAGCCCAGAGCAAAGCTTCAGATTTTGTAAAATAACATTTTAGTTTCTTAATCATGTATACCTCCAAAAAATAAAGCATTTGCATGTAGCTTCAAAGACCTAACGCTACATAACAAATGCTTTTTGCATTTACTACCCGGTGGCAGTTATTATTATAAAATAGGAACTCCTGCTTCCTCACAGATTTTTAAAGTGTCCTCATCCCATATGCTTGACTGAACCTCGCCGATGTGGGCACAGTTCATCATAAGCATACAAAGCCTGGACTGGCCGATACCTCCGCCGACGGTTAAGGGAAGCTCTCCTTTGAGTAACATCTTGTGGAAGGTAAGGCTTCTTCTCTCATCATGGCCTGAAATTGTAAGCTGGCGGTCAAGTACCTCGGGATTTACTCTTATCCCCATGGAGGAAATTTCAACCGCACGGTTTAATGTATCGTTCCAGAAGAAAATATCTCCGTTTAACGACCAGTCATCATAGTCGGGTGCTCTGTTATCGTGGGGTTTTCCGCTCTTAAGTGCTCCGCCAATCTGCATAATGAAGGCAGTTCTGTGTTCCTTAACAAAGGCGTTTTCTCTTTCTGAAGCGGTATAATAAGGATACATGTCCTCAAGCTCCTGGGTTGTGACAAAGGCAACGTCTCTGGAAAGAGAATTGATGAGCTGGGGGAAGTGTGCGTGAAGTCGTTCATTGGTGTTGCAGATGGCATTTACTATTGCTGTAACCATAAGCTTTAAATAGTCGATGGTTCTTGTCTCCTCGGTGATTATCTTTTCCCAGTCCCACTGGTCAACGTAAATGGAGTGAAGGTTGTCAAGTTCTTCGTCACGGCGGATTGCGTTCATGTCGGTGTATAAGCCCTCACCAACCCTGAAGCCATAACGCTTCAATGCAAGTCGCTTCCACTTTGCAAGGGAGTGAACAATCTGAGCATCAACTCCTGCTGCAGGAATGTCAAAGGATACCGGACGCTCAATGCCCGAGAGGTTATCGTTAAGACCGCTTCCTTCTGTTACGAAGAGGGGAGCGGAAACTCTTTTTAAGTTAAGTGCGGAAGCAAACTCCGATTGGAATGTTTTTTTTATGTAGGAAATCGCCAGCTGTGTGTCATACTTGTCAAGAAGCGGGCGGTATCCTTCGGGGATGTAGGTTTTGTTCATAACAGTCATCCTTTCAAAAACCTTAATGAATCTATTTTATACCAAAAAAGTGATTTAGTCAATAAAAAAGATATATAAAAAATCTTTTTTCTTCTCTTATTAATGTTAATTAAGCCTTGACTTTTTATTTGTGAAATGGTATAATATGAAAAAAGCTTTTGCAAGGCAAAAGCGGAACAATAATAGGAGGCTTATACAATGAAAAGAATTAAGACAGTTGAAACAAGAAATATTGAAACTTCAGTTAAAAACGGCGGATGCGGCGAATGCCAGACTTCTTGCCAGTCAGCTTGCAAAACATCTTGCGGTGTAGCAAATCAGAAGTGCGAAAACATCGAAAAATAAAATGCTTAATAAAACCGCTGCACGGCAGCGGTTTTTAAGTTTAAGCCGAGGGGAGTCGACCCCCACAATGCTTATAAAGGATTTGATAAAATGGTTCATCAGTATAAATTAAACGGCTATAATATTGTGCTTGATACACCAAGCGGCTCTGTTCACGTTGTTGATGAGGTTGCATACGACATTATAGCTATGTACAAAGAAAAAACAGAAGAGGAAATCGTTAAGGAGATTCTCTGTAAATATAAAGACCTTCCAGATGTAACGGAAGAAGAAATAAAAGAGTGCATCGTAGACATAAAGGAGCTTGAAGAAACAGGCAAGCTTTTCAGCGTTGACAAGTATGAAAAATTAGCAGAGGAATACAAGAGCAACTCAAAGGTAATAAAAGCACTTTGCCTTCACATTGCCCACAGCTGTAACTTAAATTGCTCCTACTGCTTTGCAAGTCAGGGTAAATACCAGGGCGAGCGTGCTTTAATGAGTTTTGAAGTGGGAAAGCGTGCCTTTGATTTCTTGATTGAAAATTCGGGAAGCAGAAGGAATCTTGAGGTTGACTTTTTCGGCGGAGAACCCTTGATGAACTGGGATGTGGTTGTAAAGCTTGTTGAGTATGCAAGAAGCATTGAAAAAAAGCACAATAAAAACTTCCGTTTCACTCTCACCACCAACGGTGTTCTGCTTGACGAAGAAAAGATGGATTTCTTAAATAAGGAAATGAATAACGTGGTTTTGAGTCTTGACGGCCGAAAGGAAGTTCACGACCATTTCAGAAAGGATTATAACGGCAAAGGAAGCTATGATGTTATACTTCCTAAATTTAAAGAGTTTGTGGAAAAGCGTGGTGGCAAGGACTATTATATGCGAGGAACCTTTACCCACAACAACACCGACTTTACAAAGGACATTTTACATATGGCTGATATGGGCTTTACAGAGCTGAGTATGGAGCCTGTTGTGTGTCCCCCGGGTGATCCTTATGCTCTTACAAAAGAAGATTTGCCTATACTTATGGAGCAGTATGAAATTCTTGCAAAGGAAATGATAAAAAGAAAGAGGGAAGGACGTCCCTTTACCTTCTATCACTATATGCTCGACCTTAAAAACGGCCCTTGTATATACAAGAGAATAACAGGCTGCGGTTCCGGAACGGAGTATATGGCTGTTACCCCGTGGGGCGAACTTTTCCCTTGCCATCAGTTTGTGGGAGACGAAAAGTACAGTCTCGGAAATATATGGGACGGCGTTAAAAACGAAGCAGTGCAGGACGAATTCAGAAAGTGCAACGCCTATGCACGTCCTGAATGTAAGGAATGCTGGGCAAGAATGTATTGCTCAGGTGGCTGTGCGGCAAACTCTTACCATGCAAGCGGAAGTATTTCGGGAATTTACGAATACGGATGCGAGCTTTTCAAGAAGAGAATTGAATGTGCCGTTATGATGAGCGTTGCTGAGGAAGAAGCATGAAAACGCCTGTTTCGGATTTTATAGAGCGTTATGCAAAAAGCGGAACATCGAGATTTCATATGCCTGGACATAAAGGAAAAGGACCGCTGGGAATTGAAAAATACGACATTACCGAAATTGACGGGGCGGATGTATTAAGTACGGCAAAAGGAATCATTGAAGAAAGCGAGAAAAATTTAACCGCTCTTTACGGAAGCGGGAAAAGCTTTTACATAACCCAGGGTTCAAGTACGGCAATATGTGCAATGCTTTCGATGATTAAAAAGCCGGAGAGGGAAAAGACGTATGTTCTTGCGGCAAGAAATGTACATAAAGCTTTTGTACATGCCCTTGCACTTTTAGACATTGAAGCAGACTGGATTATGACGAAAACGGCAAATGGTGTTTTGAGCTGCGATATAACGGCTTTTGATGTGGAAGCTACACTTTCATCATCAGAAGGAAAATATTCCGCAGTTTATTTAACGTCCCCTGACTATCTGGGACAAATAGGGGATATAGAAGAAATTTCGAAGGTGTGTCATAAGTATAATGTTCCGCTTTTAGTGGATAATGCCCACGGTGCATATCTTAAGTTTTTGAAGGGAAGCATGCATCCTATTGATAAAGGTGCAGACATCTGCTGTGATTCGGCACATAAAACGCTCCCTGTTTTAACAGGAGGTGCATATCTTCATATTACAAAAAGAGCGGAAGACTTTATTGGAACGGCAAGAGAAAAAATTGCTCTTTTCTCCTCCACGAGTCCGTCTTATCTCACAATGAAATCCCTTGATATGTGCAATTTATATATTAAGAGAAATTTCGGGAGGGAACTTTCTGACTGCATAGCAAAAATTAAAGAAGTTAAAGCCTTAATTGTGAAAAAAGGTTTTGTTCTATTGGAAAGCGAACCTCTTAAAATTGTGATAAATGCCGCAAAATCTGGATACACCGGGATTGAACTTGCAAAAATGATGCGAAAAGCAAAAATGGAAGCGGAATTTTCTGATGATGACTATCTTGTTTTAATGATTTCTCCCCAAAATACCACCCGGGATTTTAGGAGATTGAAAAAGTTTTTCTGTGAGATAAATGCAAAAAGCGAAATTAAAAGAAGCTTTACTCATCTTCCGTATCCTGTGCGAAAAATATCTGCACGAGAGGCCTTTTTTGCAAAGAGTGAAGTAACGGAAACACGGCTTGCCAAAGGGAAAATATGTGCTTCTGTTACCGTGTCGTGTCCGCCTGCAGTGCCCATTGTAGTAAGTGGAGAGGTAATAACAGAAGAAGTCATAGAAGCACTTTTGTACTATGGTATTGACGAAATAAAAACAGTTAGCGATTAAAACTTAATAATAAACGTCCTTTTGTCTTGACAAACGGGCGTTTTTTTTGTAAAATAATAAGGTTGATTAGAAGACAGAAGAAAATCTGAGAGGAAGATTTTATGGATACAAAAAACATAAGAAATGTTGCAATTATAGCTCACGTTGACCACGGAAAGACAACATTGGTTGACGCAATGCTCCGCCAGAGCGGAACTTTCCGTCAGAACGAGCAGGTGGAAGAACGTGTTATGGACTCCAATGACCTGGAAAAGGAAAGAGGAATAACTATCCTTGCAAAAAATACATCGTTAAATTACAAGGATTATAAAATAAATATCGTTGATACCCCCGGCCATGCGGATTTTGGCGGAGAGGTTGAGCGTGCTCTTGAAATGGTTGACGGAGTACTTTTACTTGTTGATGCATTTGAAGGTTGCATGCCCCAGACCAGATTCGTACTTAAAAAAGCTTTGGCGTTAAATCTTGTTCCCATTATCGTTGTAAATAAGGTTGACCGTCCCAATGCAAGACCATACGAGGTTGTTGATGAAGTTCTGGAGCTTTTCCTGGATCTTGACGCAACCGAAGAACAGCTTGACTCTCCGGTGATTTATGCATCGGGAAGAGATGGCTGGGCAAATATGGATCCCGAAACAAAGTCGGGAGATATGTCCCCCTTGTTCGACCTTATAATAAAGCATGTTCCTCATCCCAACGGAGAAAGCGATAAGCCTTTCCAGATGCTGGTTTCTAATATTGATTTTGATGAATATACCGGAAGAATTGCCGTTGGAACTATTGAGCGGGGAACAATAAAGTTAAACAGCCCCATCGCTGTTTCAACCCGTGAAGGAAAGATAAAAACCGGTAAGGCTGCCGCAATTTACACCTATGAAGGCCTTAAGCGTCAGGCGGTAAATGAGGCGTCTGCAGGCGAGGTTGTATGCATCTCGGGAATGCCCGATATTGAAATTGGGGAAACACTTTGCGATCCTTCAAACATTGAGCCGTTGCCCTTCGTTGAAATTGACCAGCCTGTTATGTCTATGACATTTTCAATAAACAACAGTCCTTTTGCAGGACGTGAAGGCGATTTTGTAACCAGCCGACATCTTCGTGAGAGACTTTATAAAGAGCTGGAAAGCAACATCAGCTTAAAGGTTGAAGATACCGATACGGCGGATTCCTTCGTGGTATCGGGAAGAGGAGAACTTCACTTATCTGTATTGATTGAAAACATGCGTCGTCAGGGATATGAATTCCAGGTATCCCGCCCTGAGGTTATTTATAAATACTCCGAGGCAGGAGAAAAGCTTGAGCCTATTGAGGATCTGGTTATCGACGTTCCTGATGAATATTCCGGAACGGTTATTGAAAGTGCCGCAAAGAGAAAGGCAGAAATGACCAATATGATTCCCATAACAGGAGGATATACAAGGCTTGAATTTACAATTCCCTCCCGTGGACTTATAGGCTACAGAAGTGAGCTCTTAACGGCAACCAAGGGAACAGTTGTAATTAACCATATGCTTTCTGATTATGAGCCTTACAAGGGCGATATTCCCGAGAGAAGCCGCGGCTCTCTCATTGCTTTTGAAGCAGGAGATGCTGTAACATACGGTCTTTTTAATGCACAGGAAAGAGGAACTCTTTTCATAAACCCCGGAGATAAAGTTTATGAAGGTATGATTGTCGGGGAAAACTGCCGACTTGAAGATGTAGTTGTAAATGTATGTAAGAAAAAACACATTACAAATACCCGTGCATCGGGATCTGACGATGCGTTAAAGCTTACTCCTCCCCGTGATATGAGTCTTGAGCAGTGCCTGGAATTCATCACAGCAGATGAACTTCTTGAGGTAACACCGGAAAGCCTTCGCTTAAGAAAGAAGATTTTAAGTGCTGATTTAAGAGCAAAGGCAGATCATCAGATGCGTCTTAAGATGCAGGCTGAGAATAAATAAGATATGAAATACCGCCCACCGGGCGGTATTTTTGCTATGTCCTTTTAATATGTATATATGGGGTGATTTATTTGGTTATATATATAAAGAGGGCAACAATAATTTTAATCGTAATGACTTTAGTGGTAATTTATCTTACAGTAACGCTTTACAAAAAGGCAATACGGCCTGCCTTTTCCGGGAAATACAGCCATACTGTTATTATAGATGCAGGACATGGAGAGCCTGACGGCGGAGCAACAGGGATTAAAGGAACATCCGAAAGCGAAATTAATTTAAAAATTTCCAAAAAACTTAGTGCAATGCTTGAAGAAAAGTGCTATAATGTAATTATGACCAGGGAAACAGAAACCGGAATATATTCAGAAGGAGACAGCATACGGGAAAAAAAGCTTTCGGATATGCATAACCGGGAAAAAATATTGAACGGCTCAAAAGCAGATGCATTTATAAGTATACATATGAATTCTTTTTCTGACAGTTCTGTTTCGGGGGCACAGGTTTTTTATTCTAAAAATAACGAAAAGTCACCAGATTTAGCTATGGCTATCAGGGAGCGTATTGTTCCGCTTTATGAAAAAAACGACCGTATACTTAAAGAGGCTCCTGAAAGTGTTTATCTTATGAAAAAGGCAAATATACCTGCTTGCCTTGTGGAATGCGGCTTTTTGTCAAATGCTGAAAATGAAGCTCTGCTTACAGGTGATGAATATCAGGAAAAAATGGCGGAGGCTATAGCCTGCGGAATCGATGACTATTTTAAAGGAGATACCAATGAAAAGTAAAACAGTTTTTTGTTGCAGCGAGTGCGGATATGAAACAGTAAAGTTTCTCGGAAAGTGTCCGTCCTGCGGAGAATGGAATACAATGAAGGAACAGAAGATATTTAAGGAAGAAAAGAAAACTTCTTTAAGTAGAGAAACTTCCGTACGCCCAATGACTCTCAAAGAGATAAAAACAGATATGTCCGAGCGTATAACCATGGATATTACAGAGCTTGACAGAGTGCTTGGGGGCGGTCTTGTAAAGGGAAGTCTTGTTTTAGTGGGCGGAGAGCCGGGAATTGGAAAATCCACTCTTTTAATGCAGGTTTGTCAGAATGTATCTCAAAAAGGAAAAATTCTCTATGTATCGGGAGAAGAGTCTGAAATGCAGCTGAAAATGAGAGCAGATAGGCTTTCTGTTACAGGAGATGATTTGTTAATTCTTCCCGAAACGGATATTGACAAGGCTCTCTCATTTGTGGACGAAACAGCGTGCGATGTTTGCATAATTGACTCCGTGCAGACCATGTTTTCTGAATCTGTTGATTCGAGCGGAGGAAGCGTAGGACAGATAAGAGACGTGACGATGAAAATAATGCGAAAGGCGAAAGAATCAGGCTGTGCCTTTTTCATTGTAGGTCACGTTACCAAGGACGGTAATATTGCAGGGCCGAGGATGCTTGAACACATGGTTGATGCGGTGCTATATTTTGAAGGCGACAGAAATCAGAGCTACAGAATTTTAAGAGGTGTTAAAAACCGTTTCGGATCAACCAACGAGGTGGGAGTTTTCGAAATGACGGGAGAGGGACTTGTTTCGGTGGATAATCCTTCTGCGGCACTTCTTTCCGGTAGACCTCTTAACGCATCGGGTTCTTCTGTTACATGTCTTATGGAAGGTACAAGGCCAATTTTAGCGGAGATTCAGGCACTTACATCCCCAACAGGTTTCGGCATGCCCCGCCGTGCAGCGGAGGGTGTGGATTTTTCGAGAGTTGTTATGCTTATTGCAATAATTGAAAAAAAGCTGGGACTTACAATGCAGAATCAGGATGCTTACTTAAATGTGGTTGGCGGACTTAAGGTGGATGAAACTGCGGCGGATTTAGCCATAATTTCAGCCATAATTTCAAGTCTCAAAAATAAGACGATTGATCCTGCCACAGTATTTCTTGGTGAAGTAGGATTGTCCGGAGAGGTACGTAGCGTCCCTGGAATATTGAGACGAGTGGGAGAGGCTGAAAGATTGGGATTTAAAACCTGTGTAGTTCCGGAAGGAAGCCTTTCCGGTCTTAAAGACGTAAAGATAAAACTTATTGGTGCAAGGACGGTAAAGGACATACTTAAGGAGGATATCTGGCAATGAAGGCTACACAATTGATAAAGCGGTTTATGCCGTATTTTAAGAAATACAAATGGATAATGGTACTGGATTTAATGTGTGCCGCACTTACAACGGTATGCGAAATAATTCTGCCGTTAATTGTAAGGGAGATAACAGACAGGGCAATTGATGATTTTGCATCCCTCACAGTAAGCCTTGTACTGAAAGCCGGAGGATTATATCTTCTTTTGAGAATAATCGATGCTTCGGCCAACTATTTTATGGCGTATAACGGGCATATAATGGGTGCAAAAATAGAAACGGATATGAGAACAGATTTGTTTTCTCACCTCATGAAGCTGTCGTTTTCTTATTACAGTAACACCAAGGTGGGGCAGATTATGGCAAGGATTACATCGGACCTTTTTGATGTAACGGAATTTGCTCATCATTGCCCGGAGGAATTTTTTATTGCAGGAATAAAGATTGTTGCGGCATTTTTAATTCTTTCGTCAATGAATCTTCCGCTCACACTCATTATGTTCGCAGTATTGCCTTTTATGCTTATAGTATCCACTTATTATAACAGAAAGATGAAGAAGGCATTCAAGGAATCCCGTGAGCAGATAGGGGAAATTAATTCTCAGGTGGAAGACAGCATGTTGGGTATAAGAGTAGTAAAAAGCTTTGCCAACGAGAAAATCGAACGGGACAAGTTTGATAAAGGCAATAAAACTTTTCTTGGAATTAAGTATAAAACCTATCGCTATATGGCAGGCTTTCAGACTTCTGTAAGAGTTTTTGACGGTCTTATGTACATAATTGTCGTGGTGGCAGGTGCACTTTTCATGATTAAAGGATTGCTTAGCCCCGGTGACTATGCGGCATATCTTTTATATGTATCCACACTGATTGCGGCCATAAGAAGAATTGTGGAATTTACAGAGCAGTTCCAGCGTGGCATGACAGGTATTGAGCGTTTCACAGAGATTATGGACTCTCCGGTTGAGATTGTCGACAAAACAGACGCAAAGGAATTTACAAAGGTTCGCGGAATAATAAATTTCGAAAATGTGAAATTCGGTTATTCTGATGGCGAAGGCGAAGTTTTATCCGGAATAAACTTAACTGTAAACGAAGGCGAAAATATTGCTATTGTCGGTCCGTCGGGTGGCGGAAAAACCACACTTGTAAATTTAATTCCACGATTTTATGACGTTACGGAAGGCAGAATTTTAATTGATGGTGTGGATGTCAGAGACTATACCCAGGATTCTCTGAGAGGAAATATCGGTGTGGTACAGCAGGATGTTTATCTCTTCTCGGGAACTATTTATGAAAATATTGCCTACGGCAAACCCGGAGCAACCATGGAAGAGGTTGAAAAAGCGGCAACCTTGGCAGGATGTGACGAATTTATAAAGAACTTGCCGGATGGATATAATACCTACGTCGGAGAGCGTGGAGTCAAGCTTTCCGGTGGGCAGAAGCAGAGGATAAGCATTGCGAGAGTATTTCTTAAAAATCCTCCTATACTTATATTGGACGAGGCCACAAGTGCACTTGATAATGAGAGTGAGCTTCTGGTAAAGGAATCTCTTGCACGCCTTGCAAAAGGAAGGACAACTTTCACTATTGCTCACAGGCTTACAACCATAAAAGGAGCGGACATGATACTTGTTCTTACTGATAAGGGAATAGAGGAAGCGGGAAGCCATGACGAATTAATTGCAAAAGGCGGCATTTATAAGAATCTTTATAAGCTTTACGAATCTTAAGAAAAGAGTGTGCAGAAAAACTGCATACTCTTTTTTATGGGGGATAAAAGAGAAGATTTTCCTTGACAAAAGCGTGATGCTAATGTATAATATTCTTTGTGTTAATCGGGATGTGGCCCAGTTTGGTAGTACACCTTGGACACAGAGTATACTCAACAATATCTAATAAATGAAGCAAACATCAAACAACATTAATGGAATTATCGGGATGTGGCCCAGTTTGGTAGTACACCTTGGACACAGAGTATACTCAACAATATCTAATAAATGAAGCATACATCAAACAACATTAATGGAATTATCGGGATGTGGCCCAGTTTGGTAGGGCGCTACGTTCGGGACGTAGAAGCCGCAGGTTCAAATCCTGTCATCCCGACCAAAAAAAGGATTACTATTCGTATTTTATGAATAGTAATCCTTTTTTATTGTATTAATCATTTATACTATATTAAGACGATAGTGCTTGAAACTCTAATCCATTTTCGTACTGTTCTAAATTGATTTTGAAATTAACGGTTAATTCATACCCTTTCTTTACTGATATACTGTCAATAAGATGGGCAACTATAATTTGTTTTGTCGGTAAATCTGCATTTTCATAAATATCAGCCCACTTGATAACATTGTTATATTCTTGTTCTATTTCATAGCAATTTTTTTGTAACTCCGCAAAGTCTTTTTCGCATTTCTGCACTTGTTCAAATAAAGCTTCTGCTTCTTTTCTCAATCTTGTTAGAATTTGAAGTAATTCTTTTAAAACTTCATCAAATTGAGATGCACTTACAATCTTATTTTCCATTGAGCGAATTTCGTTTTGTTTTTTCTTATACAAAGTATTTACGTGATTGAGATTACCTTGTATCCGTTTCCACTCTGTTTGATATTTGTAATTGACAAATTCACCGCTTTGCAATGCTTTTGTGCGTCTTAAAAGTTGTTTTATCATTTCATCTATCACAGCATCAATTTTGTATGCTCTATATTGTGTCTGAACATTATCACTTATACAGATTTTTTCTTTTTTGCCCTCATACAAACGATTTTCACATACGTAAGTCGGTATTCGTGGGTTATCTTCGCTGATTGGTTTATGACCGTTTAATCTTGTTGATTTTGTTCTTAATTTAGCACCACAACAATCGCAATGTATAATGCCTGATACAAGACCTTTCCCAAAAGTAGGAACATCTGATATGTCATTACAAGACATTGGGGATTTTTCCTTTGTTTCTTTATCTTTTGAACTTCGTTCACGTCTCAATTTTTGAACAAATTCAAAAACTGATGGTTTAATAATTTGTAAATGTGGGTGAATTTTAGATACTGTTTCACCACTTTTCAGTACACCAGTATATGAAATATTATCAATAATACTGTTAATTGTAGATTGTCCGAAAAATTTACCTTTTTTATTTTTAATACCTCTTTTGGCTAATTCATTGGAAATTTTTCTTGCTCCCCAAAAATTTTCGTATGCTAATTGAAATATTAACCTCACAACATCTGATTCGTAAGAGTCAATTTCTAAATCATAAACCTCTCGGTTTTTGTGATTAATAGTTCCTTTCTTAACAATCTTATAACCATAAGGGACATAACCGCCTGCATATAACCCATCTTCAACCATTTGTCCTCGTTTCTTACGTACCCTTGTACTTGTTTTAGCTGATTCTCCAGCACTTTGCCAGAAACGAATATAATTTGTAAGTTTGTCTACGTGATTATCAAATTTTTGTTGTCCTTCAACTACACTCCATACTTCGATTCCTTGTTCAACAAACCATTCTACTATAAAAGGGGTTTCACTTTCTATACGACCTAATCTGTCAAACATAAAGACAAGAAGAATATCAAATTCTTTACGTAATGCTTCATTTTTTAATTCAGTAATTTTATCTCTGTCTTTAGCCGATACCTTGTAACCTGATATGCCTGTCTCTACCTTTTCATCAATTAAAATCCAATCAGGGTGCAATGAAATAAATTTTTGACATTCTCGGCTTTGTAAAGGTATGTCAAATTTATTATTTTCTTCATCAACTAATGTCGCACATTGTTTTAATGTACTGTTACGATACAGAGTCTTTACTCGTTTTTTCATTGCTACCCTCCCCGAACATATTTTCCAATAGTAGCTTTCCAACAAAATTTTCTGCACTAAAATTTCTATCTTTTAAAAAATTTACTGTGATTACTATTCCGTTAATAGTTAGTTTTGTAGTGTTATCTGATTGGATATCCTTAATCATATAACACCTCACTCCCCACACTATCAGACAGAGGGAGTGAAACTTTTATATTATAAACTAAATTATAATGAAAGTACACCGCTTTTTTATGATTTATAAGTTTTACATTTTGCATCATAACAAACGCTCCTTATCTGTTATAAAGCGTTTGGAATGTATTTTTTATGATTATTTATTAATGTTGAGTAAATACACACCTCAACGTACTTTAAAGTATTAATATATTATAATACACATATTTCTTGATGTAAACGGTTAAAACTGTTATATGACATCTATTTTGTTAACAAAAAAATTAGCAAATTCTATATTATAATTTTCACCAATTTTTATATTTTCCGTTTTATAACATTTATCATCTACCCATTTACTGTCGGTTTTTTCGCCCAAAACATTTTCATCTGTATGGGAATAAAAAATTATACAACCATCCCTATATTTTTTTGTATATGGATGTGTCCCCTTTACTTTTTTTATCCCTAAAATTTTAACATGCATTGCTTTTTACTTCCTTTCAAATTTTCGTTAAAAACCATATCGGATTAAGTTCATATACAGTTGAAGGTTTCCTTCCTGTTGAATTTGTAGGTTGATTCTCTTTCGCTCTAAGATAATTATAATCAATTAATAATTCTATGGGTTTGATAATATCGTCAGGTGATTTGAAATACCGACTTCTACAATGTATATAAATATCTTTTTTTGATATTTCTGTAACGTGTAATGATTCTAATTTTTTTAATATATACTTTGCTTTGATAACAACTTCATTAGTACCCATAATTGAAAAAGCTTTTTTTGAATGTTCTACAAAGTACATTGAAATCTTCCTTGCATTATCCATAGTTTGTTTATTTATAATTGTTGAGTTACTACCATATTCAATACAGTGTAGTAATCCTGCTAAACGAATAAATGTACCATGTAATTTACTTGCCCAATCTCGAATTTCATATAGTTCGCCTACAAGTTTAGGTTCAATCCAATTAAAAAAATCTTTACTTATTTCATATGCCTCATCTGATAATGTTAACAAAACATTATCCCTACAATTAAGAAGCTCAAATAATTTGTTATTAAATGTTTCTATTATATCTTTGTTTAATTGGGGTGTTTCATATTTTCTGTTTCCCAATGGTGATTTAGGAACACAATATAAAAATCTTCCTAATAATCCTTGTCCTCTTAAATCTCCATTTTCCATGATTCCTTCAAGTACACTTTCTTGAGCCATTAAAAGAATGGTCAATAAAGCATTGTCTATTATTTCCGGTCCTCTTGATTTTCTATCAACTCTAATTGTGTCACCGGAAAAGGCTTTTAATAAAACTTCAAAGGAAACTTTGTTATTATATCTACCTGATATATTGTTGAACATTCCTCCTTCAGATGAGATAATCGACATTTTACCATTGTTTTCAGCCATTAAGGTTGTAAGAGCTTCTACAGTAAAATCATCAGACGTTAATCTTACTAAATGCGATTTATTCTTTTCCATCTGGTCAATTTCATTTTGCTTCTTAATTGCTTCTTCAATGTCACCTTGTTCTTCCAAATCCATAAGTTCCTTTTGTTTCCTTTTTAATTCGGCTCTTTCTCTGTTTATTTGAATCTTAATTTGTTCATTTATATTTCTTTCGTATTCATAAATGGGTTTTGACATTAACTTTAAAAGAGGACTTTTTCTTTCACCTGGTTCTGCGATAATTAAAACATATAAATTAGTTGATTCATTATAATCCTTTTTTACATTTATTGTAACTCTTCCTTGTGTACTAACTGATATCAAGGATAAAGAAACCAACACAGCCATTTCTATAGGTGTTGCAAGATTCTTTGAAATCGTTCCTACATATCTTCTCATTGTAGATGGTAGACACTCAATAGGAAAAGCTGGTAAGTCGAAAGCATCAAATAATCTCGGTTCTTCCCAATGTTTTATCATTTTAAATCTCCTTTCCGTGTAATAAATGTATTTAATGTTTTTTTCAAAAAATACATTTATTACACCATTTCATTTATTTATTCGCTTGTCCCAAAATCATCCTGAGGAGAGGACATCAACTCTAAATATTTATTTCTTGGTAAAATTTGAACATTGTTTAATCTAGCCGATACCCCGCGATTACCATTTACATTATATGGGTTAAACACCATACTAACCTTAGCTACAGTTCCCGACTTATATTCTCCTATATTTTCTTCAATTTCTTTTAAATCTTCGTCAACTATATTAGGTCTAAAACAAGTTGATGTGTATAAAAAGTATGAGTTTTTATACAATTCATTGTCGGGATATTCAATATCACCATCTTTTAATGGCGAATTAACATCCTCATCATCTTTAAAATTACCAAGTAATTTGGCATGAACAATAGCCCTTTTAATACCTTTTATTGTAGGTACATCATCTTTAGGAATAATGATAGTAGTACCATACTTTAAAGAGCTATTAGAATCAAATCTACTCTCTCTTGGTTTGGTTAGACATGGATAGTTGAGGACTACCTCTCCTGTCACAACTTTTGTGAAATTTTTGTTTGCGTTCATAGCGAACCTCCTTTTTTTAAATTTGATTATATTATACTTATTGTTTTTGGATTTTTCCAGATGTAATTTCCATGATAATGAAGATAATTTTTGTGGTTTATTTATTATAAAAATAGAACTTTTTTAAACTCAAATAATACTAGTTGATATAAATGATTATATATAAGTTTAGGGGTATTTTTTTCTTGTAAATTCCTGCTTAATACAGTTATTTATAGTCAAAATCGTTCCACAAAACTTCATTCAAAACACAAAATATTATTTCTGAATTAAACTATAAATCATACCAATATAAATAACATACTTCAATTTACAACATCTCTGATAACATTCTATCATCTTTAAATAAAACTCTTTTCTTATATTAAAATATAATTATAAAATTTATTTTTGGGGGTGTAATCCTTTATGATTAAAATATTAGAAAACAATTTACAGAACAACAAAA
>JAZQAZ010000005.1:0-41602 GCA_045545475.1 Clostridia bacterium | reverse complement strand
TCAAAAAGCAATGTTTTCCATACAAGACAAATTACATAAAACAGTAGTTAAAGAAAAGGAACTTTGGGGGAAAATCAAATCAAGTACAACATCTCCAAAGGAAAGAGAAATATTAAATGAATTATTGTCAATAAATAGTAGTGGAAATACTGATAATTTTTCAAAAAGTGAATTAAAAACTATTGGAGATAAAAGGTTGAAGTGTTGTAAGCAGTATATTAAAACACTGAAAAAATATCAAAAAACACCAATAGAGAATTATCAAGTTGAAAAACTTGACTGCTTGAAAGATTATGTTAAAGCAACAAAGTCTTATTATGAATTGTTATATGTTTATTTACCTATTGAGAAAAGGAATATTTTAGAAAAACCTTTTAATAAATGAAAATATTGCAATATCAAGCAGTGTATGGTATAATAAAAACACATAAAAACTGCTACTTGGTTGGTTTCAAGAATATTGACTTGGGAAATGAAAAATCTTGGGAAAAACTTGGGAAATATTTTGAGAAACCCCATAAAATAAGGCTTTCAAGCACCTTTCTTGTGACGAAGCCCGACACGGCAGAGGTCTTGAAGGACTTTTAAAGAGATATTTCTAATAAGATTAAATAACTAAAGGGTTCGGAAAATTCCGAATCCTTTTTGTTTTGATAAAAGCTAAAAAGAATAGGAGCGGTCATTGTGAGCCGCTCCATTTAGTTGAGTGTTTTTTACGAATGTGTTGCAATTATCAAATCCATATCAAAGATATTACACAATTCAGCATAAGCACCCTTTATTGCACCTCTTGTGCCTTTAACATCAAAGTCATCTAATGATTTGCTTGGGTTTATAATATCTTTTGATAATGTATTTGTATTTTTAATTATTGCATCAATTTGTTCCGTTGCATCGGGAAAGGCGTTCTTGATTACAGCTACATCAAAGACAGGCAAGGATTCATTCACTACGCCTTCTTTTAATTTACCTTTATATGTATAGTTGCTGCCTGATGAAGCAAAAATTTCTATACCCCAATTTACATCACTATCAAAAGTTAAAGCGATTTGTTCACTTAAATAATTTAAGTCTGAACCAAATGGAACTTTATCATATATATCCATTTCTTCTGCTCTTGAATATGCACTATCAATTCTCCATTTAAATGCCGCTATTTGATAAGCTTCTTCAAAATTTTCTTCTGCTTTTATTATTTCGCTTTGTGTGCTAATTTCTGTAAAGTCTTCAGCTTTTAAATTTGTATTGTGTTCTCCTATCGAGAAAATTACTTTACTTAAGTCAGCTTCTTCGACATTTTGAAAAACTGCCATCATTCTTTTAGGAGTTCCTTCCGAAACGGTTCCATATCCTAATGCGTATGAATATCCATAATAACGCTCATAACAATCATAGAGCTTCGTTGTTACACCTGTGTTATGACTTGTTGATGAAGGATTATTTGCAATATTGTATGTTGTTTCATTTACAGCAAGTGTAATTTCTTCTGCTTTTTCAGGTAATGGATTTTTATAGTCTGAATAGTCAAAAACAATTGTTATCATATTTCCATTACGGAAAGCACCCTTTATTTCAATTGCTTTATTGCTATTACAAGCACAAAGACTGAAAATTATTGTTAAAGCTAATAACAAACATAAAATCTTTTTCATAATAAAAATTCCTTTCTAAATTCGATTTAAAACATGGCTTGCCGCTCCAACAGCCGCTTCATATTCCCGAACATATCTTTATGGTGTCGGGGTTGTGCCGCATTCTTTGCAACCTTTGCAAATGAGCCAAGCTGTTGATACATCTGCCACATTTTTCTTTTTGTCTTATACTTCTTACTTTAATACTCCTTTCTTAAAGCTCACACAAAAAATGCGTGGCAAGAAACCTTACCACGCATAAAAACGAGGCTTGATTTCATGTTACCACACACTATAATCAAATATGAATACTGCACAACCCTATCATATATAGCCTGCGTTTTTAACAAAACACAAAAGGGATGCGCTTTTTCATATAAAAGCAACAGAAAAAAGGATATTCAGAAAATATCCGGTTTTCAGTATTCAATTATAGTATGTGGTGATTTTATTATACCACTGCTTCATTTCAAAATCAACATTAAAATTTTTTTCAAAAAACTATTGACAACTTAAATTTTATATGTTATATTATAACCATAAACGATAATGGTTATCGTTATTATTAACAAAGGAGATGAGTTGTATGAAAAAAAGGACATTGGCATTGTTATTAGTAGCGGTATTCGCCGTAAGTATGCTTGCAGGCATGGGTGCAGCAGAGCTTATTTCCGAAATAAAAGCGGAATTACGCCGTGACTTCACCGTTATGGTTGACGGAGACAAGCAGATTTTCCGAAATGTGGAAGGAGACAGAGTGTATCCCATTCTTTTTGAGGGTACAACCTATCTCCCTGTAAGAGCAATCGGGGAGTTGATGGGCAAAACCGTTTACTGGGACGAAGGCAAGAAGGAAATTGACCTTCGCACCGAGGATGCAAAAGAAAATTCTACTGTTACCGATGCGGACGTAATTTACAATTCCAAGGAAAAAAAACAGGAAAAGAACAATAAAAAGGAGAAAACCGACAAGGTTGACAAAAAGTCAGTTGACACTTCAAAATTCATCGGCGAAGAAAAGGCCAGAGAAACAGCTCTTAAAAAAGCAAATCTTAAAGAGAGCGAAGTTAGTCGCATAAAGGTTACTCTTGACAGAGACTACGGCGTTTGGGAATATGAAGTTGAAATAAGGGTAGGCAAAACCGAGTATGATGCAGAGATAAATGCAGAAACCGGTGAAATTACCAAGTGGGAAATTGATACAGACGACTAAGGCCATAATATTTGATGCCACACAAAAAAAGAACCCCGGTTAACAAGTTTTGTTAACCGGGGTTCTTTTTGCCCGAAACTTTTTTGTTTCAGAGCTCAAGAATATCGCACAGGAGGAACATATGTGCAAGATAATCTGCTAAATTCATCCGGACTCATCAAAGCAATGATTAATAAATGTCTCGAAACCTATAATAGCTTTGTTTAAAATATTCTTTTTACGCAAACCGACATATTGTGCTGCAGCAGCTGCTTGACAGTTTACGGAATCCGTTGAAAACTCCATGTCCGAAAAAGCGTTAAAATTCAATAAGTAATCAGCCAGATACTCGTTTTCCTTTAGTGCAAGAATGTAAAGATAGTTATAAAACGCCCATTTCGGTGTACTTGGATATGTTTTTCCTTCATATAAAAATCCGACTATATCTCCGCTTTTTATTAAGCGGAAATTTCCGATGTATTTATTTGGCTAAGAGGAGCATCAAACTGAACAGGAAGCTCAAAATATTCCGCATCATTATCTTCATTTAACTGATACAAGGAATATTTAAACCTCTTTCCGAAATGCAATATATCATAGGTGAACATAACATCAAAGCTTAAGTTGAGTTTTTTGACAACTGCATTTATTTCTTTATTGTGTTCCTCGTCTTCGCCATTAAAAATCAAAAGCGGTTTTTCTTCAAGCCTCAAGCTGTTTTCAGACGGATTTTCGAACACTTCTTCGTATCTTAAAAGTTTATCTTCCAGCTCCTGCTGCCAGTATTCGTATTTTCTTACTACCTCGAAACAAAAAACATTTCCGTCCATCATCATATGGAAAGCAGGCTTCACAATCTGGCCTTTATCCCTTCCGAAAATGTTCTTGCGGGAATATAACCATTCAATTTTCAATCCCGATTTTAAGAAAGCATTTCTTAGCTGATTGGCTGCAAGACATTTTTTAACTTTTCCTGCATTGTCCATTCTTTCAAATACCGTCCAGTTGCACGGCACTTCAAGCTGCTGAGCCATCTGATAACCGAATCTGTCAAGTGTAACAACTCTGAATACAGATTTATTTCCATCAGGCGAAGCAAACCTGAAAAGATATACCAACTGATTTTTATGCAATTTGTTAATGCTGTTTTTCACCTTAGCTTCATTGGCGTTGAAGCCCATAAGAATTAAGTTTTCTAAAATCTGCTTTGATGTTATATATTTAAATTGTGCCGTCAGGCAGACAATGGCAATATCTAATTCGCTGAAATTTCCCGATTCCATATTGCGAACAATCTGGTAAAACTCATTTTTTCCTTCAATAGGCACAAGTTCCTGCTGCTCTCCCGGTACTGTTTTGAATGCCGGCTCTTTGGGAGAGATTTCCTGACTCATATCAATGCTCCCTTTTTTATATCTTTCAATTAAATCATAAACATTAAATTTACTCATTTTCACTACCTCCATTAAAACAGTTATTTAACATTCTTAATAGGTTTTTCTTATAAAGAGGAATATCCGTAACGTAGTATTCATAAAAATATTTAATTACATTTTCGATTTCTTCGCAATCTTCTTCGGCATTCAAAAGGATAAGATGATCGGGAATTGCACCGATTTTCTTACCGAGTTCGTAATAACGACTATAATTGTTAAAGTTGTTTCCGGATTTGATTTCTGCCCAGAAGAAGTGATGATTATTATTTTTTACATCCGATACCCTGAAAAGAATATCCAACTCATTATGAGATGAATCCCTGCTCTGAATTACAACATTTGTCATAATTTCAAACTCATAACCTTTGTCGGCACAATATGTTCTTAATACTTCTTCTGTCATAATCGCCGCACATATCTCAAGATAATTTCCGTTTAGGAAGTTAATGACTTTCGGAACTGTAGAAACTTCGCAAACAATACTCTTTTTTTCTTTATTGTAGCTGTGTTCAACAATTATACCGTATCGTTCCAGCAACTGCACAACCTTGTATATGCCGTTCTTTTCCTCTTCTCCGTATTCAGAAACAGAAAATACAAGCCTTTTACCCGGATAACTGTTGCATCCTCTGATCTCACGATATAACTCTTTGGCCACCTTATGATTTTCTGCCATCAGCAACACTAAGTTTGCCAGTTCTTTGATTTGGGGCTGTTTGGACGAACTTAGTATTGTTATGTTCTTTTCTTCCAGCAAGCTTCGCAAATCAGTTTCCGCATGCTCCTTTTCAGGAACAGAGTTTTCCGGAATAGAGATTATCTCTGTTTCAAAAATGCTCTCTTCCGGTTTACCCACCTTTTTTAATATGTTGTTCCAAGCCATTTTACATCCTCCTTTTAATTATTAATATAAAATTCCTTCATATCATCCAGTCGCAAAAGCATAGGAGCAAGTCCGCATGCCGCACCGGTATCGATATTAATCCATGTATCGGTAAAAATCGCCTTTCCCTTATATTTCATGCCATAGTAATGAGTAGGCGTATGACCGAATACAGTAATAAAGTTCTCAGAATATTTTTCAGTTATCCCTGTTCTGTGCCACAAAAGCTCTTCAGGGGAATATTCCTCGATTGGTTTATCTTCGCTGAACCCTCCCAGTCCGCCATGAGTCAACAGAAATTTTTTTCCGTTAACCGAAAGGGTTTTATACATCGGAAGCTCGTAAAGCTTATTAAGAATGTTATATTTCTCATTGTCATTCAGCTTGATCAATTCATTTATGGTTGTTCTTGCTCCGTTAGCCATCCATGTATCAAAGCATTCTTTTTCTTTTATACCCATATGTTCAACTTTTCCGCAGGAAATGTCTCCGAATAAGAACTTACAGGACAAAAGCATCTCTTCATGATTTCCCATAATAACTTTAATATTGTCTTTATCAAAAAGCCACTTTAATGTTTTGATGCTTTCATCTCCACGGTCAATAACATCGCCTATAACATAACAGTAATCGTTGTCAGAAAATCCGGCTTTTATTAGCAGCTTCCAAAATTTTTCTAAAGGATACCCATGAAGATCTGATGTAACATATATCATTTTTTTGCCTTCTTTCCCCGGTATGTTCATATTGTAACATAGCGCAAAAGAAGAAGTGGGATTTTCTTTTTTTGCACTATCAACATATATCATACTACTTTCAACTTTTTGGGATATGGAAAATCAAACTCGCTTTCAGATATTTTTTCCAGCCATTCTTCAGGGGTTACACTATGAATTTTCCTTTGATGTGTTATATCGCAAATTAAAGTAGATCGGTAAGCCCTCGAAATCGGAAGATAATCAAAATCCGGCAGAGGTACCACGAATGGATGCTTTCCCTGTTTTATAATAAGCACTTCACTGCTTTCAGCTTTTTTCTCGAAATATTGTGCTGCAAAAGGCGATATTAAATCATGTTCTATTCCGTTGTAGTCTATTTCCTTTCCGCATATCTGACTAATCTTATTGAGAAATTCCATTTCCTTCGAGCTGAAGCATATCCAGTTGTTACAGTTGGAAAGAATAGTTTCTGCTGAATCCCCGTATTTTTGTTTCAACTGTCCGAAGGATTGCACATAAAGGAAGTAGCGAATATTTTTTGAACGTGCTTCACTGATTCTGTTTGCAAAGTTGTCAATTTTTGCAAGATTTGAAAACTCATCAAGAACAAAGTTTACTCTCACCGGCAGTCTGTCATTATGTGATTCTCCTGCAACGCTCACCAGCGTTTCATAGCATTGTGTCAGTAATAGATTTACCAGAAAATTAAGATTTTCCTTTTCGTCCGGATACACAATATATACGATGGTTTGTTTTTTCCCGATTTGCTCTATATTCAAAGAATCACAGCAAAGCATGTCCGTGAGATTTTTATTTTGTGCAAAAGGTCGCATTATCGAAAGAAGTGTGCTGTAAATGCAGGATTTTGTTTTTTCGGCCTCCAAGTCAATAACCGTTCTTAATCCGAAAACAGCAGTTGACGACTGATCCATTTTATCAATTACAGCTTCCAGAAGCGTCTGATAATGCTCGTAGCAAAAAGGTATCAGCGTTTTTATATTGAAATACTCACGAGGTACCGAATCCATTAGCATTAAAATCAATGCCATCAAGAATATCTTAGAAGTGTCGCCCCAGTAAACGTCTGCCGTCTTAGTTTGCGACGGAGCAACTACTGACTCGGCGAAATCACTGATGCATTGCAACGCTTCATCATGTTGTCCTCTGTTTCGAAAACGAAGTGCCTGCGCCAAAGGATTCCAACCATCAGAACTACTGGGTTTTCTGTAGTTCAACAGCACAATTTCAGCCCCCAAACTCCTTGCCCTGCGAGAAGTTCTTTTATAAATTTCGCCCTTCGGATCGTTAATAACAGCACTTTCTCCAGCTTCAATTATTGACGCAACGGTTGTATATGCAGTAACTCTGGACTTTTTACATCCTGTCGGACCAATAACAAAGGTATGGTTATCTTCGTTGTCTACATACACTTTACCTTGAGTGGCATACAATGGGATACCTGCCGCCTTTTTCCCGTTTTCAGATATAAAAGCAAGTGCTGCAGAGTTTATTATTTCATCAGGTTCTGCAAATCTCGATGCACTTTTAGTGATATATTTTTGATATTTAGATTCGTACATTTTCTTTTTCCTCCTCTTTTAAACAAAATCCAATCTGTCTTTTGCTTTTATCGTTACGAACTTCAAGCTTTTCAATATTTATTTCAAAAAAGCTTTCCAGTTTTTTCAAAAGTTCTTGTGAGCATATCTCCTGAACTATGAATGTACATTCCAGATGAGGGCTATCTTTAATGAAGTATAAAAAGGCATCAAAATAGTCATTTAATTTACCCTGATTCCATTCCGTTATATCGATTAATGCCGGCCCCTCATATCTGTTTTTAAATCGGGTTTTATAATGTCTTGATTCCCAAACGAATCTATTTAATTCCCTGAAGACTTCGTTTGCGGATGTATATACAAAGTGGAATTCAAAAAAGTCTTGATTCATATCTTCTTTGTAATACTGTTTTGCAATTTCATATTTTCCTTGGATTAATTTAATCATATAAACACCTCCTTTAATAATATACATCTTAAAAAAATGAATTTTTGCAGATGATTTCCTGTGACTTTTCATAAACTGAATAAGGATTCCAGTTTTTCGCAGATTCAAACTGTTTAATATAATTTTTATTATTTTTCTTTTTTATGATATAATCAGCTATGATTATCACCGGATTATCGTCTATAAAAATATAAGAGTAAAGTATCCTTAGCTGAATATTTGATTTTTGAAACTTAAATGCATAAAAGTCACCGTATTTATCATACTTAACTCGATCATCATTAAAAATTCTGTCAAATGAAACATTCTGATTTTCGTATAAAGATATTCTTTCATATAAACTGTTTATTGCACTTACTATTGCTTTTTTAACTTCTGCCGACTGCTTAAAAAAGTCCTTTTTATACACACATGTTTTCATATTTATCGCCTTTCTTTTCCTATCATGAGTGTATTATATACCATAACAAATACAGGTTTGTGTCTTTTGTTTTAAAAAGAAAACCGACCCAATCAAAGCCGGTTGATTGGGTCGGTTTTCGCTAATATTATTTGTATGACAAGCAGCCTTGTCTTTCATGAGGATAGTAGTAACTTTCGTAATACGTACAGTACTGTCTGCCGTTACTATCCCTCTTGCCTGGGTTCCAGTAAGCACAACCGCCTTTGTCGGTGCAGTTATAACCGCATAATTTGCCACAAGGAACCTTTACTGTTTTGCTTTTCTCATTTTTCATAAAATCGCCTTCCTTTCGTTTTGTTTGCGAATGGCACTCCTTATGAATACTCATTCACCGGGAACATATTTCCAGCCTTTCTCTTATCGCAGTAACAATCCCCTTACTTTTTTGCACCGAATACGGAACTATTGTCTGTTTCGGTAAAACAATGGGAAAGTATAGCTTTGCCCCTTCTTCCAAGGAAGAAAACAATTTTTTTATATATTCCATATCCCCATCAGACAATGCAGTTTCGTTTTCCGGATGGCTGTGAACCATGCCGTAAAAGGATATTCCCGTTTTATCCCAATTTTCTATAACTGCGTTTAGCAGTTCTGCATTTGGCTCGTAAATTGCCTTATCAGTAACACCATCTGTTTTATCATGATAGTATACAGTGACTATTCCGTTTTTCCCGCCCATAATACCTCCGTGCTCGGGAGGAACAGCGTCATACTCACTCATAATCTGTAAATATACATCTTTCAGTATTTTCATACATTTCATCCCTCTTTTCCGCAGGTTTCAAATTATTATCACGAACACAGTAAAGTGTAATAATTCTCTATAAATGTGATTATATCATTTTTTGCACAAAGAATGTATTCATTCAGTTGCTCAATACCGGTTGGCACAATACGATCTTTTTTTATTTTCAATTCATATTCTACACGTGAATCAACCACACTAAATTCACCCTGCGAAAAACTATTTTTTCCAGTCAATTCCTTATCGGTAAAATTATCTATATTGCAAAGAGCAGCATGAAATAAAACAAAATCTTTATCCGATGCAAAATCTATGATCAGCGATTCGGTAATAGCACTATGCAACTCTGATTCAAAATCAAATGCAATCTCAATTTTACAATCGGGTCTTGAAAAGCCGACAATATAATAATATTTACTTTTTACCATCGTAAGAAGAATAATAGCGTTACTAAATGTCTCTCTTTCTGCAAGCGGTATGGTCCTTGTGTTATAATAAATGTCATCGTTCATTTTAATTCCCCACCTTCCAAAATAATTATAATCTCTTCGTAAAAAACAATGGGGAAATCATTTATTGCTAACCATCAAGGGGCCGGATGCTTGCTTTTTATTCTTCCGCCTCAGGTTCCTTAATGAAAGAAGCTTCTATTATGCTTTCAAACATCTCAAACGGGTTTGAAGAAACAAGAGATATTAATATGAGATTTTCAAATCTGTTTGCAGGATACAGTTTTGACATCCCGCATCTTACCAACATTTCATTACACTCATCCATAAAAACTCTGTAATCCAAAGCAGAATAGTCGCCCTTTTTTTGCAAATCCAACGAAAGGAGATAAAATTTTAAAAACACCAGGTCCTTTCTTTCAACAGGCTTTTTTTGCATTATCAGGTCATCAAGTCTGTCCTTCATCAAAAGATTCATTGTAATTTCTTTCGGAAGAATTGTTGTTTGCTCTTTCTTGCTGTTTTGACCGGATTCACCGTTATGTATGGAAATAAAATCGTTAGTAATTATCTTTTTGCCGTCACTTTTAATTTTTTCTGTAGTTGCACGCGGTATAAATTGAAGCATTCTTTTTGCAAGCTGCTCCGTGTTACTTACTTTTTGCAGCAAGATAGCTTTATCAAGTCTCTCTTCGTGTTTTTTTACCTGCTCTTGCGTGTTCATTTCAGAATACACAACATATTCATCATTGGATAAGCTTTGTCTTTCACTTTTTTCTAACGCAGATGAATACAAACTCATAAACTCGTTGTATGCCGTTTTTGAATATCCCTTAAAGTTAGAACTGTTAGAAAGCAAGAACTGATATAATTCTTCTTCGCTTGTTACCTGAACCGTCATTGCAATTTTTGCGTACCACGTGTAGTTTTCACGTTCTTCATTTTCGCTTTCGGATGCATTTGCTTCGGCACGATTTAAATATTCATTTTTAATTCTTTTATATTCTGCGTAATTATTATAATCTTCATGAAAGTGACAAAAATAAGCAATTATCTCATCCGGATTTCTATAATTATATGACTGTTCCGCCAACACATCCGTAAGGAATTTCGTCATATCTTCTACGTCCATGTGAAGTGCAAAGCTTAGGAGAAACATTTTATTACGCAAACAAGTTGTTGTAGAACGCAACATCCTGCGAAATTCCGCTTTTGTAATACTGTCAAGTTCAACTATACCTTCAGAGTTTGTATTGTACTTTTCGTTTATATAAATGCAAATATCAGTATACTCTTTAACATCATCTGCTGTAATATCATATTGCTCGGAATTATAGTTTTTCACTGTTATCTTTCTTCCGTCATCCAGAGTAAAAGATACAAATTCTGAAAATTTATCGTATCCGTCGCTGAACTTTCCGCACAGATATCTTCTTAAAGCCAATCCCATCGGCATAGAGCATCTTATATCTTTTAAATAATTAACAATTACTTCTTCATTGTCTTCCAAAGAAGCTATCTTATCCTCTATATTGTAGATCAGTTCCTCAAAATCATTCATCTTTGAAATCAGTATTTTGGTAAAATCGTCGTTAAATGTTTTAGACATAACTTATTCCTCCCGATAATCATTAATCTTCATTGTTTTCATCCGCTATAGATTCTGCCAGCTTATGAATCAAAAAATCCATGCGTTTATCCTCGGTATACTTAATATTTGAAATAATCATGGGATACATTTCGTCATCTTCCAGTCCCAGTTTTTCAAAAAGTGCTTTGGACTTTTTAAATAATTCAATTGCAAATTCATAATCTTCATATAAGTCAGTATAGCAAACTCCTAAATAATTAAGCAGTCTTGCATTATATACTGTTCCGGAATGTCCGCCATCTTCTATTGCATCATTTGCGGCAGAATACAGTTTCATGCAAAATTCAATACCATAAAATTTAAATTTTATACCTGCGTCCATGAGAAATTCTACTCTTAAAATACTGTTTCCGCCAAAACGATGTCTAATATATGCATCTTCCTTGTCAACAAATAGCTTTGCATCGTCAATTTTCCCGGCATCCAGCAATACATTAAGGCAACAAGCCGAAACAAGTGTACGAAGAGTTCCTGAAACATCCATACTTGCATCATACAACTCAAAAATTGTCTGATATATATTAAGAGCCTTGTCATACATTTTTCTATGCTCATACGCCTGTGCCAGATTGCTCAGCGTTGTAAGATAATCGGCACTTTTTGTGGTTCCTATAGTCTCGTGCACCTTCGCCGCTCGGCTCAGCATATCGCTTGCCTTCATCGCATCCCCTTTATTAAGGGCAACCCAACCGATATTGCTGCAAATATGAGCATCAGCAAATGTAACAGGTTCTAACACTGCAGGCCTTATTTCAACAATTTTATTTAAATATTCTTCCGCTTTATCAAACTCCTTTAAATTGCATAAGTCAACCGAAATATTATTATAAAGAATTATAAAACTTTCTTCCGGCATATTATTTTTTATTAAAATTTCTTCGCAAAGATTATAATCTCCTATGGCAAGTTCTCTTTTCCCTTGACACGCATAATACAATCCTCTTTCAAGAAAAAGACCGGGTAAAAAAAAGTCATCGCATCTGTCTTTTGGAAACATATCTATCAATACATTTATTGTATTTAATGCTTGTGTATAATCTCCCTTTCTGTATGCCAGACGGGCTGCAGTTCTGTAATACTGTACCAGCCACTCTCGCTTTATAGCCTCGTCTTTAATTGATTCAAATATAACTTTTGCACGATTACACATATCTTCGGCATCTTCCAGATTTCCTTTTTGCTCTTTCACAATGGCACTCATTATATATGCCTGAGCCAGACTGAATTTATCCACATTTTTTCGTGCGAAAATTTCCGTGCACATTTGTTCAACAACGTCATACTCGCTTAATTCACACAATACCAGTCCCGTCGTTGTAGCTATTTCCGACAGTATTTCCGTTCCTGAAAAAACAGAAAAATCCACATCTGAATATGCCTGTTTAGCACTTTCAGTTTTTCCCATCACCAGATAGCATTTTGCAAGCGCAAGCTTTGCATTTAGAGCTATTTTGGTGTTGTGCTGATTAAGCTTGTCACAAATAGCAATTGCCCTTTTAGCAGAGGCAACTGCATAATCAAATTCCAGCAGTTTAGGAAATATCCCGGCAATAAGAGTTAGCTGTTCTGCCATTTCCATTGACTCGGCTCCGAACTTTTCCTCTGTAAACGATAAATTTTGTGCCGCAAGTCTTTTTGCTTGTTCATAATCGTTATTTAAAGCATAAAAAATCCAACGGTTACGAGCTATATCTTGATAAATAGGCGAGTCCTCACCAAGCTCATATCGTTTTTCCTCAAGAAAAACTTCAAATTTTTCCTGTCCTGAAACGAAATCGTAATCTTCAGTAAATTTTTCTATTTCGTTTATTTCCTTTGGGATGTATTCTTCGGCATACTTTTCGTATTTTGTCATTATTAATTTATAGTTCTCAGCTTCATCAGGCAATTCCAGCTGTTCACTGATATTAGACAGTTCACAAGCAATGTTGTATATATATGTGTCAAAAGCATGTTGCTTAGCAAAGTGCAGGGCTTCATCATAGGATGTTTTTGCTTTAATTAATTCTCCGTTTTCGGCAAAACATTCTCCTATGCCAATCATCGCCTCCAGCACTGACTCATAGTCCTCACTTCCGGCTTTTTTGCCTTCAGAAACAGCCTTTTCATAAAAATGGATGGCTTCGGGTATTGTGCCGAAATCCTTTTCCACTGTACCTGCATAACCATAGATGTATGGTAAAAATTCCGTCTTTCTGTACTCTGTAGCAAAATCAATTGCTTTCTTTAAAGATTCTTTTGCCTGCTTTGGATTATATATATTTGCGTATAATCTTCCCAGTTTGGCTTCAATAATAATTTTTCTTTCTATATTCTCTTCCTTGTAGCGTCTTTCCAAATGCATAGCCGTAGAAACCTTATTCATAACCACGGAAATATGGCTCACATAATCGGGTTCGCACAAATCCTCAAGATTATCAGCCAGGTTATAGTAACTGTCGCCGGGAGCAATTTCTTTATTCTCAGATAGAAGATCAGAAATAATCGGGTGCATGAATACCTGTCCGTCTCTATAGTCCAGCCATCCGAGATCAGCTATTTCCATAATCATCTCCTGGGTAAAATCATCTGTATCGCAATACTGTATAAAATCTTCGATTGCTATACCTTTCTGGGAAACAAGGGACATGTTTTTAAGCAAAATTTTTTCCGCATAAGACATTTTACCAATATCGAAAATCACCTTAAGGTGGGAATTGATTTTATTGTATTCTTCAATTTCCTCCTCGGAATAATCGTATTCGTGGAAAATCATTGTATGCTCCTGTTCCAGTTCCTGATTGCGAAGCAAATCCAGGATTTCGCCCGGTGTTTTTTTAGATTTTCGCATGGTTTCAGCCAGAAGAACAATAACCAAGGTATTATAGTCTACTGTTTCTATTATAGCTTCAATATTCTCGTCAGATGAGTTACAATTTGCATGCAGAATAAATAACCTTTTACACTCTTCCATCGAAAGCTTAGGAAGATGAATGATTTTATCCGAATAATAATCGACAGCCATGTTACATCTTGTTGTAAAGATAACTTTAAAAGATTTATTATCCGAGGGAAGAAATTCTCTCAAGAACTTATCGTGAGTAACATTAAAGTTGTCAACAACTATAAGTGTATGCTCATCACATGTATGCAGAATTTTGTTTTTATGGCGTACAAGTTCATCAAAATTTGTAAATTCTTTATCGTTTACTCCATTTACAGCCATGGATGCTACCAAAGCTTTTAAATTGCTGTCATATTTACAAAATTGAATTGTGTGATACTTCTCCTTTTTTTCATTGATGTAATATTTCGCCAATTCTGATTTTCCCAATCCCCCGATACCTTTTACGAAAACATAGCCATCTTTTTGAAGATGAGCGTCAATTAAAGCTATATCATTTTTTCTGCCGACAAATTTTTTAGTCGGCTGCCATCTCGGCATATCAATTAAATAGGGAACGTCTTTACCGATTAAATTGACAATTTTTTTAATCTGTTCTTTTAATTCTGCTATGTTCTGATATCGCAAATGCTTTGAAATCTGAAGAGTTTTTCTGAAAAGAACTTCTATTTCGTACAGCACTTGAGGTGAAGCTGTGGACAGAAGCGCGGATTCATCTAATGGATACTTGCTGTCATATTTCATGTCTCCGGATTCCGGATATCTTCCAAACAGTCTTCCAAACAACATGGCACCAATCTCAAATATATCCGTATGAAGTCCTATATTTCTTAACTGGCAATTGCTAAGTTCCGGTACATAATATTCTCCGGGAGTGGGTACCTGGTAAACTTTTCTTTCTTTAAAGTTTTCAAGAGGAATCAAACTGTCAAAATCAAACAGTTTAACAATATCCGTTACTTCATCAAGAACAAGTATATTTTTCGGTTTTATATCCAAATGCAGAAATCCGGCCTTATGATAAAGTTCAACCGCCTTAGTCACAGCCAGCATAATTTTAAAAAGGGAATAGGCATCTTTGTCTGTTATTTTATCATAACTTTTGCCGTAATCACATGAGGTAAGCGTGTAGGCCGTGTTATTTCCCGTATAAAACCCCATTTGTACAGTATGATAGTTTGATGCGGATAAATTATCAGAGAGGTATTCGTTTATAACACGATATGTGTTTTTGAA
Source organism: Clostridia bacterium (assembly GCA_045545475.1). Taxonomy (GTDB): domain Bacteria; phylum Bacillota; class Clostridia; order CAKSNL01; family HGM11501; genus HGM11501. Next base: position 26,306 of record JAZQAZ010000005.1, on the reverse strand, counting down.
GTTCTCCAGTTCGGCATTAAATCTTTCTGCATGTTCGGGAGGAATACAAATATTCGCATCAAAACGAGGAAGCGTATCACCGTTTATTAAAAATGTGGGATAAAATTCCTTAAGGATGCCCTTATGTATTATATCCCCGTTTTCCATATATGAAACTTTATATGCGATACAGCTTCCGCCACCGCCAATAACTTCATCTATTATAAATTCAGTCTGTTTTTCGCCAGAGCTTAATGTGATTTTATCATTCACCGACAGACGACGTTTCATATGGCATCCTCACTTTCTAAGCTTAGTTATTGTACCTATTTTAACCCCATTTGCAAAAACCACTGTGATTTTTATTTTTTTCGTTAAAACGGCAAGCAACACATGTCGTTTTTGTTTTTATACCAAAGCTATATAATGATAGTTATTATTATACCATTTAGATGTTTAATAGTCAATGTACTTAGTAAAGATGCATATTGCACCCAAACTTTTCGTTTCCCTGTAAAGTGAGCATATTTCAAAAAACAAAATCCACAGCTCTTATTAAAGCTGTGCTAAACTGTAACTACAATGAATTACGGAGGAAAGTACTATGAAAGATATAAGATGCCGAGGACGGCCGAGGGGATAAAGATGTTTTGTCATGACTCCTTTCTTTATAAATATTTTAGTGTGTTGGATTAATTGAAGCAATGCGAGCACCTCTTTCTCCTCGGTGGTGTTCGTATTGCTTTTTATTTCCAACCATGCAATTGTTTTTAATTCCTACAAAAAAGCGTTTCGGACCCGAAAGGTCCGAAACGCTTTTCTTTTTTACCATCTGCCGTGCTCATCAATTTTTATAAAGCCTTTTTCCATCCACATCTTTTCATACTTTTCCTCTATCAACTTATTTTCGATTGCGGGAATATCAATAACACGAATGTCAGGCTCATGCTCAAGCTTATGAGCAATAACGTCAACGATTTCTTCAAACAGCTCTCCAATTGCGGTATAACGCAAATCAGGTCTTCCCTGACACCAATATTCCACATCTCTTAAAACAACGGTTTCCTCATCTGTAATTAAATAGAGATTATAATCCTCGCACCCTTCATCGTCAAAAAGTTTGAAACATATTTTCCAGTTTGCTTCACTTTGCAAATTCATAATGACTTTATCGCCCAAATATTCGTATTTTATAAACATTTATATCCCTCCACTAAAAATGACATTTTAATTATTATAGCATATCCGGCTTTTACATGTCAATAATTCTAAATAGACAGACGTTTTTTGTAAGACTAAAAGTTAACTCCAATTATAAAGAATTTTGTCAAAAATCATTGCATAAATCACAAAACTGTGCTAAAATAACTATGCTAGATACTTAAATTATACTAGGAATATTATACTTTCTTGTTGCAAAGACTGTGTTATGGTAAAAACATACCCTCTGACATACTTTGCAACAAAGTAATTTAAGTGTCTAGCAACCTTAATAGTCAGAGGGCAATGTTTTTCGTGCGTAGCCCCAAAAGGACTACGCATTTTTAGTATACTTTTTTAACCGGACATACCTTTGTCTGTGTAATTTTATAAAATAAAATAAAATTACGAAAAGAGATGTACGTATGGAAAATTCAAAGCAATACAGAATACTGGAGCTGTTTTTTCGTGCTCTTCGAGGCGAAAATATTTCGGTGAGTAAATTCGCACAGGAATATAACGTATCCACAAAAAGCGTAAGCAGAAGCATAAACGTGCTTAAAAACTTCCTTGCCGATAACCGAGAACTTTTCGGAAATGCGGAGCTTCAGTACTCATATCATGACAAATGCTATCACCTCTATATGGATGAATTTTTAAACAGCAAGGAGCTTTTTGCTCTGGTTGAAGTTATGATTGGGGCAAGGGCTTTTTCGGCTGAGGAGCTTTTGGCGCTGGTAGCGAAGCTAAAGCACTTTACCACGCCAAAAGATTCTGAAAAGCTTTGCGAGTTAATTCGCAAAGAGCTTTATCATTATCCCGAAGTAAGGCACGATTGCAAAAGCGTTCAGGATAGCCTTTGGCAGCTTATAAACTGCATAAATGAAAAAAAGGAAATTTCCGTTGATTATTATAAAATGGACAGGTCCTTTGTCACCCACAGGCTTTATCCGCTGTCCGTTATGTTTACAGACTATTATTTCTATCTTATTGCCGTGAAAACCGAGGGGGATTTGAATAAACCTCTATATTTTAGGGTTGACAGAATAAAACACATAACAGAGCACAGAAAAAGAAAGGGTTCATCTTTCCCCGATTTTGACGAGGGACTTTTGAGAAAACGCAGTCTTTTTATGTGGCCGGGAAAGCTGAGAACCATTCGATTTGAATTTTCAGGCCCATCGGTTCAATCTGTTTTGGACAAGCTTCCCACCGCAAAAATTATAGAACGCATGGGAAATAACAAATACCTTATAGAAGCCGAAACCTACGGCGACGGTATAAAGATGTGGCTCTTAAGCCAGGGCTCATGGGTAAAGGTTATATCACCTTTTGAGCTGGCGGAAGATATAAAGAAAGAAATAGAGAAAATTTCCGGATATTACAACACCTGAATCCGAAAAGGAGTACACCCAAAAAAATGAATCATTTTTTTACAGAAGCTGTTAATCTGAGACAGCACCCTATAAAAAGAGCCAGAGATAACACAAAGGAAGATTATTTGACAGTCCTTACATATATAGTTGAAAAAGTTATTGATGATACAGATATAAAGCCGGACGGATTTCCACAGGCCGCTCATAGCCAAGGACAAACAACTCCGGCGAGGGAAATGCTTAACTTAATCTCAGTAACTCATGCCTTTCTGCAAAAGAAATTTACCGAGGAAAAATCTAAAACTGCCCATACAAAAGGGCTTATTAAAGAACGCATGAAAACTTATCGTGACAGGCTGTTTTCTTCCACCGTGACTCTGCATTTAAACCAGAAAAATCTCCAAGCTTGTATTATGCGGCTTTCAACTCCACGAAAAAGCAAATACTTATATATGCTTATATGCGATTTGGCATTGATTTTACTCGAAGAGACGAAGATAAACCACGCATCAAAAATACTAAGAGAACATTTGCCTTCCGCTCTTGCAGATAATATCAAAGTTCTTTTGGCCATACTGCATACGGGATGCGATATTGACAAAAAATTTCTTTTCCTCTCTTCTCATATCAAACAGTATCTGGCAAACAGAAACTTTCTTTCTAAAAAGGAAAAACGGTTTATCATTACTGCAAATATGAGTGCCGGAAAATCCACTTTAATAAACGCACTTATCGGCAAACCGTTGGCTCGCACATCTCAGGAAGTTTGCACCGGAAACGTATGCTATTTGTATAACAAGGCCTATGAAGATGAGTCCATTCATCTTTTAACCCAAAACATAAATCTTGATGCATGCGAAATTGACCTCCTGGAATACGATTGGGACAAACCCGTTTCCATCGCTTCACACTTTGTGGGTGTTAATCCAAACATCCCCCGTCTTTGCCTGATTGATACTCCCGGAGTTGATGCCTCTCTGTACAAAGAACACAGCAAGATGACTCACGAAGCTTTACTGAAAGAGGACTATGATACTGTTATTTACATTGTGAATCCGACGCGTCTGGGTACCGATGCAGAAAACCATCATTTACAATGGATTGCAAATAATCTGCCTGAAAAAAACATAATATTTGTTTTGAATAAACTTGATAATTACAAAACCTCCTCTGACAGCATAAATGAAAGCATTGCTTGCTTCCGGGAAGATTTATCTGCTCTTGGTTTTAATAACCCGGTAATATGTCCAATATCGGCATATTTTGCCTATCTTATAAAATTAAAAATAACAGGCAAAGCTTTATCTGAAGACGAGGAAGATGAATATGCTTTGTTTTCAAAAAAATTTATGAAAGAATCTTATGATTTATCAAATTATTATCCCGGTGTGAAAATTCTCCCCGGAGATTCAACCGAAATTTCACTCAGCAAACGAGCAGGTTTGTACGGCCTGGAAAAAATATTATACGAAGGGAAAGATGAGACATGAAAAAGGTATTTATAAAGTACAACCCCTACAAATTGGAAACGGAGTTTACAGTAAACGGAAAAAACTTGGCACAAAACAGTCAAATCGGAGAGTGCATATTGCCCGGCTTCAGACTTCAGGAATGGGTTGAAGATCTACCCAAGCTTTTGATAGAAGAATATAATGATACAGATTTTGAAGTGGAATTTCACGGAACACTTTTAGATTTTGAAGACTTAACGGAAGTGTTCACACAGGCATTCGAACGAGATGAGCTTACAGCAAAACTTTCAAGAATCCCGGCCAAAGAGACTTCCGATAAAGAAGTTTTAATCGACGACGTGTTCAAAGAAATTCAAGAAGGTCCCTTTGACGACCTGAGAGACGCCGAAATTCTCAATGCTTTTAACCTCGCAAAAAGCAGCGATTTTGAAGTTTGCGTAGTGGCGACAATGAGTGCCGGAAAATCCACTTTGATTAATTCTATGCTGGGAAGCAAGCTTATGCCATCCAAACAGGAAGCCTGCACAGCTATTATCACCAGAATTAAGGACGTTGAAGGCAAAGACTCCTGGGGTGCGGATGTTTATGACAAAGAGAACAGGCTTATAGAACATCATGATAATCTCACTTATCCCATCATGGAAAAACTGAACGGCGATGAAAGCGTATCTGTCATAAAAGCGTCGGGTAATATTCCTTTCGTGTCTGCCGAAGATGTATCCCTTGTATTGATAGACACCCCCGGGCCCAATAACGCCAGAGACCCCGAGCACAAAAGAGTTCAAAGCGAGTTTCTTAACAAATCCTCTAAATCCCTTGTTTTATATATTATGGAAGGAACCTTTGGCTCAGAAGATGACAATTCTCTTCTCCAGCGTGTTGCTGACAGCATGAAAGTTGGCGGCAAGCAGAGTAAAGACCGTTTTATTTTTGTAATAAACAAAATGGATGACCGTCGTAAGGAAGACGGAGATACCTTCCAGACACTGGAAAGAATACAGGCATACCTTAAAGGTCACGGCATCAACAACCCAAACCTTTTCCCGGCTGCCGCACTTCCTGCATTAAATATACGCTTAATGCAAAGCGATACTGACTTGGATGAGGATACAATTGATGAAACATGTATGAAAATCCGCAAGCTGAACAGAAATGAAAGCCTTCATTTTGAAACCTTTGCTCCTCTTCCTCTCAGCATAAGAGAAAATATTAAGGACAAACTGGATGAAGCAGAAGCTACTGGCGATGACGAGACAAAGGCTTTGATTCATACAGGCGTTGTTTCCATCGAAGCAGCAATCAGACAGTATGTTCAAAAATATGCAAAAACAGCAAAAATCAAGAATATTGTTGATACCTTTATGCACAAACTGGATGAGGTAGGTTGTTTTGAAAAAACAAAGCAGGAACTCGCAAAAAATCGCGAAGACGGCAATCGCATAGTCCTTCACCTTGAAGCGATACGTAAAAACATAGACGATGTTAAATCTGCTCAGGCTTTTAAGGACGCTGTTACAGATGCCTCAGTCAAGGTTTATGATGAAGCTAATGATATAATAGACGGAATTATTCAGAAATATCAGGCTAAAATAAGAAGTGAAATTGACGCACTTCGTGGCCAGGAACTTAATATGAGCGAGGTGGAGAACGAAGTAAGTCGCCTGAATCGTTATGCTCAGAATCTGGAGCCGGACATTATATCTGAATTGGACGAGCTTATTCGAGACTCTCTTATCAAAACCAGCGATGCTCTTTTACAGGAATATACGAAAAAACTCGAATCTCTTGTTAAAGATAATGAATTAACCATCGTTTCCGGAATTAAAATAGATCCGTTAAAACTCATGAGTGGAAATATTCCCACCATGGAAAAGCAAGTTATCAACAATTTGATTCATACCAAAGAAGTGGAAGACGGCGAAGAATATATAGTAAATACCAATAAAAAATGGTATAAGCCATGGACATGGTTTGAAGAGGCCGGTTACTGGCAAACAAAGTACAAAACCGTCAAATATGTGGCCGCAAACGAACTGGCACAGACATTCTTTACACCTATCAAAGCAAACCTTGTCAAAACAGGCAAAGACGCATGTAAATATACCACAAAGCAGTCAAATCAAATTGTTGACTGGTTTAACAAAGAGTTTGAACGACTGGATAAAGTATTGAAAAATAAATTATCGGAACTTGAAAGCTGTGCTACAGATAAGAGCAAAGCAGAAGAACGTATCAAGGAATCAGAGGAGCGTTTAGCTTGGCTTGAGAATATTAAAAACAAAGTTTCTTCAATTCTTGAAATATAATGGAGGTTTAATTATGGCACTAACAGACTCGTTTTATAATGCAGTTAATTCAGGTGATGTTCTCAACGTAAGAATAATGATGCAAGACAGTTTACTTGTTGACCCTACCTTTGCCGAATTTGATGCTATGCAGAAGGCTGCCGCATCAATGGCAGGATTATACGACCATCACGACGGTAAAGAACTTATTCAAGACAAAAGTCAATGGACCGATGAATATATGGACAAGGTTATGGTTAAGGTACTTTCCAACTTTTCTGCAGAAAGGCTTGAACACCTCAAAGAAGTTGTACGTTATCTCAGGCCTGTGGAATTCTCCCAGCCTTCGAAACCTGCTCCAATTGCCAGAACCAAATGCGAACCTTCCGGACAGAGTTCGTATCAAGAGGAAAAACGACGCTGTCAAGAAAGGGGAGATTTCCGCGGAGTTAAAATCGGAACAGGTGCGGTTGCCGGGGCAACCGCAGGTGGTGTAATTGCTTCTGTTGCAGGAGCGTCAAGCGCAGGAGTAATAGGAGGTATAGTCGCAGGTGCAATTATCGGAAGCATTGCCGCTACCATTCTTACAGGAGGATTAGAATAATGAGCGAAACTGTTATTCTGAAGAAAGAGAATCCACTTACGAAAAACGATAATCCCCCGACCACCCCTGAAGTGAAAACCGAAAACAACATGCCGACCATTGCGGAGTTGGAAAGTCAGCTTGCGGAATCGAGCAAACTTGTTGATGATATTGTTTTGAAAAAATACCTTCACAATCTTGCCAACCTTGAAATTATCCCCTTAGATGACGAACTAAAGCAGATAAGTGATATCCGTCTTTTTAAGATAACCGAAATGGTTTATCAAAAATCCGAATATTCCACATACAAGTTTGCCTCTGTCTTTAGCTCAGTACAAAATTTAAATTGCGGAGTCTTTATCATCGCTAACAGCGACGGAGCGAGGACCGACTTCTATATGGGAGTTCGCTCATTTGATGATAAGAGAACTACCAAGTCCTTAAAGGACACTTTGAAGAATTCATTAATCGGGCAGTTCCCGGGAGTAAAAACAGCAGACCTACTTGATTCTACGGCCGAATCATTTTTATCGGAAATGGCGACAAGAAACATTTCATCTGTTTCTTGTGTAGCAAACAATAAGGATGATGATTTTAAAGATAACGAAACATTTCTTCAGGGCCTTGAAAAACTTGCTGTTGCTATGCAAGGGCAAAAATATACAGCCGTTGTTCTGGCAAAGAGTACTCCTGCAGAACAGCTTGACAGCATGAGAAAAGCATATGAGACCATTTTTACTCAGCTTTCACCCTTTGCCAACATGCAATTATCCTATGGCACCAATACCGCACTCAGCATTTCTGATGCTTTTTCTCACGGTACAACGCAGGGGACAAGCTATACTAAAAATACAAGTACTACAAAGGGAACGAGCAGCACTACATCGTCAACACACAGTGAATCTGTTTCTCAGCCAAGCATGTTAGGAATCCTTGCTAAGGGTGCCGGTTCCACACTCCTTGGCATAGCCGGAATGGTTGCAGCACCCTTTACGGACGGGTTAAGTACAATTGTTGCAGGTGTTGGTCAAACCGTCCTCGGAGCCTATACCCCTCCGACTAAGACAACAGGAGATTCCTATACCACATCCAAAACGGAGCAGGAGTCTACCACAGAAGGCGAATCATTCGGAGAGAATCAAAGCAGCAGTGATACCGAAACTCAGACTCGCGGACTTACATCGGGTTCAACGGAAAACATGATGCTCACTACACAGAACAAAACCTTGATTAACACGCTTGACAGAATTGATTTACAGCTTAAGCGTCTTGATGAGTGCGAAAGCCTCGGTATGTGGGAATGTGCGGCATACTTCCTTTCCGACAGTCAGGAAACTGCCGAAATGGCCGCCGGAACTTACAAAGCTATCATGAAAGGTTCCAAATCCGGCATTGAAACCTCAGCCATAAATTACTGGGGCGGTATGAACAATGAAAAGTTGCCGCTTTTAAGAGAGTATATCACTAATTTTATTCATCCCATATTCGCTTATCCCACAGCCCAGGGTACTTTACCTGTTACAGCTTCCTCTCTTTCCAGCAGTAACGAACTTGCCATTCAGATGGGATTACCCAGAAAATCCGTTTGCGGATTTCCCGTAATAGAACATGCAGACTTCGGGAAAGAGGTTGTTTCATACAACAAAAAAACAAACCGTAAGAGTATTAACCTGGGAAAAATTTTTGCCATGGGAAAAGAAACCAAAACAGATGCGAACCTTGATATAAACTCTCTAACAATGCATACGTTTGTTACAGGGTCTACCGGTTCAGGCAAAAGCAATACCGTTTACGAATTGCTGAATCAACTCCACAACATATATAACATCCCCTTTCTTGTTGTAGAACCTGCAAAGGGCGAATATAAGAATATGTTCGGAAAATTTTCTGATGTATCCGTATACGGAACAAATCCCAAGAAAACTTCTTTATTAAAAATTAACCCCTTCAGCTTCCCTGATGATGTGCATGTTCTCGAACACATAGACAGACTTGTGGAAATCTTTAATGTATGTTGGCCCATGTATGCAGCTATGCCTGCTATTTTAAAGGACGCAATTGAACGAGCCTATGTATCGTTGGGATGGAATTTAACAACTTCAGAAAATAAAAACAGACGTAAGTTCCCGAATTTTGCAGACATTCTTGAAAAAATAAATGAAGTTATCAATGAATCAGCATACTCTGCAGACAGTAAGGGAGACTATTCAGGAGCACTTTTGACACGTGTTCGTTCTTTGACAACCGGATTAAACGGTCTCATCTTCTGTAACGACGATATATCGGACGAGGCACTTTTCGACAAAAGCGTAATTGTTGATTTAAGTCGTGTAGGTTCAACCGAAACCAAATCTCTTATAATGGGGCTTTTGGTTATGAAGCTTAACGAATACCGCATGTCGTCAGGAAAGATAAATGCTTCCCTGTCACATATCACGGTTTTGGAAGAGGCGCATAACTTGCTTAAACGAACATCTACAGAGCAAAGTTCCGAAGGTTCAAATCTTCTCGGAAAGTCAGTGGAACTTCTTGCAAATTCAATTGCCGAGATGCGTACCTATGGCGAAGGATTTGTGATTGCAGATCAGTCTCCCGGCTTATTGGACATGTCTGTTATCAGAAACACTAATACGAAAATTATTCTCAGATTACCCGATCAAAGCGACCGTGAATTGGTAGGGTATGCTGCAGGCCTTACCGTTGAACAGATTGACGAACTGTCTAAGCTAAAACGAGGTGTTGCAGCTGTTTACCAAAACGACTGGATTGAACCTGTTTTAGTCCAGGTGAACAAATGTAAACTCGACGAAATATTATATAGTTTTTCGGAAACTCCTTCCAATCCCGAGGAAGTCAATGTCCGCGAGCAGTTGATAAACTTCCTTATCCAGGGCAGAGTGCAGGAAAAACTGCACTTTTCCGTTTCGGATATAGAAAATGGTCTTAACACTCTTGCACTTTCCAATACAAATACGGAGTTTATAGAAGAACAAATCGCAGAATACAAGGAGCACAGTTTTATCGAATATTGGTCCGATGCAAAATTTAGGGCATTGTCAAAAGAATTAACCGACATTCTCGGTGCAAGAATTAAAGTAGAAAATTGCGTGCTTACTGCAAACAGCAATGAAGAATTAACAAATATGTTAGAGAAAATTGTATTACAAATTTCTCCCGAAGCATCTGATTCCAAAACACTCGCATTAATCCAATGCCTTATGAAAGATATGAGCATTCAGCAAGAGGAAAATGACATCAGAAAAAAACTTTATGCGAAATGGATAAATTATATAAAAAAGAGAGGTGCAAAATAATGATTGAAAATTTCAGTGATATTTCAGAAATAAGCAAAAACCGATTTGCCGATTCTCCTCTTGGCCAACAAATTGAAGATTTAGATTTAGAGGATTTAGATCTCGACGATTTGGATCTCGACGATTTGGGGCTCGATGATTCGGACCTTGACAATTCGGACCTTGACGATTTGGACCTTGACGATTTGGACCTTGACGGCATTTTGGATGACCCGAAGATACCCGATCGCCCTCCGGGCTTAGAAGACCAGGATATGTCTTTAGAAGATGATGTTAGCCCGGAAAATATAAAATATGAAGAAACTCCGTATGTAGCTGACGCACCCACTGAAACCGTTGATATCGGTGATACAGGAGATACAACCGACGTTTCTGAAGTGCCTGAAAAAAAGGGCGGAAGCTATAAAGATGTAAGAGTTGAAGGCGAAGGCAATACATATGAAGTACATCATATGCCGGCGGACAGTGCATCAAATCTTGAGCGAGATGACGGACCCGCAATCAAAATGGAAAAGGAAGACCATAGAAAAACAGCAAGTTGCGGTATGTCTCGCGAAGCACAAGAATATAGAGCACAGCAACACAAATTAATTGAGCAAGGCAAATTTAGAGAGGCTTTGCAAATGGACATTGATGATATTCACGATAAATTCGGGGATAAATATGATGATGCCATTGCTGAAATGCTTGAGTATGTAGACAAATTAGAACAGGAGGGAAAAATATAATGAAAACATTTAACGTAGAGTTATTATCCGGATTTAATGGCATAAAGTTTGGTATGGACCGCTCACAGGTAAGGAGCATACTCGGAAATCCAATAAAAGAATTTAAAAAATCCAAATTCAGCAAAACTTTTACAGATGACTATACCGATTTTCATATTTTCTATGATGCAGAAGATAAGTTTGAGGCTGTTGAGTTTTTCGAAAATACCGAAATAACAGTTAACGACACTATAATCTTTCCGATTTCGGTTTCAGCTTTGGCAAACACACCTTATATATTTTCTACAGAAGGCGATGGATTAATAAGCAAAGTTTATTCCATAGGCATTTATATTCCCGACGGTAAACCCGAAAGTATTTTATTCGGAAAAAAAGATTATTACTTATAAGAAAAGCAGATTTTTATTAACCATTAATCCCCAACAGTGCATGTTGGGGATTTTATTTTTATTTAACAAGAAAAAAAATAAAAAAACTGTTGACAAGTAGAAAAACTTATGTTATATTAATTACAGATAAACAATAACGATTATCATTAACAACAAAAGGAGGATTTATTAATGTTAAATGCAAAGGTTTCATCTCTCATAAACACTCAGATAAATAAGGAATTTTATTCCGCATATCTCTATCTTTTATTCTCAAATTTCTACGATGAAAAAGGCCTTGACGGATATGCCAACTGGTACAAAATCCAGGCACAGGAAGAAAGAGATCATGCAATGCTTATGCTTGAATACTTAAGATTAAACTCGGAAAAAATAACACTTGAGGCAATTGAAAAGCCTGAAAAGAAGCTGGAAACTTTAATGGATCCCTTAAAGGCAGGACTTGAGCACGAGCAATATGTAACAAGTCTTATCAACGACATATATGCAGAGGCTTATGCAGTTAAAGATTTCCGCACCATGCAGTTTTTGGATTGGTTTGTTAAAGAGCAGCTTGAAGAAGAAAAGAATGCAGAAGACATGATTACCAAGATGGAGCTTTTCGGCAACGACTCCAAAGGACTTTATATGCTGGATGCAGAATATGCCGCAAGAGTATATACCGCACCGTCTTTAGTATTATAAGCCATAAAAAGTGTCCGATTGGGCATAATAATAAAGAAATTATTTCAAGGAGGAATTTTTAATGGATAAATATGTTTGCCCCTGCGGTTATGTTTACGATCCCGAGATTGGTGATCCCGATTCCGGAATTGCTCCCGGCACAGCTTTCGAGGATATTCCCGAAGATTGGGTTTGCCCCGTTTGCGGACTTGACAAGAGTGCATTTGAAAAAGAATAAGAAAAAAGCTTCGTGCCTTGCACGAAGCTTTTTTCTTATTTAAATATCTTTTTTAAGAATTCAAGGCTTTCTTCCGCACTTTTCTTAAAGTCGTCTCCTTCGTATCGTCCTTCAATACTTATACGAAGATTATAACCCGCCTTATCGCAGGCTTCTTTAACCAATGTATAGTCATATCCGTCCCCCTCTTTCGGGAAAAGCCTTCCCTCGGGACGAGCGATATGCATATGACGGAGTATATCCCCGTTATCTGAAATTACGGAAAGGGGTTCATTTTCCAACGCCACATGAAAAAGATCGGCAAGGAGCATTATATTGTCATGCTTTAACTTCCTTACTATTTTGGAAGCCTCCGAAACCGAGTTAACGGTATTTGTTTCCCCCTTATTGAGCGGTTCAATAACAACCGTAGTTCCATATTCCTTTGCAATATCTCCCACTCTGCCAAACACTTCAATAAGCTGTGAAGAGCATGATTTAACATTTTCCCCTTCCTCAATCATCCTGGCAGCACCGGAGCCTAGCACGCAGGTGTGGATTCCGAGAATCGCCGCTCTTTCCAGCGCTCTTTGAGTGTGAACACTAACCTTTACCATATCAAGTCTGCGACCGCAAAGCTTTACGTCGCCCGGGAAAAAGCAGTTTGTGGCTTCAGCTTTTATGCCCTTGTCGCTTAAGATAAGTTCCATCCTGTGAAAATCTGCTTCGCTCATATTCTTCAGAGAGGTAAGGTTAAGTTCAACATAATCTGCCGCACCCTCTTGTAGCTGTGCGATATGCACCGCATCGGTACAGATACCTATTTTCATAACGGTTACTCCTTATTTTATTTCTTCAAACGCAGAAAGCCAGAGACCGGCAAGAAGGGCGTGTCCCGCTTCTGTGGGATGAACACCTTCCTGTGTCCAGTAGGGCTCGGGGTGCTTTTTCAGCATTTCATCAAACTTATCCTGGGTTGTCACAAACTTAAGGTTATGCTTTTTTGCAATGCGCTCTGCCGCTTTTGCTCTTTTTGCAACCTCGCCTGAGAAATAGTCCCATGCAGCCTCCGTTGCACTGCCCTTTGTAACATAAGGTGCCATAATGATTATTTTAAGGTCGGGAAGGGCTTCCTTTATTTCGGTAATCAGCATATCGTAAATTTTTTCAAACTTTTCTGCGTCAACGCCGTTTTTCTCGTCTACTTCGTGCCATACGTCGTTTAAGCCTATAAGTATGCTCATATAATCGGGTGCAAGATTTATAATATCCTTTTTCACCCTCGCATAAAGGTCAACAATGCGGTTTCCCGAAACTCCGCGGTTTATTACGTGATATTCACCGGGATATTCGTAATTTAATTTTGCTGTAACAAGAGCAGGATAGCCCACACCTCTGAAGGTGTCACGGTCGCGCGCTCTGCCGCAGTCGGTTATGGAATCGCCCTGAAAAAGAATTTTTTTCATAAATACTCCTCCTTAAATGAAGCTAAAATCAGTATAGCACAAAATTTTATTTTTGCAATAAGGAATTAAATTTTTATTGCTTTTTTCTCCCTGCAAAGGTATACTGTTATGTAGAAAGAGAGTGATAGGATGAATACTTTTAAAAAACTTACAGCATTATTACTTACATTTATTTTGATTACCGTATCCAACCGGGCAGTTTTGGGAAAAGAAGTTTATGTAGACGGAGATTTATATTGCGAATACAGTGATGAATTTCTCATTTATCCCGACTTTAAGGCAGCCGCAGAAAAGCTTGAAAAATATGCTGCGAAGGGGGACTACGAAAAAGTTAACGAAGTTTATATCGAAGAATTGTCTCCTTTAGAGATGAAATACACTTCCATCCTTGAATATAATGAACTTTTTGAAGAGCTTGATTTCATCCCTGCGGAATGTGAATTCGACAAAGAAACCGGTACTGTGATAAAAGTATTGAATGATGCAGAATTTCTGGCTATTCCCGTATTTATCGACGATGTTCCGGTAACACACATTGCCGAAGGTGCGATATGCGACAAAGAAAAGCTTGTATGTCTCGGAATTCCGCCCTTCGTAGAAGTCATTGACTCGGTAATTGTTAAAAACTGTCCTTCATTTGAAATGTTGGATGCTTACTGGACAAAATTCACAACTCTTTTTTTCGAAAACTGCCCTTCTTATGACAGAGACTCGGTTTACCTTTTCGAAGATTCCAGCTTTACTCATTTTGTATCGATTACCAACACAGACACCCTTTATTATACCACCAACCTGGGAATGGGATTTGCCATCGACTCAGGCATAATAAAGGGTGATGAAAAAGGCGAATACAACTGGAAAAATGACCTGACCCGCACCGAGGCGGCAATCATTATATTACGCCTTATGGGACTTGAAGACGAGGCTTATTCATACAGTGAAAAGCACTGTGCCTTTGCCGACGTCCCCGAATGGGCAAAGGGCTATGTAAATCTTGCAGTTGAAAAAGGTATTGTAAAGGGCAGAAGCGAAAATCATTTCGGCAGCAGCGAAAAATGCAGTGCTAAAGACTTTTTAACCATGCTTTTCCGCCTTACCGACCTTGAAGAGGGCAAGGACTATTCATGGCAAACCATAATAAGCGATTATCAGAATCATCTCGATAAGCTTGAAGATAATTTGGAGGCTGCGGGCTACAAAACTCCTGATAATAATTTTTACAGCACACCTCCCCTTAACTTCAGAATGCACGGAGAAGAGTTTTCTTCCTACATTAACATGGGCGGAAATTTTAACAGACAATGTGCCACTTTCGTGCTTTACTATATGCTTAACATAACGGCCGGAAAGGACGACTTAAGCCTTGCCGATATTTTATCCTCAAGGTATGGAATGAATGATATACTCCTTTACAATTATTATGCAAGGCGTACCGGTGCAGGCCTTAAGAAAACCAACGAAGATATACCTTATCCCATTTACCATGCCTTCAGTGATGAGGAAGGATATTTATCTTACTTAAGGGACATTTCCAAAAACGCAAAGCCCAGTGAGATAAACTCTGAAATAAAGGCCTTTACAGAAAGCCTTATAGCTGGTAAAAGCACAGAATATGAAAAGGCAAAAACTATAACAAAATGGGTGTCGGAGCACATATTCTACGACCATGACCATTACGAGGGAAGAAAAAAAGAAGTATTCTTAAAGGCTATTGATGTTTTTGAAAACCGATTTACTGTTTGCTCAGGTTATGCGGCACTTTTATCCGAAATGCTCAAGGCCGCAGGCATTGAATGCTATACGGAATCATCCCTTAATCACGCCTGGACTGTAGCAGTTCTTGACGGCGAACTTACGCTTATTGACGCAACCTGGGCATCACCTCTTAAATATGAATACGGAAAATATTATAAACTTGTATCCGGAAACAAAACCGAGGTAAAAAACATAAAAGAGCCTAATGCAAAATGGGACAATGACTACTTTGATGCTGAATTTGAATACTTTTATCTGAATTCTTTCCACCATCCTTTAAGAATTCCAAAACAAATTTCATCGGAAATATGGGACTATTTGCCTGAGGAGGAATATTAATGATATATATGCGTTTTCCCGGCGGAAAGGGAAAGGCACTTACCTTGAGCTATGACGACGGAGTTGGAGCCGACCTTCGCCTTATGAAAATTATGAAAAAATACGGCATCAAGGGAACGTTTAATATAAACAGCGGTCTTTTTGCCCCCGAGGACACCGTTTTCGAGGAAGGAAATGAGCAGGGAAGACTCACACAAGAACTTATCCTGAAAAACTATGACGATCCGGGGTTTGAAGTGGCTGTTCACGGACTTTATCACATCCACTTAAACCACGCATCAAGCGAGGAGGTAATCACGGATATTGCAGAGGACAGAAAAAATTTAGAGGCACTCTTTAATCGCCCAATCCGTGGTATGGCTTACGCCTTCGGCGGATACAACGAAGCAGTAGTTTCCCTGCTTAAGTCCATTGGCATCGCCTATTCAAGAACTGTTGTTACAACCCAAAGGTTCGACCTTCCGAAAGAGCCACTGACGCTTCATCCCACTTGTCATCACAATAATCCCCGTTTAGCCGAGCTTTGCGGAAACTTTCTTTCGGGTGTTCCCCGTTATGAAGCGCAGATGTTTTACCTCTGGGGACACTCCTATGAGTTTGACAATGATAATAACTGGAATGTAATAGAAGAATTTTGCGAAAAAATGAGTAATCACGACGACATATGGTATGCCACAAACATTGAAATTATTGAGTATATGGATGCTTACAAGATCCTGATTCGCTCCTTTGACGGAAAAATCATAAAAAACCCCACTGCAACGGATATTTACATAACGGAAAACAGGTCGGGAAAAAATTATGTGATAAAAGCAGGGGAGACAATTTTCCTTGACTGACAAAAAATGCTGAAGCAAACGCTTCAGCATTTTTATTTTGAAAAGTGTTCAAATTTTATTTTGCGGAATGCATGAATGCATTCTGCAATTAATTTAATATCTTAGAGAAGGGATTTGTCTCTTCCGCTTTTATTTTAATTACTTACCCAATACCTTTAAGAAATCAGCATATGCTGCATCCCAGGAAGCAAAATCCTGAGGCTCATAGTAAGCAGGCTCAAAGGAAGCTTTTACTATCTGGCGTGCTTCGTCAAGTGTCTTTATTTCGCCCAGGGCAATAAGCTGAGATGCGATGTTACCCATGCTTGTTGCCTCAACGGGGCCTGCAACAACGTGCCTTCCTGTTGCATTTGCGGTAAACTGACACATCATCTTATCCTTGATACCGCCGCCCACCAAGTGAACAGTGTCAATCTTACGGCCGAGGATTTCCTCTAAGCACTCGATAGAATAGCGATACTTCATTGCAAGGCTCTGTGCTATGCAGCGGGTAATTTCGCCAACGCCTTCGGGAACACTCTGTCCTGTTCTCTTACAGAACTCAGCAATACGACGGGGCATATTTCCGGGTGTTGCAAATTCCTGAGCATCGGGATCGATAAAGCTCTTGAATGCGGGTGCATTCCAAGCTGCTGTTTCCATATCGTCGAAGGATAACTGAAGACCTTCTCTCTTCCACTGGCGGCGGCTTTCCTGGATAATCCAGAGTCCCATGATGTTTTTGAGGAAACGAATTGACTTATTGATGCCGCCCTCGTTTGTGAAGTTGTGCTTTGCGGAAAGCTCATTAATGATGGGCTTATCTGTTTCAGCACCTAAAAGTGACCATGTTCCGCAGCTGATGTATGCATAGCTTTCGCCCTTTTCAGCAGGAACTGCCGCAACAGCGGATGCTGTATCGTGAGATGCAACTGCTGCAACGGGAACGGAGGGAATACCAAGTTCTTCTGCGATATTCGGAAGAACCTTACCCATCATCTGACCGGGATGAATTACGTTTGTGAAAATCTTTTTGGGAAGACCTAATTTTTCAATTAAGGGCCAAGCCCAGTCATCTGTTACGGAGTTATAAAGCTGGCTCGTTGATGCAATTGTATATTCTGTTATCTTTTCGCCCGTTAAGAAATAATTGAAAAGGTCAGGAATCATAAGCATTGTCTCGGCATTTTCAAGTGCGGGAGAGCCGGAATACTTATCTGCGAGTAGCTGATAAATTGTATTGAAGTTTACAAACTGAATACCGGTCTGGCTATAAATTTCGTCCTTGCTTGCATACTTTTCGATGTTGTCAAAGTAGGGGAATGTACGCACATCTCTGTAGTTAAAGGGGTTTGCAAGAAGTCTTCCCTGTTTATCAAGAAGACCGTAGTCAACGCCCCATGTGTCGATACCGATGGAAGCGATGTCCTTGTGTCCCTCTGTTGCTGTTTTGTTAATACCTGTCTTGATTTCAAAGAACAGTCTTAAAATATCCCAGTAAAGATTGTCGCCGATTCCTACCAAATCGTTGGAAAAGCGGTGAGTTTCTGTTAAGGATACCTTTTTGCCGTCATATTCGGCTAAGATTGCACGACCTGAGCTTGCACCAAAGTCATACGCCAAAGTTTTAAGTGCCATAATATTACCTCCTCATAATTAATTACATTTTTTATCTTTTACTGTCTTTTTAAAAAACGGATGTCTTTTCCGTAAAATTTAAGAATTACAAAATTTCCGATTATTCTTGATAAAATACGCTCGGAATAAATTTTCTTAAGGTCCGCCAGGGATAAATTTGTGTTTATCACCGTTTTTTTGCCTGTTAAAATACGGGTGTTTAAAATTCTGAAAAGCTCAGAAACAGAAAACTCCGTTATAAATTCCGTGCCGAGGTCATCTAGAATAAGTAAATCCGCATCCAGTAGCCTTTCTGCAGTATATCCGTCGGCCTCTGTTACGTTTTTTCCGAACTTAACTCTGTCAAGCAGGGAAAAAACCACACTGGAGCTTTGGTAAATTACGTTTACGCCTTCGTTTATAAGCTTTGATGCTATACAAGATGACAAAAATGTTTTACCGAGACCCGAGGGCCCTGTAAGGAGCAGATTGTCATTTGTGGTTGAAAAGTTGTCCGCAAACTTTCTGCACTCGGAAAGCACTCTTTCCATGTTTTCACGGGGACTTGCCTCTCCGTTTTCGGCT
Organism: Clostridia bacterium; assembly: GCA_045545475.1. Taxonomy (GTDB): domain Bacteria; phylum Bacillota; class Clostridia; order CAKSNL01; family HGM11501; genus HGM11501. The sequence continues at coordinate 7,520 of JAZQAZ010000005.1, read as the reverse complement.
TCTGCCGAGTACCAGGAAAGAGAAAAATCGTCAAAGGAACTGCCGGACAATGATGCAAGGTTAGATTCCGCAAAGGTGAGCTTTATAAGCTCCTTACGGAAGCAGTTACAGTATCCCGAATCAAGGAATCCCTCATCCTTGCACAAAGGGCAGTCATAGGGAGGATTTAAATAATCATTGGTAAATCCCGCATCTTTCATAAGCTTGTCCCGCTTTTCGGTTAAGGCCGTCACTTCTTCCTTTATGGAAACAGCTGCCTTTGTTGCATCATACCCGTCTGCCACTTTCAGAAACATTTTAAAGCTGACAGAAGCAATTTCATCCTCCAGTGCCTTAAGGGTGGGAAGGACTCTATATGCCTCAAGCTTTCTTTTTTCTATAAGCTCTTCCCTTGCCTGTTTCTTTTTCGCAAAGGCTTCGGCAACGGTTGCGGCAATATTTTTATCGTACGCCATATTATTCCCCCTCTACCTTAACACTGCTCTTCTTTATGAGTGCTTCAAGCTCGTCGTCCGAATAGTCACCCGACTGCGAGTAGGAAGCAAACTTTGTTTTGGGAGTTCTCTGATTTAACTCCTTTTTAGGCTTTTCTTCCTTTTCCGTAGCTTCGGGAGTTTTAATTCCTTTTTCCGCCCAGTCTTTAAGTATGGCATTCATATAATTAAATGAAACTTTTCCCGTTTTCATGACGGTTTTTTCATAGGCAAGGCGAATCATTTCATCGGAAAATCCTAAACCTTCACTCCAGGATGCAAGTAATCCTGCTTCCGTTTCAGTTAGATCACGGCCGGAAATGCCCAAAAGCTTTTTGAATCGACGCTTCATTTTTCCTGCCTTTTCAAAAGAAGATAAATATTCCGTTGCCGCATCCGCTGTGGTAATTCCGTTTTCACTCCACGAAAGAGCGATTGTTTCAATATATCTCATGGATTTTTTGCCCAGAGACACAGCATGCTCAATTATCATAAGTATAACTTCAACAGGCATACCCAGCCAGTCATACAGGCTGTAAAGCGTTAAAATGTCATTTTGTGTAAGAGGCTTTGCCATTATCATTTCGGCATGTGTATACATTTCCGAAAGTGCCATGTCCTTATTCCTTGCCTTTGTAACATCGCTGAGTTTATAGGGTGGCTTTTCCGCACTTTTTTCTTCTCCGTTTTCTTCCTTTTGAGCCTCGCTGAAAGAGGAAAGATCTGAAAAGGTGACGGAAAAGTCCGTCATATCAGATTCAGAATTGTAAGAGAGGGAAACAACGCCGCGTCTTTCCCAGTATTGCCATGCACGGACAACGTCACTTTCTAAAATTCCGAGGGCAGCAGCAACATCGGCAACCTTACCCTTTGGATTTTTTGAAAAACACTGTCTGAATCCATATATGTATACTGCAATGTATGTGGGATTTGCATCCTTCATGCAGTAATCAACAAATTCGCAGGGGAGACACACTACCTGAGTTCCCGCTATAGAATATCCGGCCATAATAATACCTTTCTTTCGTGGTTCTTAAAATAAAAATAGTTACATATAATATATGATAGCACAGTTTTTCAAATTCTTCAATACAAAAATTAAATTTTTATATGAAAGGGCGGTTTTATGCTTACCTACGAAAAACTTTTAAGACGTATCTCGGAAACGGATTTTTCTTCAGCGGGAAAAAGCGTGTGGGGAAGGGAGCTTTACTATTACAAAGTGGGGTGCGGCAAGAGAAAGCTTTTTATCAATGCAACGCATCACGGAAATGAATACATAACGGCTGAGATTGCCATGGATTTTCACGACTATATAAAAGGAAAAACCGGAAACTGGAGCATATTTGTGCTTCCCATGGTTAATCCTGACGGCGTAGCTATTTGTCAGGGACTTCTTCCCAAAAACACCGAAACCTACGAGCATATAAGAAGGCTCAACGGGTGGAAGGATTTATACCGCATCTGGCGTAAAAACGCCAACGGCGTGGACCTTAACCATAACTATGATGCCTCGTTTAAATCAGAGGGTGTGTCAGGCGGTGCCTATCCCGAAAGCGAGCCTGAGAGCCGTGCGGTGGTAAACCTGGTTAAAAAGGAAAACTTTGATATGGTAATTTGTCTCCATTCCCAGGGGGAAGAAATTTATCACGGCTTTCGAGGAGTCTACCCCAAGGGAAGCAAAATAATTGCCGAGGAAATGGCAAAAATGTCAGGGTACAAAGTGTCCGAACCGACAGGCAGTGCTTCCTTCGGCGGCTGTAAGGACTGGTTTACACATAAATTTTCCCGTCCCGGCTTTACCGTAGAGGTGGGAAAAGGGGAGAATCCGCTTCCCGAACATCAGATTAAATCCATTGAAGAGCGTCTCTTTCCCGCCATTGAAAAGGCAATGTTGACTTATGATGAGGTTTTATGCTAAAATAGGGTAAATAAAACCTAAAAGGCGGTGCTTTTATGGGAGATTTTGATGTTATTATAATAGGTGGCGGAGTTGCCGGAATGTCTGCGGCAAAAAAAGCAAGGGACCACGGGCTTTCCGTGCTTTTGCTTGAAGCACTCTACACCGGAGGCAAAACTGTTAAAACTGAAGTAATATCCGACTATCCCGGTTTTCCCGACGGAATATCGGGGGAGAAGCTTACAGATTTGCTGGAAGAGGCCGTAAGAAGCCGTGGGGTTAAAATTCTTCACGAAACAGTTACTTCCATGGATTTTTCCGCTCCTTTGAAGCACATCGTCACCGACCGTGATTCCTACACCACGCCTTCGGTTATTATTGCTACAGGCATAAGGCAAAGGGAAATCGGACTGACCAACGAACGTGCTCTTTCCGGTGTCGGCGTTTTCCATTCCGCAGAAAAAGAAGGCTTCCGTGTATCAGGGAAAACCGTTGCGGTTTTCGGAAGTGGAAATGCAGCTTTGACCGAAGCCCTCACCTTAAGCGAAAAATGCGAAAAAGTTTACTTAATATCCCCAAATACAATCCTCGGTGCCTCGAAGAAATATACCGACGATTTAAGGCGAAGCAAAAACATTACACTGTGCCCCGAAAGCCTTATTGCCAATGCAGAGCAAGGCATTTTCCTTCTCGAATCGGTTACGGTTATTAACCGTGTGACAACCGAATTTAAAACCCTTCCCATAGAGGCGATTTTTGTCGCTCCCATGCCTGAGCCTGATTCAGACGTGTTACTGGGAAGTGTGAGAATGACAGATGACGGTGCGGTTATAGTGGGAAGCGACTTATCTACATCATGCGAAGGCGTTTATGCCGCAGGTGCTGTGCGTGACGGTTCAAGCTTCACCGTAATCGATGCAATATCGGACGGTTTCCGTGCAGCGGACTCCGTCAACATGTATCTTGTTGAAAAGGTATTTAAAGGGGCTACATTATGATATTTACACTTACATTGAATCCTGCATTTGACCTTCATTATGAAATGGATGAATTTTTGCCGGAAGCGGAAAATTATGTAAAAAGAGCCACAAAGTCATCAGGCGGCAAGGGCATAAACGTATCTAAAGCACTTTCCGTTTTAGGCAGCGAGAACCGGGCTTTTGCGGTTTTGGGCAGCGAAAACAGTGCAGAGTTTTTAAAAGAACTTCCGGAGCTTGATTTAAGCATTATTGAAACGGAAGGAAGAATAAGAGAAAACATCACAATTCACCCGGAATGCGGCAAAGAGACAAGGATAAGCCTTGATAACTTCTTTTTAAGCTCCGATATTTTAAGGGAAACCGAAAAAAAGCTTTTTCCGCTTCTTGACGAAAAAAGCTTTGTGGTTTTTGCGGGAAAATGCCCAAAAGGTGTGAAAAAAGCGGAAATAATCGACTTTTTACTAAAAATCAAATTGACGGGGGCCCGCACGGTTATTGACTCAAAAAGCTTTGATTTATCTGACCTTTCTTTGTTAAAGCCGTTTTTGATAAAGCCCAACGAGGAGGAGATAAAAGCTTTATTAAATTCTCCGAACGAAGATTTATTCCACTGTGCAAAGCGTCTTAACGAAACAGGCTTTGAAAATGTTATGATAAGTTTAGGTTCTGAGGGGATTTTCTATTCGGGATGCGGCGATAGCTTTATGGTGAAGGCCCCGAAAATCACTCCCGTTTCCACCATCGGTGCGGGGGACAGTGCAATTGCCGGCTTTATTTCGGGAATTGATAAGGGAATGACGAAAAAGGATGCGGTACGTCTTGCCGTAGCATCGGGAAGTGCCGCCTGTCTCACCGAAGGAACGATGCCTCCCAAAAAGGATGACATTGAAAAATTGCTTAAAGAAATGTAATTTCTGAAGCGGAAGGGATAAATCCCTTCCCTACGCAATTACGATAACATTGTACGATTCTGTCAAAAAAGACTGTGAGAAAAAATCTCACAGTCTTTTTCTTGCTTCCAGTCGAAAAATATTTTTCCCTTCTTCGGCAAATTTCGTTTCATATTCTGTCATAATGTTTCCTTCAAAGTCGCTGTTATGTAAATCAAAGGTTATATTTGAAAGAAGAAAGTCCTCACCGCAGAAAGAATTTAGCGAAAACTCAAAAAGCTTTTCATTGTCGGTCTTAAAGAAAATTTCCCCGTCATCGGAAAGCCATTTTTTATACATTTTAAGAAAGGAAGGGTGCGTAAGGCGACGTTTTGCCTGCTTCTTTTTTGGCCAGGGGTCTGAAAAGTTAAGATAAATTCTTTTAACGCTGCCTTCCTCAATTTCTCCGTCCAGCTTTTCGATATCAGAAAACGAAAAGCGAATATTTTTAATTTCCTCACGCTCCGCCGCTTCTGCTGCAAGGATTGCCACATTATCATAATGCTCCACCGCAAGATGGGGAACAGAAGAATCACGAAGGGCACACTCTCTTATAAATTTTCCTTTTCCGCAGCCTATTTCAAGATAAAGTTTATCTTCGCCACGGAAGGCATCAATTTCTTCCTTTGTATAAACCATTAAAGGTGTTAAAACTTCAATACGCTCCTCAAGATGAGCACGTTTCCTCATTCTCAAAAAAATCATTCCTTATAATTTAATGAAATAAGTATACCACCACACTTTAAGAAAATCAAGAAAAATCCTTTTTATTGACAAACAATGATAAAAATAGTAAAATAAGTTATCTTTTAAAGGAGATGACAAAAATGATCGGCGTATTGGTAAACAGCATAGCAGTTATAATAGGAAGCCTTGTCGGACTTTTATTCAGAAAAGGCCTTCCGAAGAAATTTTCAGACTCAATAATGACGGGCGTTGCCCTTTGCGTGGTTTACATAGGAATTTCCAACGTAATAAAAGGAGGATGCAATGACCTTGCACTTATTTTCGGCATGGTTATAGGTGCAATAACAGGAACGCTTTTAAATATATCCGGTAATCTGGAAAAGCTTGGTGCCTGGGCAGAATCGGCTTTTCCCGAGAAGGACGGAAAAACATCAATTGCAGAAGGCTTTGTGACGGCGGGCTTACTTTTCTGTGTAGGTGCCATGGCGGTTACAGGCTCCATAAATGCGGGGCAGGGGGACAACACCATTCTTTTCACCAAATCAGTACTTGACATGATTTCAGCTTCCATGCTCACGGTAAGCCTTGGTTTCGGCGTTATGCTTTCATCCATATTACTTTTTGTATTTCAGGGTTCAATCGCTCTTTTGTCGGGAATTATTTCCGCCTATCTGACGGAAGAAATGTCGGCAACCATGATTTGTGCAGGAGGCCTTTTAATTGTGGCCCTTGGCTTAAATATGCTGGGAATTACCAAAATAAAGGTGGCGGATTACCTGCCCGCTCTTTTGTTTGCACCCCTTGCATGTCTTCTTTTCGGCTTTATCATGTAAACATAAAAAAGTACTTGACCGAGAGAGGAAATTGTTATATAATATAATATAATTAAGTGTCTGTGCATTTTCACGGGCATTTAATCCCGTGAGGGAAATAAAAAAATTTTATTGGAGGAAAAAAACATGGCAAAGAAATTATTGGCACTTGTTGTATGTCTCTCTCTTTGTGCAGCACTTGTTGGCTGTAACGGCGGAGTTACATTCAACACAGAAGACTGGGCAGACATGGAAATTCGTGTAGCAGGCTACAGAAATTTCAATGACGACCCCTTAAACTACGAATTTGCTGAAGGTGCAAAGAAGTTTACAGAAGAGTATGGCACAACCGTTACTTTCCAGGTTGGCGGTGGCGACGGTATGGGTGAAGACCTCGTTGCAGGTATCGTAGCAGGCGATCCCTGGGAAATCCAGTACTGCTTCGGTATTTCCGTATTCCCCTTAAACTTCGCAGAAGGCCTTTACACACCCATCACAGAGTATGTTGATTATGAAAACAATGACTTAATCGACGAAATCACTGTTGAAGGTACAAGATGGCTCGGCGAGCTTTACGGCGTAAGCTCTCTTCCCATGCAGGAAGTTCTTTATCTTGCTTACAACGAAACATGGATGAAGGAACTCGGCTTAAAGACTCCTCACGAGTATTTAGCAGAAGGCAACTGGACAATGGACGCTTACAAAGAGCTTAATGCCGCTGCTGCAGCATTAAATGCTCCTTCCAGAAGCTCCTTCACAAGACCTCACGTTGGTTCCAAGTACATGTGCGATTGGAATTTAGAGACAGGCGAATGCACAATTACATATGACAGCCCCGAAAACGTTGAATGGTTAAGCTACTGGGCAAGCCTTCTTACAGACCCCCAGTACCACATCAAGGGCGGCGGTTTCGTTTCTCAGAGAAACTCCATCATGCGTGACGAAGTTATGCCCAACCTTATCAAGGATGAGCTTACTCAGGAAACAACCGATACAATCAGATACATCCACTACCCCAACGAAGATGGTGAGCTTGGCGTATACCTTACAGACTCTCACTTCCTCTTCCCCCTTGGCGTATCTGAAGAAAAGCTTCCCTGTGCATTCATGCTTGCTTGCTACATGACAGATATGAAGAGCCAGCTTTGCTCTGAAAACTATGCAGCTAACATGACTGAAGAAGACTGGGAACTCTTCCAGGAAAACCTTGACAACGCTTATTACCTTCCCAGAATATTCTACTCCGGTGCATTTGCAATCGGCGGAACATTCAGAAGCGATATCGTTGACAAGGGTAAGGCAGTTGCTACTCACATTCAGGAAAACACAGAAAGCTTAAAGGCTCGTGCTCTTGAATTCAACCAGAAATACGTTGAAGGCTTCGAAGGCTGAATAATTAAAAATTGAAAGAACCGTCCAAAAGGACGGTTCTTTTTTTCCGAAAATTACGCTTTTAAGAATAAAAAACACTTGACAAATATGCGTTTTTCCTTTATAATACTATTTGTTGGTCTGCTGTTATAGCTCAGATGGTAGAGCGCATCCTTGGTAAGGATGAGGTCACCGGTTCAATTCCGGTTAACAGCTCCAGAAAAGCACTTGCACAAACGGCGGTACTTCTTAGGGAGAAGCCGGTTTTGGCTTGTTATTTTCCGCTGATAGTGCGCAAAAAAACGCAGACATACGCCAGTATGACTGCGTTTTTTAACTTCTCTAAGGCGAAAAATTCCTAACCCAAA
>JAZQAZ010000004.1:0-21433 GCA_045545475.1 Clostridia bacterium | reverse complement strand
CCTATGAATACCTTAGAGCGCTGCGAAAAAACAGATAATCTGTTCATCGCTCAAAGCGATTGTGGTAAAGTGTATGGTGAAGATATCCAGAAAGCTCAAAGAACATGGCTTGTGCTTGGCGGAAATATGATGTTTATAGTCGACAGAATCAAATCGAATATTCCCGTAAAACCTGTCAGTCACTTTTTAATCAACAACAGAGGCGACCAAACCGATGACAGAATATTTTATGGTAAGAGAATTGTTTTCCGCAGAAATGGCGTTGGTATGAAATTTTTGCCCTTAGCCGTCAACGGACAAGAATCGGAAATGAAGATGAATTGGGGCTATATGCATGATTGCTATCATCCGGAGCCAAACCGTCTTGGGCAGGGAATAGAGGGTTCGGCGTTGATTTATGATTATAAATCTACAGAGTACACCACAGATTATATCGCAGTGTATGCAGTTATCCTGGACTCGGACACAGACATCAAGCGCTGGCATTTACGGAATCCGGAAGAAAATGTATTCTACATCGAGCCAAAGGAAAAAACAGGTGGTTTTCAGCTTTCGGTTAACAAGGATGGAAGCCTGACTGCAATCGATGTATATCAGAATAAAAAGTATGAAATCAAATGATGCTAAAATGATGATGTAGCAGACGGAACGCCCCGAAACGGATGCGACCGTATGCGAAATTGATGATTAAATTTAAGAAAATGAAATATCTCGCTATGCTCGATGTGAAATAATTTACTTCGTAAATTGTGAAATTTTCTGCTTCGCAGAAAGTGAAATAAAATTTGCCTTTTCATACGCCAAAAGGCGTATTTCACACTGCGTAGCAGTATTTCATAGCGGAGCTATTTCACTTGCCATAGGCAAATTTCATTGAAAAAAGCACTTCCGAAGAAGTGCTTTTTTCGTGGCAGGGGCAGTAAGACTCAGAAAGGCTTCGCCCGACTTGCGGTGCCCGAAAGTTGTTTTGGCTCCCGCCACAACTTTCGACCGCTTCGCATCGTTACGCTCGCTTCATCCGCCACCGGCGGCGCTCGCGACCTCACACGTTCACGTTCCACGTGCCGCTCGTTCAAGTCTCATATCCAATTAAAACAAAAAAACCGTCCTTTTGGACGGTTTCTTGTTTTGGCAGGGGCAGTAAGACTTGAACTCACGGCACGTGGTTTTGGAGACCACTGCTCTACCAACTGAGCTATACCCCTGTATTCACGACTATGAAATTATAGCACAAATAAAAAGGGTTGTCAAGTGAAAAAATAAAAAAGTTTTTATTCTGCCTTCAGAATCTCAAAATGCCTTCCTTTATAATTAATCATTCCTTCTGCTTTCATAATAGAAAGCTCGCGGGCAAGGGCACTTCTGTCTGTCAGAAGGTAGGATGCAAGCTCCGTCTGGCTCATAGGGATGTCAAAAGAATCTGACTTTGATAAGTAGCTTTGGTTTCTAAGATAGGCAGAGAGCTTTTCACGGAGCGTTTTATAGCCCAAAAATAACAGCCTTTCTTCTCTTTCCGCCAAACGGAGTGCCGCTTTTTTAAAAAGTTCATTTAAAAAGGCGGTATGGTGACGGCACATATTTTCGCAGGGGTGCAATAGCTTTACTGCATCAAAAAAGACAACAGAGCAGTCGCTCTTTGCGTAAACGGTATAATCAAAACCGTTTGGCGGAAAGCCGAAAAGTTCCCCGATTATATCTCCTTTTTTAAATGACTCGTTGCTCACCGTTTTCCCCGAAAGGTCCGTGGCAGAAATGTAAACACTTCCTTCACTTATATATGCAATGTTTGAAATCCCCAGCTTTGAATAACGGAAAATTTTCTCTCCTTGCATATAGTAGTTGGTAGTAGAGCTGACCGATGATTTCAGGCGGGCAAAATCCGATGCCGAAAAACCTTGAAAACCTTGTGTTTCAAGGCTTTTTGCCACTTTTTTTTCAGAAAAAGGCATAAAAATACCCCCTATATCTTGTTATTTTTAAAAAATAAAACCCTATATATTGTTATTTTATCACAAAATTGTTGCAAATGCAACAAAAATTATTTTACTATATAAAATCTTTATAATATAATGGGTAATGCTCACTAATTATGTTTTTAAAATATGTAAAAATAAAGAACTAAAAGGAAAAAGAGAGGGAATTTTATGAAGATTATCAAACGTAACGGATCCGAGGCAGAGTTTGACAGAATAAAAATCAAAAAGGCTATAGAAGGAGCAAATGCGGCAACCAGCGGACAGAAGGAACTTACTGACCGCCAGATTGACTACATTTCCCTAGTTATTGAGGACTATTGCCGTGACATCGGAAGAGCGATGAGCGTGGAAGAAATTCAGGAGCTTGTTGAAACCCACATCATTTTGCAGGGTGCTCCCGAAACAGCAAAGAGATATATAAGATACCGTTTCACAAGAAACCTTGCCAGAGTTGCAAACACTACAGACAATCAGATTCTTTCTCTTATCGAATGTAACAACGAAGAGGTTAAGCAGGAAAACTCCAATAAAAACCCCACGGTAAACAGCGTTCAGCGTGACTATATGGCGGGCGAAGTAAGTAAGGATATCACAAAAAGAATCCTTTTACCCCAGGACATTGTAGATGCACACGAAGCAGGTATCATCCACTTCCACGATGCTGACTATTTCGCACAGCATATGCACAATTGCGACCTTGTAAACTTGGAGGATATGCTTCAGAACGGTACCGTTATTTCCGGAACCATGATCGAAAAGCCTCACAGCTTTTCCACCGCCTGCAACATTGCAACTCAGATTATCGCACAGGTTGCCAGCAACCAGTACGGCGGTCAGAGCATAAGCCTTACGCATCTTGCACCCTTCGTGCAGATTTCAAGAGAGAAAATCCGCCGTCAGGTGGAATCTGAATTTGCCGAAGCTGAAATTGACGTTACGGAAGAAAAGCTTACAAAGATTGTTGAAACACGCCTGCTTGACGAAATCAAGAGAGGTGTTCAGACTATTCAGTATCAGGTTGTTACACTTTTAACCACCAACGGTCAGGCACCTTTCGTTACAGTGTTTATGTACCTTAACGAGGCAAAGGATCCCGGCTTGAAACGTGACCTTGCTTTAATTATCGAAGAGGTTCTCCGTCAGAGATGCGAGGGCGTAAAGAACGAAGCCGGTGTGTATGTAACACCTGCATTCCCCAAGCTTATCTACGTTCTTGAAGAAGATAACATCAAGGAAGATTCTCCCTACTGGTACTTAACCGAGCTTGCTGCTAAATGTACCGCAAAGAGAATGGTTCCCGACTATATCTCCGAAAAAATTATGCTTGAACTCAAAAAGGATAAAAATGGCGAAGGCCACTGCTACACCTGCATGGGTTGCAGAAGCTTCTTAACACCTTATGTTGACAAAGACGGTAACCCCAAGTATTACGGACGTTTCAATCAGGGCGTTGTAACCATTAACCTGGTTGACGTTGCATGCACAGCAAGAGCTGAAAGTAAGGACGAAAAGAAGTTCTGGGAAGTGCTTGAAGAAAGACTTGAGCTTTGCCACAGAGCACTTCAGTGCCGTCACGAAAGACTTGAAGGAACACTTTCTGATGCAGCCCCCATCCTCTGGCAGTACGGTGCAATCGCACGTCTTCCCAAGGGTACAGCAATAACCGAGCTTCTCCACGGCGGATATTCCACAATTTCTTTAGGCTTTGCAGGTCTTTGGGAGTGTGTATACGCCATTACCGGCAAAAAGCTCACCGAAAAAGAGGGTGAGGAATTCGGTATCAAGGTGCTTGAAGCATTAAATGCCGCTTGCCGCAAGTGGAAGGCTGAAGAAAATATTGACTATTCACTTTACGGAACACCACTGGAGTCCACCACATACAAGTTTGCTAAGTGCCTTCAGAAGAGATTCGGTAAAATCAGCGGCGTAACAGATAAAAACTATATCACAAATTCTTACCACGTTCACGTAACCGAAGATATTGACGCTTTCTCAAAGCTTGCTCTTGAAGCAAAATTCCAGGCACTTTCTCCCGGCGGAGCAATAAGCTACGTTGAAGTTCCCAATATGCAGGATAACATTCCCGCGGTACTTAACGTAATGAAGTTTATCTATGACAACATTATGTATGCCGAGCTTAATACAAAGTCCGACTACTGTCAGGTTTGCGGATATGACGGTGAAATCCTTATCAAGGAAGACGACGGAAAGCTTATCTGGGAATGCCCCAACTGCAAAAACCGTGACCAGGCAAAGATGAATGTCGCAAGAAGAACCTGCGGTTATATAGGCTCACAGTATTGGAATCAGGGCAGAACTCAGGAAATCAAGGAAAGGGTATTGCACTTATAATGAATTATTCTGCAATTAAAAACTGCGACATAGCAAACGGATTCGGAGTTCGGGTTTCTCTTTTCGTTTCAGGCTGCAGCCACCACTGTAAAAACTGTTTCAATAAAGAAACATGGGATTTTGCATCGGGTCAGCCATTTACAGAGGAAACAGAAGATTCCATCATAAAAATGATGGAGCCTTCCTATATCGACGGTCTTTCTCTCCTTGGAGGAGAGCCTATGGAAAAGGTCAATCAGAAGGGACTTTTGCCTTTTGTAAAAAGGGTGAAAGAGCATTATCCGGACAAAAATATCTGGTGTTACACAGGCTACCTTTACGAGGATTTGCTTCCCGGCGGCAAGGTGCACACACAGGATACCGACGAGCTTTTGTCTCTTATAGATATACTGGTTGACGGAGAATTTAAAGAGGAACTCTACAGCATAATGCTTAAGTTCAGAGGGTCATCAAATCAAAGGGTAATTGACCTTAACAAAACAAGAGAAACGGGCGAAATAGTCCTTTTCCTCCAATAAAAAATGAAACCACACAATTCATACGAATTGTGTGGTTTTGCTTTTGGGGATGCTTAATAAAGTCCAATGCTTTTTTGTGTACCAATTTTGCTGTGGGGCAGTGAGCACTTTCACCGAAGGAGACGCTGCACACCATCGGTACGACCAAGGCTCCTCTTGGGACTGAAATTAACCTATGAGTAAAAATGTCTTGACAAAAAGACCGTTTTGTGTTATAATATAACCTGCAGAGTTAACCTGTGGGGGTGCAGATGGTTCGAAACGTTTGCACCGGAAAAATAAGTTGCTAAAAGAAAAAAGATATGATAAGATTAAAGGAGAGAAATTATTGAAGAATTTTATTGATCATGAAAAACTTGACAGTGAAGGATTTAAGAATCTTAAGAAACCGGGCGAAGAACTTTTTCCTGACAGCATGAATTCAAACGCAGTAAAAGGTGTACAGACGTTTTTGAATAAGGAAGGCTTTAAGGATGGAAAGGGCGAAGAGCTTGCGGTAGACGGAGTAGTGGGAGCAAACACGGCAAATGCGGTTATGGGTTATCAGAGAGCAAAAGGTCTCACGGTAGACGGCATAGTTGGCGATGAAACCTGGAACTCCATGTACAAGGATAAGAAAAAGAAGGAAGAAGCCCCTTTCGGAGGAACAGAAAAAACAGACGAAGGCATAGTGCTTCCGACAACTCCCGAAGGACCAAAGGGGGATACATATACACCGAAATCCGAAAGAAGCGAAGACCAATTTACAAAAGTAGTTGATAAGTGGAATAAAATGGGTAATCCTTTTAACGGCACTGAAAAAGAGGAAGACGAAAGCTTTCACGACAAGGTCAGAAGACGGTGGGGAAACGGCGGAAACACAAGCAGAGTGCTTAGCTTATCAAGAGACGACACCCCCGGTATTAGTACGTCACCGTTTAGCACATACAAATCGACGGGTATAGCATTTGACGATTATGCTTTTTCCGAAGACGAATCGGAATTTTCAGGCAGTAACCGCAGGACAGATAAACTTTTCGCGACAGAGGAACCTGAGCTTACGCTTATGTCAAATTCGGGAAAACAGGAAAGTGACGAGAGCGAAGCGGAAGAGACGGAAAAGATTACAATAACAGAAGCTGATAAAAATATAATAAATGGTAGTATGGCAAGTAAAGGGTGGAATGCTTTTTGGGATGCAGATAGCCAAGATATTGTAAATACGGATTATTCTGTATATTATGATTTTGAAAAAACTCCTGCGAAAAGCGTTTTGACCGAGGAGCTTAATAATGCGTTGGAAACAGCAACGACAAATGATGACTATTATTCACAACAGGTAATAAAAACAACAATTAATAATGTGGATAGTTTTGACGATTCTGCAATAACGAGCGTATATTACCTCAACGATGAAGATGGGGCGATGACGGCAGGACATTCGGGAATTTTAATGGTTAATTCAGGTGGACAGGGAATATTATTCAGTTTTTATCCGCAAAATCAGAATTTTCCTGACGGAGTGTTTTATTCTCCTTCGGAAATGCGAATCAGTGTTTTAAGTGGACAGGGACTTGAAAATTTTCTTAACGGAAATACTGTTTTATCTGCATCAACATCGGGAAAAAAGAGAACGGAAAGCTATGACAGAGTGCTGGAATATGAAATTACTCCGGAGCAGGGTAAGGCGATGTTTGAGCAGGCTGTAGCAATTACCGGATTAGGCTTCAGCTACGACCTGGCATACAGAAACTGCGACCATATTGCATTGTCAATTTTGGGAATGGGCGGAATTGGGATTGACAAAAAGCTATTCCCAAACATTAGTTTTGAAAAAGCATCAGAAGAGTAAATAAGGAGGAGCTGAATTATGAGGAAATATCTGTGTGGAACAGGGAAAGTATTGCTGAAAGTTTTTGCTTGGATTTTAGTATGTTCTTTGCCAACTGTTTTACTTGTTTGCTTTATTGACACTACAACAATAGCAACCAGAGTCGTTGGAGTGCTTTTTTTGCTTAATCCGATTTACCTTGCGATAATTAATTACCGCCTTACACGAAAGAAAAATGCCTTTTTTATATGGCTTTTTCTTGTTCTTTTGCAAACGCCGTGGTATTTTCCCCTTATATTCAGAGAAAACAACGAATGGCTTGCCATAAGAATATTGATAAGCTATATAGGGCATTATCAGATAATCGGAATAACCGTTTTCTTTGCCATAGCCTGTCTTGTAAAATATCTTGTTTATCGTAGAAAGGCGAAAAAGGAAATTGAAAAAGCTCCGGTGTCGGAAGAAGATGGCACGGCGACGAATTTTGATTGTTGATGGGAAATACGCCGTTTTGGGACGGACACGCATTGGCACTATTATTTAAGTAGTAAGCAGTAAAAGATGCCAAAAAAGGCACGTCACCGTTTCGTACATACAAACCGACGGGTATAGCATTTAACGATTATGCTTTTTCCGAAGACGAATCGGATTTTTCAGGCAGTAACCGCAGGACAGATATTCCTGAAAGCGAATACCTGCCGGAAGATAACCTTTTCGCTACAGAAGAACCTGAGCTTACGCTTATGTCAAATTCGGAAAAGCAGAAAAGTGACGAAAGCAATGCGGAAGAAAAAAACTGGCTTTGGGATTACATTAGAAACCCAAAGGAAGCGGCAATACGTTTTGCAAAAGAAGCGGGTAAAACAATTGAAGAAGCGCAAAAAGAGTTACAGCGAAATGTTTGGGAACTTGGAGCAGATAATTATCTGAGAAAAAACAAGTATTATGTTTCCGCATATATGCTTGAACATTCTTTGCAGGACAATCCGACGTCTATGACGCTGGGGAATGAGTCCGACATAGCGGAGCTGATAAAAAATGATCCTGTGTATCTGGATGCTCTTGATAAAGCTATTGAAGAATCTGACGGAAAGACCATTGATACAGATTTGGAAGACATTGCTTTTGAAACAGACGATTTATATTATTCCATCCACAGGGCTACAATTCACGTAAAAGGTTATAAAAACAAAGACGGAAAGTGGATTATAACTGCAATGCTTGAGGATACTTATGATTTCACAGAGTGGATGACAGTTAAATTTGAAAATGGCAAATTGTCATTTGATATAAGAACGGGAACGGTTGCGAATGACGTGGCTAAGATATCTCAAAGCACCGGAGCAATAAATCCGTATATGGTGAGAGTATATTTTAACACAATAAGGTAGGGTGATGCTATGAACTTCGTAGAGAGGCGTAAGATTTTTGTATTAATTGTGGCTATTCTGTGTGCAATTGCTCTTTTATGCTGCGGAATAAGATTCGCGGATTATTTATACTCTGAATCTATTGATCGGTTTTGGGACGAGATGCACTACGAAAGAACCTTGGAAGGCGTAGATGATTTCAACTGTGTTTTCTACCGAGACGGAACATACAGGATATATTATCACAGTGGCAGATATAGCTTTGATTATTACGTAGAAGATGAGCCAACAACAATATTTCCAAGTATAAAAGACTACGCGGGCTCAAGTGGACATGTCAATAATTTGTATATCGAATCAGAAGAAGGCTATGTTATGCTTACAAAAGGGAACAAAGCTACATTTTACATTTATGAAGATGTGGTGTTGCCTGATGTTGTACTTGCAGACGAAAGGGTTAGTGTAATACGGATAAAATCCAAAAGAGAAGTTCCGTTCAGAAAAATCTTTACCACCGTTTTCTTTGAGCCAGAGGGATATTAAAAAAGTAACCTCTGGGGACGGACACGCATTGGTACTATTATTTAAGTGGTAAGCAGTAAAAGATGCCAAAAAAGGCACGTCCCCTTTTGGCATACAGCATAATGCTCAAGTTTAAGGGTTCTTCAAACCAGAGGGTTATCGATCTTAAGAAGACAAGAGAAACAGGTGAAATTAAACTTTTTTTGGAATAACACGCAAAAAAGAACCCCCGCAGCAGCGGGGATTCTTTTTGACTTCTCTATCAACCTGATGAAGATAAAATAACTGTAAAAGCATTTTTTATATGGCTTTTTCTAGTTCTTTTGCAAACGCCGTGGTATTTTCCACTTATATTCAGAGAAAACAACGAATGGTTTGCCATAAGAATATTGATAAGTTATATAGGAAATTATCAGATAATCGGCATAACAATATGCTTCGGCATAGCCTGTATTATAAAATATATAGTACATAGACATAAGCAGATGCTTAAGGCTTCTTTTGTTGATGAAGCGGGCAAAAATGAATAAAGAACGAAAGGGAAGCACAAGCTTTCTTTTACTGCAATCGTCAATTATAAAAAACCACGCAGCTTAGAATGAACTGCGTGGTTTTTTCTGTTTTATTATTGGGCAAGGCCATAGGTTATAAGTGTGCAGGACACTCCGTTTGCATCCGAAATAAAGAAGCGGTAAAGGTAACCCTGTTCAAGACCGTCGGGTATAAATAAACTCATGGTTCCGTCATTGTTTCTGGCAATTAAGCCTTCTCCCACAGTAGCGGTTATTGCCTTTGCGTGTTCATCATTAAAGGGAGCGTCAGCTCCGGGAACAGTTGCACGTCTGAAACTAAGGGTGTATGTATCGCAGCCTGTATCCTTGAACCTTATTTCGCAAAAATCATAGGACAATGCTGTGGGAGCCGAAGGATAAATCGATGCGGGGAACAAAAATTCAGGAGTAACTACGGTATCGTTTTCTTCCGGTAATTCTGCTTCCGCAACTTTTGTTGCATCCTCGGGATTTTCGGATTGCGGAGCAGTTTCTTCGGGGGTAGTGCCTGCTTCTTCCGTCGGAACTTCTTTTTCTGCAGGCTTTACAAAAGAGGGGTTGTGATACTGTGCCGAACGGAAATCATATTCCGAAATATATCCCGATGTGGTTCCCTTGTGGCCGTAAACGGTAACATATAAACTTCCGCCTGAGGTTTTTTCGATTTTCAAATTGAGCATTGATTTATTAGAGGGGTTTACTGCGTTAAAGGAGCCGTCCTCCTTCTTTTCGGTAACCAGAACGAAGTGACGGTTTCCGGTGCGGTTGGGGTTTGTGGCCGCAGTAAAGTAAATTATTACGGGGCTGTATGAGCCGTCGCCGTTTATGTAGCGGTCAAATGAGGCGAAAAAGTCATAGGTTTCTCCGCCTGTTGCTTCCGGAACGTCATTTAATACTGTGGAGAAAGGATTTCCCCATGTATACCCCTTGGAAATCCAGTAGTTACCAAGGTCAAGAGGTGTCTTGTTAATGCCGATGGCGGATAACGCCATGGAAACAGCTGCTGTTCCGCATTCATTGTGTGCCCAGGGCGAAAATCTTCCCCAGTAGTTTTGATAGTAAACATCGCTGGAGCGAATCTGCGAAACGTAGCGGACAACACCCGGAGTTACCGTTTCGGAATAGTTATAGTCCACAGTAACCGCAGCATTGATGCTGACAGAAAGTATTAAAATGATTGCACTGACCAGGCATAAAAGGCGTTTTTTCATCGTCTCAAATCCTTTCGGAAATCAATCTCTTTTGTGAATTTTGTCATTTTCTTAGAAAATTCAGCTACTATTATAGCATTTTGTCAAAAAAGTGTCAACTTTAAAATGGTTAACGGTGCTAATTAAATTGTCATCACGGATTGACTTTTGAAAAAAGTATGTTATAATAAAGGAAGGTGGCGCAGTATTCTAGTCAGTACATGCTGTTCTGAAGGCGGTCGTAAAAAGCCGCTTAAGGGCACATCGATGAAGTTCCTGGTGCTTGCTTCCGATGCCGGTCGGGGGTGTGTGCTGGGAGTTAAGGGTTGAGGGCGGACCGCAATGGCATGCGGCGCATGACCCTCCTCCCGTGGAGACTTTACTTTGTGGTTAATGCGGACACAATTTAGCTACGGGTAAGGATTAAACCTGCCATGCAGTGCTTATTGTGCTGTGGGTAGCGTAGCCTGCCTTGAGTGGGTATGCAGGATAGCGGACAGACAACGCTCTCTTGGCCGAGAGAGCGAGGTTATAGCTTCTTGAAAGCCTATCTGCAAAAGAGGATAGGAACGGCGTTTGTGCTGTGAAGGAAAACTTCTAGACTGTACCTTTCGTGGTGCAAGAGGGATTGTAGTGCGGACTTAGTGGCAATTCGGTATTGTTTAAGGCGACTTGACGGGCCTGGATTTAAAGGGAAACCGCTTCCATCGGCGACGGGGAAGGATCAGGGCGGGAAATCCGACCGAACCTATGCCGCAAAATTTACTTCTTGCATTGCCACCACAATTTTTTGATTTTGGAGTGTGATTTTTTTGGATACTGTCCGAAGTAGTAAGCCTGACCCTCAGGAAAAGGCTAACAAGCAGAAAAGAAAATACTTAAAATGGGCCTTTATGAGTATGGGCATTACATTTTCGCTTTCAGTACTTATAAATATAGTTTCGGAGGTTTCCATAAAGGGTTCTCCGGCAGGAATTGCACTTTGCGTTTTGCTTGCAATCATTTTAATAGGCGTTCTTTTTGATATTGTGGGAACTGCGGTAACAGCGGCGGAAGAAGCTCCCTTTCATTCAATGGCATCCAGAAAAGTAAAGGGTGCGGCAAAGGGTATAGTTCTTTTGCGTAATGCTGAGCGTGTTTCAAATATCTGCAATGACGTAATAGGGGACATCTGCGGTATCGTTTCGGGTTCCACAACAGCTGTTATTGTGGGAATGCTATTTCAAAAGGGAACGGATTTTGCCTTTTGGGGAGGAATTCTGGTAACAGCCTGCGTTGCATCCTTAACCGTTGGCGGAAAGGCCTTCGGCAAAGGAATTGCCATTTCCAAGAGCAACGACATCGTATTTATGGTTGCTAAAGCACTTTCTGTTTTTGAGAAGGATGCGAAAACTAATGGGAAAAAGAAAAATTCTAAATGAAAATTTAACACATAATGACTTAAAGGACCTTGATTTTGAGGGGCTTACTATGCTTTCTTCCGAAATCAGGGACTTTTTGATTGACGGCGTATCAAAAACCGGGGGCCACCTTGCATCAAATCTTGGAGTTGTGGAGCTTACGGTTATGCTTCATAGGTGTTTTGATTTTAATAATGATGACAGGCTCATTTTCGATGTGGGACATCAGTGCTACGTCCATAAAATTTTAACCGGAAGAATGAAAGGCTTTGAATCATTGCGTAAAACAGGCGGAATGTCAGGCTTTCCCAGATATGAGGAAAGCGTAACAGATCTTTTTGATACAGGCCATTCCGGTACAAGCATTTCTCTGGCCGACGGTATTGCAACGGCTAAAATGCAAAAAGGAGAAAGCGGCACTGCCGTTGCATTGATAGGCGACGGTGCTTTTACAGGCGGCCTTTGTTATGAGGCCATTAACAATATAGGAAATACTAAGAAAAATATTTTGATTATTCTTAACGATAACGGAATGTCAATATCGAAAAATGTAGGGGCGATGTCAAATCTTCTTACAAAGGTCAGGGCGAGTAAGGGGTACAATAAAGCCAAGGCCGAAGTTAAAGATGTTCTGGGGCTTTTAAAGGGTGTTGGTTCTTTTCTGGAAAGAGGACTTAAGCACTTAAAGGACGGACTTAAATTTGCGATTGTTCCTTCCGTTTTTGCAGAAAGTCTGGGAATAAAATATCTTGGCCCCGTGGACGGACATGACTTAAAACAGCTTGAATATTATATAAACAATGCAAAAAATATAGAAGGGCCGGTCCTGCTCCATGTAAAAACCGTAAAAGGAAAAGGATACGCTCATGCAGAGGGAGAGCCTTCTAAATTTCACGGTGTGTCCGATTTTGAGGTAGACAAGGGAATAACTCACAGCATAAAATCAGATTTTTCAAGTGCTCTTGGCATGGATTTATGCCTGCTGGCAATGAAAAACGAGCGTATTTCGGTTATATCTCCGGCCATGACCAAAGGCTGCGGCCTTTCCGGTTTTGCCGAAAGCTTTCCCGATAGATTTTACGATTGCGGAATTGCGGAGGAGCATGCGGTTACCTTTGCTGCAGGACTTTCCAGGGGAAATCTCGTACCAGTGGTGTGCACCTATTCAACTTTTCTCCAGAGAGCTTATGATGAAATATGGCATGATGTGGCAATAAACAAGCTTCACGTTGTGTTCTGCCTTGACAGGTCGGGCCTTCCCGGTACTGACGGAAAAACTCATCAGGGTATATACGATTTATCGTATCTCGGAAATATTCCCGGTATGGCAGTGCTTTCTCCATCATCTTTTGCCGAACTTTCAGAAATGCTCCGCTTTGCAACTGAAGAGTATAACGGGCCTATAGCAATACGCTATCCCAAGGGAGCTGACAGAGAAACGGGATTTTCCGACTTTACATTCGGAAAGGCTAACGTGGTTAAAGAGGGAGAGGATATAACCGTTGCCTGCGAAGGAATGATGCTTAAGGATGTGCTTTTTGCTGCACTTGAAGCTGAAAAAGAAGGTGTGAGCGTGGAAGTGTTAAAGCTTTCCACTGTGTATCCCACCGATTTTGAAACCATCGAAAAGTCCGTTTCCAAAACAGGAAAGCTTTTGACTGTGGAAGCAAATGTTGAGCGTGGCGGCATGGGCGAAGGAATATTTTCCCGTCTCAGGGCGAAAGGCAGCATAAAAGCTTTCCCCAACGCTTTTATAGAGCATGGAAAGACCGGGGATATACTGGCTAAATACGGCATGGATGAAGAAGGTATTAAAAAAGCCATCATGGAAGAAGCGGGTGCAAAAAATGAGGCTTGATTTATACATGGTCAAATCATCCCTTGCAAGAAGCAGGGAGCAGGCCAAAGAGCTGATTGCGGGCGGAAAGGTTTTGGTTGACGGCAAGGTTTGCGAAAAGGCAAGCTTTTCTGTGGAAAACCAGACGATTACCGTAACGGAAGAAGAAAACTTTGTGGGACGAGGAGCGAAAAAGCTTATCAAGGCCTTTGACGTTTTTCCCCTTGATGTTAAAGGAAAAATCTGTATAGATGCCGGGGCATCTACCGGTGGCTTTACCGAGCAGCTTCTCATTAATGGAGCGACTAAAGTTTACGCTGTGGACGTGGGGTCCGACCAGCTGGCAGAAAGACTTAAAAAAGATGAAAGAGTTGTAAATCTTGAAAAAACCGATATAAGGGGATTGAGCCTTTCCGAAAGTGCTGACTTTTTCACGGCGGATGTTTCATTTATATCTCTTACGCAGATTCTTTATCATCTTTACAGATTGTCTAAAAATGAAGCCGAAGGCGTATGCCTTGTGAAACCTCAGTTTGAAGCGGGCCGAAGCTTTGTGGGTAAAAAAGGTGTGGTAAAGGATAAAAAGGCACACATAAAGGTGCTTTCCGACATAACGGAATTTGCAAAAAGTGTCGGATTTTTCGTAAAGGGACTGACACCGTCGCCTATAACGGGGCAAAACGGAAACATTGAATATCTTTTATATTTGGGAAAAAACGTCGGAGAAGGAGAATATTCCATAGAAAAAATTGTATCCGATGCATTTGGAGGTAAATTATGAATATAGAAAAAACACTGGAAAATTTAAGAAAAAACAACATGATGGCATACTTTGCTGAAACAAAGGAAGAAGCTCTTGATATAATAAAGGGCCTTATTTCAAAGGGAGATACCGTTGGCGTAGGCGGCTCCGTTACGTTGAACGAAGCCGGAGTTTTAGATTTACTCAGAAACGGCGACTATAATTTCCTTGACAGATACAAAGAAGGCCTTACCAGGGAAGAAATAACAGAAATTTTCAGAAAATGCTTTTTTGCCGATGCATATTTTGCCAGCAGTAATGCTATAACCGAAGAGGGCGAGCTTTATAACGTGGACGGAAATTCCAACCGTGTTTCCGCAATGCTTTTCGGCCCTAAGTCTGTAATAGTTGTAGCGGGTAAAAATAAAATTGTTGAAAATTTAAAAGCTGCGGAAAAGAGAGTTAAAACCGTTGCAGCACCTCAAAATGCAAAGAGACTTTCCATGAAGACATATTGCAGCGAAAAAGGTTTGTGCGTCGGAACGGACGGAGAAAAGTTATGTGCAGGTTGCGAGAGCAACGACAGAATTTGTGCAAACTATACGGTTATGGCTCATCAGAGAATAAAAGACAGAGTTAAGGTAATTATAGTAAATGAGAATTTAGGCTATTAATCCCTGAAGGAGGGTTACATATGGATAAAAAGAAAATTCTGGTGGTTGACGACGAGGCGGCAATAGGCGATATTTTAAAAATCAATCTGGAAAGAGAAGGCTATGCCGTTGCGGTTGCCATGGACGGCGAAGAGGGTGCACGCCTTGCACTTTCCCTTAATCCTGACCTTGTGCTGCTTGACGTGATGCTGCCTAAGATGGACGGATTTGAGGTTTGCAAAAAAATCCGCCGTGAAAGCGAAGTTCCGATTGTAATGCTCACTGCAAGAACTGAGGAAATTGACAAAATTTTAGGCCTTGAGCTGGGTGCGGATGACTATGTCACAAAACCCTTCTCAATAAGAGAGCTTATGGCCAGAGTAAAGGCTAATTTAAGGCGTACGGTTTCAAAGGAAAATGTTCCGGATACGGAAGAGAACACAATAAAAATCGGAGAAATCACCATAAATACGGCAAGCTATGAATTACGGAAGAGGGGAAAGGTGATAGAACTTACTCTTCGTGAATTTGAGCTTGTAAAATATCTGGCAGAATCACCAAACCGCATTTTTTCAAGAGAAACCCTTCTTGAAAAGGTATGGGGATATGAATATTACGGAGACATGCGAACAGTTGACGTTACGGTAAGGCGTCTTCGTGAAAAAATTGAGGACGATCCCGGTGAACCTCGCTATATCATGACACGCCGCGGCGTTGGATATTACTTCTCAAAGGAAGAATAATTATGTTCAAAAGTATACAGTGGAAAATACTCGCTCTGTTTATTATTCTTACTGTAATAGTAATGACCTTTGTTGCCGTGTTCTCGGCAAGAGGAGTCAAGCACTATTATCATGAGCAGTTTGCTTTTGATATGGAAGAAAGCGTATTTACGGAGAGTATGACGAAACAGCTTAATACGGCTGCAGAAAGCTCTTTTTCAGAACTTTGTGACCTTTTGGGTAAGTTTTCTGTCAGAATAGGTATCGATTCCTACCGCGAACTTTATATTCTTTCGGGGTATGATGCCAGATGTCTTTTCTCGCTTTCGGGAAGAGCTTTGGATGCTGACTATGAAATTACGGGAAACGTCCTTGCGGCACTTAACGGCGAAGTGGGCGGAGATATAAACGAGCATGGAGAAATAATGGACTATGCCGTTCCCATGATGAAGGGCAGCGATGTGGAATACATTATATATGTCACAGATACCAAAGTGGAAATGTATGAGGTCATGAAAAGTATTTTGACAAATATTTTTCTTGCACTCTTAATCGGAATTTTCCTTTCTGTTTTCCTGGGTTTCGTTCTTTCAATTACGCTTATAAAGCCGCTTAAGAGACTTCAGAAATCCGCATCTCAGTTGGCAGAGGGGAATTTCACGGGCAAAATAAAGGTAAATAATGACGACGAAATCGGCCGGCTTACCAAGGACTTTAACTACATGTCCGAAGCTCTTGAGACAAGTATGATACGTCTTGAAGCTGAGAAAAACAAGGTGGAAACGGTTCTTTTATACATGACCGACGGCGTTATGGCGTTTAATTCGGAAGGAAATCTCATCCACATAAATCCGGCCGTAACAAAACTTCTTGATATCAAGGAAGAGGAAATCGGAGACTTTGACTCCTTCTTTGAATTTCTCGGGACGGATATTAATATGGGGCAGTTTCTTTATCTTGCAACAGAACCCTTTGAGAGAAGCATAAGCCTGGGAGAAAAGCATCTGAGAGTCTATCTTGCACCGCTTCAGAAAAACGGAAAGGTGGACGGTGTGGTTGCGGTGTTCCATGACTACACTCGTCAGCAGAAGCTGGACGATGCAAGACGTGAGTTTGTTGCCAACGTATCCCACGAACTCAGAACCCCCATAACCGTGGTGAAAAGCTACACTGAAACCCTTATGGATATGGGTTCGGGTGACGAAACACAAGCCCATATGCTGGGAGTTATAAATGATGAAACAGACAGAATGACAAGGCTTATAAGAGACTTGCTTGCCCTTTCAAAGCTTGATAATAACAGGGAAATGCAAAAATTGCCTGTTGATTTGCCGGGCCTTGTCACATCAGTATGCGACAGACTTGCCATTGAAGCAAACGAACACAGGCAGACGATTGAAAGGGACATTGACGAAAATGTGGGCTCTATTCTTATTGATAAAGACAGAATAGAGCAGGTAATAGTAAATATCGTGGGTAATGCCATAAAGTATACAAAGGACGGCGGGAAGATTGAGGTTGGTCTTCGCCGCGATGAAGAAAAGGCTTATATCAGGGTAAAGGATAACGGTATAGGAATCCCGAAAGAGGATCAGGAACGTATATTTGAAAGATTTTACCGTGTTGATAAGGCAAGAAGCCGTGCCATGGGCGGAACAGGGCTGGGACTTGCAATCGCCAAGGAAATTGTGGATGCCCACGGCGGAACCATAAATCTGGAGAGCCATGAGGGAAGGGGAACTACGGTGACTATAATTCTTCCTTTTCTGGCATAAAATACTTTCAATATGTTATTCAAAAGTAATTCCGATGTAATACTCCTGTAACATTGGTGTGTTATAATAACTACAGAAAAAACTGGAGGAGGTGCCGATTATGAAAAAATTAATAGCTGTTTTACTTGTCATTCTCATGTTTTTATCCATGTCGGCATTGAGCCTTGCAGCAGGAGTAACTTATAAGGACGTGGGAAATGCGGCAAACATTCTGGTTATTAAAAAGCCGGAAAATGCTCAGTCCCAGAGTAATAAGAGTGTTTATCCCGTTTCGGGTGTTGCAAACCCCGGATGTACCGTAACTGTGCTTACATACAACAGCGAAGATGGTCTTTACTATCCAAAGAAGGATGCGGAAGGCAAGGTTTTACAGACAACCGTCGGAGCAAGCGGACTTTTCTGCTTTAATGTACAGCTTTCATCCGGTGACAACAATTTGGCTGTTCAGGCAGTAACTGCCGACAACCTGAAAGTACAAAGGGTATTTTTCAAAATAAACCTTGTATCTCTTGGGTGGTATAACAGCATAAAAAGCCTTATAAACGGATGGATAAAATAATTAGGGAGAAGTAAAATGAAGGAACGTATCAAAAGTTTCGTTCTCGTGTTGCTCATACTTCTTAGTATAGGGCTTACTTCAATAACATGGATTGATGAAAGGTTATGGCCGGATGGCTATAGCCTTTTTGTTAATGTAAAAGAATGGCCGATAATAAGAAACTTCTTTGAAAAAAGCTATTCGATGCCCATGGAAAACTTGAGCAAGGCGAGAAAAATAGTAATTGCGGACGGTTCCGGTTCCAGTGCCGTTTTCTACAACGGAGACCGCATATATAACGATGTTTACTCCGATATTGAAATCCTTATCACTGCATTTATGAACGGAGAGGTGGAAATTAAAGCCACCACGCTTTTGACAAAGGAAAACGTGAGAGAGCTTTTGAATGAACAAATAATGTATACCTATGTAAACTATTCGGTTGCCATGCCCGGAAGCTTTTTCGGACAACTTATGGGTGTTGCAGATTCTGAAGCTTTTTCGGGGCTTTCGCTGGTGAGGGACTTTTTTATTCTGCCCACGGGTGATGAAAGTTTGGAGCTTCTGGCAATAGACAGTGACACGGAAAATGTTATGCGTTATGAACTTAATTATGAAAAAACATCGGGACTTATTGAAAAATTCATAGGATATACTGAGGACGTTCCGCCCGAGAATTACTGTGTTATGGCACTGCAGATGAATATGGATATATCATCGCCTTCCGATGCGGTTAAGATGAAAACACTTCTGGATTCATTTTTGGTGCTTGACTCGGCATCAACAGCCGACAGTGACAAGGCGGAGATAAAAAGCATTAATTTGTTGGAAGAAGGTATTCCGGCAGAGGTTATAAAGTGCTTTTCATATAACCCCGATTCGCTTTACCGTTATGTGGACAGCGAAGGAACTGTTGTTTATCTTGAAAACGATTCTTCGCTTAAAATTCATAAAAACGGACTTATTGAATATGAGGCAACATCAAGGGAACACGGAATTTTGCTATCAGGCGGAACCTCTCTTTATGAATCTCTTAACAGTGCAATCCGCTTTGCGGGGGGAGTGTATTTTGCATCGTCTCCCGATGGAGAATTTCCTATGAACGTATCAAGGGATATACGCTTTAAATCTGCCGGCGAAATGGAGTTTTTATTTGATTACTATTACGACGGCACTCAGGTTGCAACCATAATCAAAGCGGGTGAAGAAGAAATGAAGCATGCGGTGGAAATGACAGTTTCAGGCGGGTATGTAACCAAGTTCCGCATGCTTTTAAGAAGCTATTCAGAGACGGGAAGAGAAAGAGAATTCATTAATATTTACGGGGCAATTGATAAAATTGCGGCAAATTATGAGGATGCAGAAGAACCTGTAAAAGTTGAGGATTTATTCCCGGCGTACATGGAAGATGGCGAAAGCAAAGCCCTGGCACCGTGCTGGGTAGGATATGTTGAGGGAAAGCAGACGGTAATATATCAGTGATTTTTGTGAAAGGAGCTTTATATGAACTGGAAAAAAATAAAAACAGTGCTCATATTCTTGTTTTTGGCAATTGATATTTTTCTGGTAATATGGAATATTACGCTCCGTCACGAGGCTAATGTGGTGGATGAAAACACCATAAGGGATACGGCACTGCTTCTGGAAAAGCGAGGTATAAAAATTCCCGAAGGCATCATTGATGAAGAAATTCCGAGTGTTAACGGAATATCCGTAAGGAATATAATGGCATCGGAAGCGGAGTTTGTTGGCGGAATTTTGGGCAGAAAGTATGAAAAGGAAGAAAATGTTTTCTACAACAGTGAGTGCTCCGTTGAAATCAATAAAAATACCTTTACTATAGAAAGCGACATCAAAGTAAAAAGTGCCGAGGAAGCGGCGAAATGGCTCACTTCTTTGGGTTTTGACCTTAAAGATACGGTTAAGGCCGAGCATAGGGGAGAGTTTGTAATTAAAAGCGTATACGAGGGACATGAAATATACGGTAGCCGTATTTCCGTAAAGAGCGAGGGAAATAAAACCAAAGCATACGGAAGCTTTTTCTATGTTATTGAAGATTCTGAAACAAAAACGGATATACGTCATGCCACGGCGGTTTTACCAAGACTAATTCAGGAGGGAATTGCCAATTGCTCTGTATCTTCGGTAAATATAGGGTACAGAGTGGATAATGTGGACAGCAGATTTGCCGAAGCGACGGCAACCCCCACATACAGAATTCTGCTTTCCGACGGCAGAGAAATTTTTTACAATGCGACAAAATAATGTTTACAAATCAAAGTAATTGTGGTAATATAGCCTTTGCTGCAATTACTTATATATGTGCCCGTAGCTCAGTTGGATAGAGCAATAGCCTCCGACGCTATGTGCCGTGCGTTCGAATCGCATCGGGCATACCAAAAAGAGAATGCCGTCCCAAAAGGGCGGTATTCTCTTTTTGGTAATATTCAATGTAGCGATTCGAACTTGTCGTAGGAAAAAAAGTCCGCAGGACATTTTTTCCGAAGCTTTTGCATTGCGAAAGCAATGCGAAAGTCGAATCGCATCGGAAAGGAGCCGTTTGGAATTTTACAGCTTTCGACAAAAGAGACAGTACGAAAGAATAAAAATACTTGTTTTTCTATTTAAGGATGGTATAATTATATTAAGACGTTTTATGGCAATCAAAAGCAGCGATATATTAGTTATAGGTAAAAATGAAGACTGAAGAAAGGGGTTTTAATTATGGAATTCAGTGTTAAAGCAAATAAGGATGTCCTTGAATTTATTGGGGAAAGTCCGGTTGTTACTAAAGAAGAAAAAGAAGATATTGATGAGCTGGTTGATAACATGGCCTATGGCTGTGCTAAGGTAATTTACACTGTCCTTGATATGTGTGTAGAAGACATAGACATGAGAAAAAAGCTGACAAATAGAGCCATAATGCTTATCGATAGTGTTTTGGAGGAGAAATTATCGGAAGAGCATTTCTTAGGTGACAAAATGGAAGAGATGTATCAGGAATGGTTTGAAAATGAATGCAGCTATGAAAAAGAGAAAGATCTGATAGAGGGAGTTAAATCTTATACGCCTGTGCTGTGTTTGGTGTACAACGATGATGAAAAAGTCATAAGTGTTTATCTGAAACCCGATGATGAAAGCCTTTCCGACGGTTTTTGCGTAAAATTAGGCGCGATTTCTTTAGAGCTGTACAAAACAGACAGAGATGCTGCTAAAGCAACTCTGCATCGTTTTGAGTGTATCGCAGCAGTTTTATTCGATAAAGCTGTAGGAAAGAAGAATAATCCGATTCGTGACTGTTATCGAAGAAGCCTGGATAAACTGGTCAGCGACTTTTTGGCAGATAACAACCTTGTATGAGAAAAAGAAGTACCGCCGTTTCGGCGGTACTTCTTAGGGAGAAGCCGGTTTTGGCTTGTTATTTTCCGCTGATAGTGCGCAAAAAAACGCAGACATACGCCAGTATGACTGCGTTTT
>JAZQAZ010000003.1:0-57599 GCA_045545475.1 Clostridia bacterium | reverse complement strand
TAGCAAAAAGGCTTAAAATGAAGAAAAATCGCAGGAATGCGATTTTTCAACACTATTTTACAACATAGAGTTTGTAACTTTGCCCAATCCACTAATTTATTTGCCTTTTTGCGGTCTGGACTTTTTTTACATCTCCTTTTTGTTATCAGAAATTTTTCAATAAATATTTTTCTGCTTTCGTGCACCACAGACCGTTATTTTCTTTAACTAGCTTGTCAAGAACCTTGAATCTGTCATCTTTTTCGCCAAGTTTTTCAAAGTCGGTTAGTGCGGTTAGGGGAAGCTCAATATGGGTATATATAAGTTTCTTTCCTCCTGGAATTTTCGGGAGGTTGACGGTGGTTTCAATTGCCGCATCAATACCGCCGATATGTGTTATCATAACCGAAGGATCAAGTCTCTTTTCGCCTATGAGTTTTAATATATCCCTCATATCTTCGGGAGTGCTTCCGCTTGTACCGGAAACGTGGTGCTGAGCATAGTGAACATTATAAAAATTGAAGTTGGCACTGAATTTCTTATCAAGAGGGCCTGCAAAGAAGTTTAAGGAACCGTCAAAGCCTAAAATCGCATCGCCGAGCTCAACTACCGAAGAAACCGGCGCATATACAAATACATCGTCAAAACCGCTGCCTCCTGAAATTTCCATAAGCTCATCCTTGTCTGAGGTTGCGACGAAAATCAGCTCAATTCCGTCCTCTTTGGCTTTTTCAACAGAAAAGATTGAAGCAGCACGGTCAAGTCTTGCCTGATCGATATCGGTTACAACAACCATTGAAGGCTTTACGTTACCGTGAAGTGCAATATCGATGGCAACAAGTCCCATGGGACCGCAACCTGCAAGAATTGCCACCTTGCCGCCTGCCTTTATTCCGGCGTAGGGTAGCAGGTCCTCGTTAAGGTGTAAACTTGCCTTGTAGCCTCTTATAACGCAGGAGGCAGGCTCAATCAAAGAACCGTTAAAATAGGAGTCGCTTTCAAGCTTCATTAAAAAGTTGTTGTCTAAAATATGTTCATAAACAATGGAGTAGGTTGAAACACCGCCGATTTCCCGGAAGGTATAGCCTACGGTTTCGGGGCCGCCAAGATATGCAAGAACGGGAGGCATTACAACTTTGTCGCCTACCTTAAAGGAGTCCTTCCACTTGTCGCCGACCTCAACAACCTCTGCACAGAATTCGTGACCGATTATAACGGGATTTTCTTCCACGTCATCGGGAACTCTTAAATGGTTTTTACCCTGCAAAATGGTTTTGTGAGTTGACATGCATACGCTGTCAGAAATTATTTTTATTAAAATTTCCCCCGAAGTTATGGGGCGAAGCTCAAATTCTTCAAGTCTTACATCGTTTGCACCGTAAAGGCGTGCAGCTCTTGTCTTCATATTATCACCTTATACCCTTCCTGAACTTCCGAAAGTTCTGAGCTTTTCACGGACAACGTTCTTCATCATCTTTATGGCATCTTCGTATACAAGGAAAGGCCAGGTAGAAGGATTGGTCATAGTGTTGAGATAATTTTTTAGTCCCTGATTAAGTGCGAAAAGCACATCGGAATAAATGTTAATCTTTGTAATACCGTGATGAATGGCGTTTTTCATCTGGTCATCAGGTGTTCCGCTTCCGCCGTGAAGAACCAGGGGTCTGTCGCATATGGCGGTTATTTCGTCAAGGCGGTCGATTCTGAGTTCGGGGGTTTTCTGATATACTCCGTGAGCGGTACCGATGGCTACAGCAAGAGCGTCAACATCGGTAATTTCAACGAACTTTTTAACCTCCTCGGGAACAGTCAGGCTTTCGCCGGGATCGGTATCGGTTCCTGTTTCACTGATGCTTCCTACGCTGGCATTGCCAACGTGACCAAGCTCCGCTTCTACGGTAATTCCCTTTGCGTGGGCAAATTTTGTAACCTCTGCAGTCTTTTTGGCATTTTCGTCAAAGGGCAATACAGAACCGTCAAACATTACGGAAGAAAAGCCTGCACCTATTGCACTCTTTATAAATTCAAGATCTGTTGCATGGTCTAAATGGAAGCAAATCGGAATGTTGTAAAACTCAGATGCTCCTTTAATCATTGAGGTGAGAAGATTTAAGTCTCTACCCTTAAGGTCAACGCCCAATCCCATAAGGAGGGCGGGGGACTTCTCCTCTTCGCAGGTTTCGAGTACGGCTTTCATCATTTCATAATTACTTACATCAAATGCGGGAAGAGCATAATGGTTTTTCTTGGCATCTTCAAGCATTTCCTTCATTGTAACTAACATGTTTTTCACTCCTTAATTAAAGTTTATATAGATTATAACACTGCGGTTAACATTTGTCAATAACAAATGTTAAAGTTGACAGAGGGGCGAAATATTGCTATAATAAACCGAAGGGTGATGAAACTATGGATATTCGTAAAAAGCAGATGCAGGAAGCGGCAATTTTGTATTATGAAAAAAATTATACCCAGAGCGAAATTGCAGATATTATGAATTTATCCCGTCAGACGGTTTCAAAACTGCTGACAGATGCCATAAAGGAAAATATAGTAGAAATAAAAATTCACGATCCGGAAATTACCTGTAAGGACTTGGAACAGGCATTGTGTGAAAGGTTTGGTATCAAAAATGCGGTTGTATGCGGTGTAAGTGCTTTTGATGAATCGCTTTCGCTTTTAATGACTGTGAAAAGAGCCTGCGAATATATAGAAACACTTGTAAAAAGCGGAAATAAGAAAATTGCCATTTCCTGGGGACATACCGTGCAGAGCTTGATTTCTGAACTTCACTCTATCAATGCACCCGGGAATATGGTTTTTCCGCTTTTCGGAGCAACAGACTTAGAGGAGTCCTGCTTTGCATCAAATGAGCTTGCAAGAAGCTTTGCGGATAAAATTGGTGCAGCGGTGAAGTATGCCTGGTTTCCATATCGCCCCGATAATTCGGAGGACGCCACGCTTTTTAAAAAAACATCCTATTATAAAAAGCTTTATGACTTGTGGAACGGTATAGATATAGCGATTGTAGGAATCGGAAACAGAGACAGTATCGAAACACTTGGGAAAAGCTTTGGTTATAACGAAAAATGTAATTCTGCAATAGGGGATGTGTCCACGCATTTTTTTGATGCAGACGGAAACATTTTGAAGCTTTATGAAAACACGCTGTGTGCAACAAAGGAAAACTTAAAAAATGCAAAGGAAACAATCGCTGTTGCCTGCGGAAAAGACAAAACAGCAGCAATCATTGGTGCTATGCGGACACAAATGATTGATACATTAATTACTGATGAATATACAGCAAAAAATATTATCGGTTACAAATGACAATTATGCTTTAAGGAGATATTGCAATGAAAAATTTATTGCTTATAGGTGACTCTATCCGTATGGGATATGATAAATCAGTGAAAAAGACCTTGGAGGGAAAAGTTAACGTAATTTTCCCCGAGGAAAACTGCCGTTTTGCTTCCTATGTTCTTCGCAATTTCCACGAGTATTTCGGAGGCTTGAAGGGTTCGGAAATCGACGTTATCCACTGGAATGCAGGCCTATGGGACTGCCTTCGTCTATTTGGGGAAGAACCCCATACGCCCATTGAATTTTATGCTTATTACATAGAGAGAATATGCATAAGAATTAAAAAGCTCTGCCCCAATGCAAAGGTTATTTTTGCAACTAGTACCGCCGTTTTGTCGGAAAAAATGGATGTGAATTTTAAGCGCTATAATGAAGAAATTGAAGAGTATAACAAGGCGGCAATTGAGGTGGTTAAAAAGCACGGATTTGAGGTAAATGATTTGTACGCCGTTTCCGCATCACTTCCCGAAGAAGCACATTCGGATGCGGTACACTATTACACTCCCGCGGGAACGGAGGCCTTTACGGAAAAGGTGCTTGAATACGTTCTTCCTGCCCTCGGTATGGACGAAAATCTTACATACCGCGAGGATATGTATAAGGATAAACCAATTGGAATTTAAAAAAGGAGCTGTAATTTTTACAGCTCCTTTTTGGTAGAAAATTATTTTTGGGGATAGGGCTCTTTTGCATCTGTTAAATTCAGAAGGTAGTCTGTGCTGGTGTTGTAAAGCCTTGCAAGACGGATTAAAACGTCGGTCGGTATGTCACGCTTTCCGGTTTCATAGTATGAATATCCAACCTGTGTGCAGCTAAGTATTTTTGCCACGTCCGCCTGAGTTAAATCCATATCTTCCCGCAAATTTCTTATTCGGATATACATAATATCACTACCTTCCGCAATTATATAAAAATTATACATTATAACAAAATGCTATATTGACAAATATAACAAAATGGTATATAATTGTGTAAAACAACAAGGAAAAGGTGGAAAAATAAATGGTTTGTGAGATTTGCGGAGGCGAAGACATTATTAAGGAAGGTGGTATTTTTGTGTGCCACACCTGTGGAGGAAAGTACTCTCTTGAGGAAGTTAAAAAGCTTATTAAAGAGATGCCTGATGCTTCAGCTGAAGTCCTCGAAACGGAGGAAAATAAGACGGCGGATAAAGAGGAAGAGAAAAAAGGAAAAAATGTAAAACCAAAAAAGAAAGGGCTTGCAAAGAGAATTATACTGTCTTTAGTTGCTGTTATACTTGTTGCGGCAATTGGCTTTGGCGGATATTTTTATATAGAAAATGAGAAAAAATACGATGAGTATATAAGTAATGCCAAATTGTATATTACAAAAATAGAGAGCGCAATTGATAAAATAGAAGCTGTTGCATTGGTAAGAAATGCTAATTTGGCGTTGGCTTTTAGCGGAGGAGGTAACGGATCAAACGACTTGATGGAAGAATTGGGATTGAAAACAGAAGAGGCTGAAGCCGCTGAGAGATTACGGTCGGAGGCAGCTTCCTTGGGATATAAATTGAGAAATCCTAAAGACATTTATTTTCATGAAGACATAAGCGAAATCAAACGTTTGGCGAAAGTGATACATGATGATTTTGAAGACCTCAGCTCTTCGGTTTTATCAGTGAACAACTTGTTTTCTGCAAGTTCACTCAACTATGACAGATATAAAGCAGATGTGTTAAGCGGTATAAAAAAACTTAAAAATTTAGTCTACTGATATATTGCCATTTATCTTATGGGTAAATGGCTTTTTTCTTTGTTTTTTTGTTAAATTTCTGATTATTCTTGTATTTTATTTTCATGTGTGATAGAATGAACGAAGATGACACCAAGGACATAATATAACAGAAAAAAAGAGGTGCTTTTAATGAATTATTCTGCATTATCATTAAACGGAAGCTGGAAAATGAGCTACAAGGAAGAAGAATACAAGGAAAAGGTAAATCCCTGGGACAACGGGGATTTAAGACTTAATTCCGAAGCGGCATTGGTGGACGGTGCCGTTCCCGGCTATTGGGAGGATATGACCGACAAATTTATCTACACCCCATTTTACAGAGGTATAAGGATAAATCCCGAATACGGAATACAGAAATATCCCATCACGGGTTTTGCACCGGATATGGCTCTTCCAAATCCCGTGGGTAACTTCTTTTATGAAAGAACCTTCCTTTGCGAAGGCATAAAAAAGGACGCATATCTTCATTTTGACGGCGTACAGAATAAAGTATCCGTTTGGATAAACGGTGAATTTATCGGTATGCACGAAGGCTATTCGACTCCTTTTGATATAAAAATCCCGGACGGTCTTTTAACGGACGGTGAAAACACCGTAGCCCTTTCTGTTTCAAATTTCCGCTTGAAGGGCTATGGCGATTATCCTGTTTCGGGTATAACCAGCCGTGCGGCAAACGAATGCACCGGCGGTATCACGGGAGATATTGAGCTTCGTGTCTATAACAGCCCGCTGCGTGATGTGGTATTAAAGGTATCAGATGATATTAAAGAAGTTTCAGCAGAAGTAATTTCGGAAGGAAAAGCCGACATTACCTGGGAAGTAAAGGACGGCAAAACCGTAATAAAAAGCGGTAAGGCTGCGGGCAATTTCTGTTTTGATACCGAAGGTCTTACACCCTGGAGCCCTGAAAATCCCAAACTTTATAACCTTGTAATCACAAGCGGAGAAGGAAGCTTAGAGCGAAGCTTTGGTGTGAGAAGACTTATTCCCGACGGGCCCCATTTTAGACTTAACGGCGTGCCCTATTTCCTTCGCGGAATCTGCGAGCATTGCTATTTTCCCGAAACCATTCATCCTGATCACGATCTTACATATTACAGAAGCATCATCCGTGAGATAAAGAAGCTGGGCTTTAACTTTATCCGTTTTCATACCTACATTCCCGAAGAAGAATATATGCAGGCGGCAGACGAGCTTGGTATTCTTCTTCACGTTGAAAGCCCCAACAATACTTCCTTATCCGAATGGAAGGAAATCGTTAATTTCTGCAGACGTCACACCTCCGTTGTGATTTACTGCTGCGGTAACGAGCTTCAGATGGACGGAGACTTTATTGCCCACTTAAATAAATGTGGAGATTATGTGCACCAGGGAACAGACAGCCTGTTTTCGCCGCTTTCCGCACTCCGAGGTCTTGAATACAATCATATTGAAGAAGACCAGAAGGAATTTTTGGTGGAAGAACCTTTCCGTCACAATCCCACAAGAATCAAAAGGGTGGGCGAGTTCGCCGACATGTATTCAAGCTATACCAACGCCCGTCACAGCTATAATTCCCCTTCCTGCGACCCTGCCGAGATTGATTCCTGGAGCGAGGTATATCACCATAAGCCGAGAGTCAGCCACGAAATTTGCATTGACGGAACATATACGGATTTAAGCTTGGAGGAACGCTATAAAGGTCTTCGCGTAGGAAAAACTGAAATGTTTTCTTCACTCCGTCAGCATCTTACAGAAGAAGGCGTTATTAAAAAGGCACCCCTTTACTTTAAGACCACATCCGAATGGCAGCGTCGTGCAAGAAAATATTGCTTTGAGGCACTCCGCCGAAGCGAAAATATGGCCGGCTATGACTTTTTAGGTCCCATTGATACCCATTGGCATACCTTCGGCTATGACTGCGGTATGATGAACGAGTTTTATGAAATGAAGCCCGGTGAATCGGTGAGAAACGTGAGAATGTATAACTCCGAAACCATTATTCTTACAGACCTTGCCAGAAAAGCAAACTTTGCTTCAAACGAGGCTCTCTCCTGCAACATTTTAACTTCATGCTATGCAAAAGAGGCACTTACAAATGCAAGGCTTGACATCCGCCTTATGGCCGAAGATGAGGTAATTGAAAGAAAAAGCGTAAATATAGAAAAAATCGAAAACGGAAAGGTTTCTTCCATTTACAAGCTTGATATGACTATGCCCAAGGTAGCAGAGGCAAAAGCGTTAAAGCTTTATGTGAGCCTTGAAAATGACAAGCTTTTTGCGGAAAATGAGTGGGAACTTTATGTTTACCCCGAAGTTACGGAGGAAAACCCCGGAGACATTTTAGTTACTTCCGGAATGACGGAGGATGAGCTCATTGCCGCCCTTAAGGCAGGATGTGACGTGCTGCTACTCGGCACTTCGCCCTTCAAGGTAAATGGGCTTGCGAGAAAGCCTGCACTTCCCGGCCGCTCTTCGGGAAATCTGGGAAGCGTTGTATATGACCACCCGGCAATAAACTTTATGCCCAATGAGGGTTTTTGTGCATGGCAGTTTGACGAGCTTTTCCGTGGCGGAAACACGGTCTGCTTCTGGGATAAGGACGTTCCCTTTAATCCCATCGTTGAAATCGTGTCAACACATAAATATGCAATCCGTCAAGCCTCGCTTTTTGAATTTTCTGCATATGAGGGAAGATGCGTGGTATGCTCCTTTAATTTCAATACGGCGGACATTACGGGAAATTACTTGAAATCTCAGCTTATAAAATATATGAAGAGCGAGGATTTCGTCCCCGGCAAGTTCACTCCCACCGAGCTTTCAAAGCTTATTCATGGCACGGGACACAGCGTAATGGGAAATGTAAACCTTGCATTTAATCCCAACGATAAGACGGCAGTAAGAAAAAAATAAAAATAAAAAGGGATGTTAAAAAAGCTCAGACCGCAAAAAGGTAGAGAATAAGTGTTAAGGGAAATAGCTTAATTACAAAATTTAATAATGTTGAAAAATCTCATTAAGTCGATTTTTCTTTATATTTAACCTTTTTGCTATAAACAAACTTCGTCACTCGACGTATAACATACGCCTTCGGAAAACTTTGAAAAAGTCTGTATACAGGCTTTTTCAAAGCTCAGTTTGTTCATTCTGAATCTTTTTTTCCTATCCCTTAATGAGGCTGTTTAAAAGATAAAGCTTTTAAACAGCCAATTTAATGGAGATGACAAAATTGAGTACTATAACAAAGGACTTCACAAAAGGAAATATAGCAAAAAGCCTTTTATATTTCACGGTTCCCTTCATGCTGTCAAATGCCCTTTTGGTTTTGTACAGTACCATAGATATGATGGTTGTAGGAAATTACGTTGGAACGGAAGGCTTGTCTGCCGTATCACAGAGCAGTCAGATTGTAAACTTTGCGGTTATGGTTTGCCTCGGCTTTTCTAATGCGGGGCAGGTTTTGGTGGCCCAGGCACTTGGGGCAGGGAAGCGTGGCAGACTATCTTCCGTTATAGGGACACTTTTTTCTCTGCTGGTGATGTTTTCCATTGTATTAAGCCTGCTTCTTATAGGATTTAAGGAAACTATTTTCGACCTTATGAATATAATGGACCCCACCACTCGTGCCATGGCGGGTGATTATCTTGTAATTTGCGGCGGTGGTCTCATTTTCACCGCAGGTTACAATATGGTATCTTCAGTGCTCCGCGGAATGGGAGACTCCAAAAGACCGCTTTTATTCATCGTTGTTGCATCGGTGATAAATTTAGTGCTTGACCTTTTGTTTACGGGGCTCTTGGGCTTCGGTGTTGCAGGTGCGGCGTGGGCAACCATAATAGGTCAGGCAGCATCATTCTTATTCTCAATATACTATCTTTACAAAAAGAAAGAAGAATTTGGCTTTGACTTTAAGACGGAAAGCTTCAAAATTGAAAAAACACACGCAAAACTGATTGTAAGCCTGGGAACACCCATGGCGATACAGTCAGGCTTTATCAATATTTCCATGCTTTTTGTAAATTCGCTTATAAATATGGTAAGTGTGGAAGCCTCTGCAACCTTTGGAGTGGGAATTAGAATTGACGATATTATAAATAAAATTTCACAAGGTATCCAGTATGCGGCCGTTCCTATAATCAGCCAAAATATTGCCGCAAACGATAAAGAAAGAGCGGTAAAAACCGTTCACTGGGCGTGGATTTATTCCTTTGCTATGACAATTTTCTTTATGCTTTTATACCTGTTTTTTGGACGTCAGCTTTTTATGGCGTTTTCAGACGATGTGGCA
This sequence comes from Clostridia bacterium, assembly GCA_045545475.1. Lineage (GTDB taxonomy): Bacteria > Bacillota > Clostridia > CAKSNL01 > HGM11501 > HGM11501. Next base: position 48,232 of record JAZQAZ010000003.1, on the reverse strand, counting down.
GTTCACGAAATGTCCGGAACCTTTATTTCGGCGATACTTTGGATGTTCCCGGCCTTTGCTTTAATGCGAGGGAGCGGTGCATTTATTCAGGGAATAGGTAATGCCCGTCTAGCCATGGTGCTTGCCATTCTTGACGGAGTGGTGCTTCGTATTGGTCTTTCCTGGCTTTTTGGAATAGTTATGGGCTTCGGATTTTACGGCTTTGTCCTTGGCTATGCCCTTGCACCCTATGGCTATGCAATTCCGTCCACAATATATTTCCTTTCGGGAATATGGAAAAGAAGAAAAATACTTGCAGACGATATATAAGGGGGAATTTTTTATGAATATAAACAACCTGGAAACACCTGCATTGGTGCTTGATGCTAAAACCTTCAGTGAGAATATAGAGGCAATGAAGGAAATCCTGGCGGGCTCAACCTTAAAGCTTCGCCCCCACTATAAATCCCACAAGTGCAGCCTACTTGCTCATCTTCAGATTAAGGACGGGGCAAAGGGGATGACCTGTGCCAAGCTTTCTGAGGCAATTGATTTGGCGGACAGCGGCATAGAAGATATTTTAATTGCCAATCAGATAACCGATGATAAAAAAATCCGCCGCCTTGCCGACCTTGCGGGGGACTGTCATTTGACAGTATGCGTTGACAATATTATAAACGTAGAAAAGCTTGCCGAGGCGGCAAGAAATGCAGGAAACGTAATTTACTGCTATATCGAATTTGAAATCGGCATGGAGCGCTGCGGCGTAAAAACCAAGGAAGAAGTTCTTTTCCTTGCAAAGGCGATAAGTGAAAAGACTCATCTTCGCTATGCGGGAATTCAGGCGTATGCGGGCCACATTTCCCACGAGGTAAGTGAGGAAGAAAGAAAAAAGCTTACTCTTGAAAATGCCGGAAAAATAAAAGAGCTTGTGTCATTCCTTAAGGAAAACGGAATTGAAACAGAAAATATCTCCGGCGGAAGCACGGGCACTGCAATGATAAAGGCAAAGGATTCGTTATATACCGAGCTTCAGGCAGGAAGCTATCTCTTTATGGATGCAACCTACAAGGACTTGAATCTGCCCTTTAAGAATTCCCTTTTCGTATTGACCACGGTGGTAAGTAAAAACAACGGCTTAACTGTTGTTGATGCAGGTGTTAAAACCTGCGGAGTGGATCAGGGAATGCCCGAAATAGTGGGAAATAAGGCGGAAAAAATCGTTGCCAGCGAGGAGCATTTTCAGCTTCACGGCCTGAAAGAGAAAGTGGCAATCGGCGATAAAATGCTTCTTATACCGGGACATTGCTGTTCAACCGTAAACCTGCACGACAAAATTTACATAATGGCAGACGGGAAAATTGTTGACCGCATAATAATCACCGGAAAGGGAACAGGAAGATAATTATGTATACAATAAACAGCCACGAATTTGAATATAACTATCTTAAAAGCCATAAGCCTATTTTAAGATATGAGGGCGGAGACTTTTATAAATGGCAGAAAGAAGCAAAGGAAAAACTTGCTGAGCTTCTTGGCTTTCCCTATGAAAAGGGCGAGTGCAAGGCGGAAATCGAGTACAAGGAAGAAAAGGATGACCATACAGAATACCGCTTTTTAGTTGAAACGGAGCCGGGCTATAAAGTGCCCTGCCATCTTGTGGTTCCAAAGGGCGATAAGGAAAAATATCCTTTAACCATATGCCTGTCGGGACACGGCGGCGGAATGCACGTTGCGTTAGGTAAAGCAAAATGCGAGGCTGATGAAAAAGCACTCTCCTCCTGGCATCACCGTGCAATGGCACCACGTGCTATAAAGGAAGGAAGATGCGGCCTTGTAATTGAAGCACGTTGCTTTGGCGAAAGCAGCTTAAAGGGCTATGGCACAAGCTGCACCGAGGCATCCAAAATCGCCATTCTTATGGGTAGATGCACCATCGGCGAAAGAGTTCACGATGTATCCTGCATTCTTGATGCAGTTGCTGAGGCGTTTTCCGTTGTTGACATGGAGAGCATTGTCTGCACAGGAAATTCCGGCGGCGGAACTGCAACATTTTATCTTGGCTGTATGGATGAAAGAATCGGCTTTGTTGCACCAAGCTGTTCTGTATGTACCTATGAAGCTTCCATTGCGGCGATGGAACATTGTATGTGTAACCACGTTCCCTATATAAGAAAATATTTTGAAATGGGGGACTTGGCAGGACTTATTGCACCGAGAAAGCTTTGTATTGCGGCAGGTATTGAGGATAATATTTTCCCGATTGAGGGAACAAAGGAAAACTTTGAGCTTGTTAAAAAATGCTATGAGGCATCAGGTGCCCCTGAAAACTGCGCTCTTGTAGTTGGCGATAAGGGGCATCTTAACTATGCCGACTTAATTTGGGAAAAACTTTACGAAATGGGGCTTTGATGTGATAAAATTATACAGCCACAACGTATGGAACAAAGCACCTACGGCGTGGCGGAATAAAATTATACGAAAAATGATAAAGGATATGGATGCGGACTTTTGCACTTTTGCCGAGTGTGGGCCGGCTACAATAAGGGCAGGAGAGACACCGCTCCAATCACTTATGTCGGATGAATATAACGAGCTTTGTCCCGATTTATCAGGCACAAATTTCACGCCCGTATTTTATAAAAAGTATAAGTTTGACATAATTGATTCGGGCTATCACCTTTATACCGGGCTTAACGATGTAAATTCTAAATCCGTTACCTATGGCGTATTTTCCGACAAAAAAACGGGGAAAAAGATTGCCGTGGCATCAACCCACTTTTGGTGGATGTTTGATTCTGAAAAAGACAATTTTCAGCGCATTGAAAATGCACGCGAGCTTAAAGAACTTTGCGACAATATAATTGAAAAGTACAATGTGCCCGTAATAATCGGAGGGGACTTTAACAACGGCTTTAATGCAGACCAGGGAGACGAACCCTACAGAAAAATGCTTGAAATGGGCTTTTCGGACATCCGCATAACGGCAAAGGAAACAACCGATGTGCTTACACATCATACTGAACCTCTGCTAAAGGATGACGGAACGTGGGAAAACACCGATATGCCCATAAGAAATCTTGATTATATTTTCACTCTGGGATGCGGCATAACGGCAGAAAAGTTTGATGTTTTAACAAGTAGTGAGGCCCTTGTGTCGTCCGACCACTGCCCTTTAGTTGGGTACTTTGAAATTTAAGGAGAATTTTTATGGAGTTTAATACAATACCTCTGGAAACCCTTTGTGCGTCCCTTTGCGAAATCATGGGGGTAACTCCGCCTGCGACGGCAGAAAAACCAACAGAAATTTTAACTGAATATGCAAAATGTATTTTTGGAAACGATGCGGCAGACAGAATTTTTATGTACAATCCTGATGCAATAGGGCAGTGGATTTACGAAAAATACCGTGAGATAATATTTCCCGTAAAGGAGATATGCGACATAGAAATCCCTTTTAAGACGGTAATGCCCTCGGTTACTCCTGTATGCTTTGGAACTATGTATACGGGAGCAGCACCTTCCGTTCACGGGATAGAGGCTTATGTAAAGCCGGTAATAAAAATTGAAACCATATTTGATGCTATGATAAAATGCGGAAAAAGGTGTGCTATAGTTGCAACTGAAGGAGACAGCATGTCGAAAATTTACTTAGAACGTAAAATGGACTATTATTTCTACCCTACAGTTTCGGAGGTAAATAAAAAGGCAGAAAAACTTATCAAGGCAGACGAACATGACTTTATCGCTGTATATAACGGAAACTATGACTCAACCATGCATAAAACAGGACCCGAGAGCGAGGAATCGATTTTGGCTCTTTCGGAAAATGCTAAAGCTTTTTCTCATTTTAATGACCTTATAAAAGAAAACTGGAAAAAACATAACACATTACTTGGGTTTGCCATGGACCATGGTTGCCACGAGATAGATGGATCATCAGGCTCCCACGGCCTTTATATGCCTGAGGATATAAACATTCTACATAGTTATAAAGCTTATAAAGCGGAGTGAAAAAATGAAAATATATCTTGTAAATGTTGAAAGATTAATGATACTTGCATGGGAAGAATATTTCAGGGAAGAAAAGGATGTTGAAATTGTCCATGCTGACTTTGAGAGCTTTATGAAAACGCATAAGGTGGATGCGGTTGTTTCCCCGGCTAATTCTTTCGGACTGATGGACGGAGGTTATGACCTGGCGATAACCAATTGGTTCGGAGACAGCTTGCAGAAAAAAGTACAAAGGTACATAATAGATAACTATTATGGAGAACAGTCTGTGGGAAGCAGCTTCGTAATCGATATTCCTGATAGTGACATTAAACTGATACATACTCCGACAATGAGAGTTCCTGATATCATAGTGGATGCTTCTGTGGTGTATCAGTGCATGAGAAGCACTTTGATGGTGGCTTTGAATAACGGAATTGAAAGTATTGTGATTCCGGCCTTCGGATGCGGAACCGGAATGGTGAAGGATGATGATGTGGCAAGAATGATGTATTTTGCCTATAAGCAGGTTACAAATCCTCCGAGGGATTTATCCTGGGATTATGCTTATTCTACACATTATAATAAATCGTGGTAAAGGAGAGTTTTATGAGTTACGTTGCAAATGCGAAAAGATATGATACTATGCAGTACAGAAAGTGCGGAGAAAGTGGCCTTAAGCTGCCTGCAATTTCACTTGGTCTTTGGCACAATTTCGGAGACACCGGCAATTTTGAAAACATGAAGTCAATGTGTCATACGGCCTTTGACCACGGAATTACACACTTTGACCTTGCTAATAACTACGGCCCTATGGCGGGAAGTGCAGAAACTAATTTCGGTAAAATTATAAACGGAGATATGGCACCTTACCGTGACCAGATGATAATAAGTACCAAGGCAGGATACACCATGTGGGAAGGACCTTACGGAGATTTCGGAAGCAGAAAATATTTAATTGCAAGCTTAGACCAGAGTCTTAAAAGAATGAATCTTGAATATGTTGATATTTTCTATCACCATAGACCGGACCCTGATACTTCCCTTTATGAAACTATGTGGGCTCTTTCGGATATAGTGAAAAGCGGAAAGGCACTTTACGTGGGACTTTCAAATTATGACGGGGAGAGAATGAAGGAAGCGGCAAAAATGCTTGATGACTTAAAATGCCCCTTTATCATAAATCAAAACCGATATTCAATTTTTGACAGGGGAGCCGAAAGAACGGAAATTATAGATGCTTCAATTTCTAAAAAGAAGGGTGTAATTATTTTCAGTCCTCTTGCACAAGGGTTACTTACCGACCGCTATCTTAAAGGAATACCTTCAGACAGCCGTGTTAAAACCGACGGAAGATTTTTAAAAGAAAGTCATATCTCGGAAGAAAGACTTGAAAAAGTGAGAAAGCTTGATGAGCTTGCGTCCCGTCGTGGACAAAGCCTTTCTGCCATGGCACTTTCCTGGGTTTATGCAAAAGAAGGCGTTACAAGCGTTTTAATCGGAGCATCCAAGGCGAGTCAGATAAGAGAAAATGTGAAAATGCTTGAAAATACAAGTTTTACAGAGGAAGAACTTAAAGCGATAGATGAAATTGCATTGGCGTAATAAAGTGGCCGGGAGTAATCCCCGGCCACTTTATTCGTTGTTATCGGTAAAGATATTCAGTATAGTCCAAAAAGTATTCTGAAAGAAAATCGTCCATAAGGTTTAAAACCTCATCCTTTAATTCGTCAGGGATTCCGAAATAGGCTTCTGCCACCGAACCTGCTATTGCCGACAGAGTATCTCCGTCGCCACCAAGGGAAACAGCGTTTCTTAATGCATCTTCAAAGTCTTCGGCCTCTAAAAAGCATGCAAGTGCCTGCGGAACGCTTCCTTCGCATGTCATATCGTGGGAATAACCGGGACGGATTTCGTCCAAAGTAAAGTTAAGAGAGTAGAAGTTGTCCTCAATATATTCCCTTATTTCTTCTTTTGAAGAGCCTGTTCTGGCAAGGAAAATTGCTGAAGCCACAGCGACAGCACCTTTTACCCCATCAGGGTGGGAATGGGTTATCTCGGCACTCCATTTTGCAAGGCGGCATACATCTTCCAATGTATCACATGCCCAGGCACAGGGAGAAACCCGCATTGCGGAGCCGTTGGTAAAACCGTTATACGGTTTACCATAGTCATCGAAAAGCCAGGCATAAAAAAGTCCGCCGTAACCTGCATCAGGATAACGGCGGGCTATTTCATGCATTTTTTCTATGAGAACTTTCTTAAATCCGTCTTCGTCCGTAATGTCTGCTTCTGCACAGGCACTGCCCACACATATTGTGAGTATGCTGTCATCTGTAAGACGACATTCCTCACCGAACAGAGGAAAGTTCTTCTTTTTGTGAGAGTCGAATTCATATGGGGAACCTACCACATCGCCAATGATTGCACCAAACATAAAAATACCTCCTTAAAAATAAAAAATGCCGGATAAACCGGCATTTACTTTGCAGTTATATTTATAGTGACAGAGTTATTTACGGCTGTTTTGCGAATTTGGCAATGCCTTATTTTCATCTCTATCACTCCTTTTTTTAGATTGTAGCATAAAAGTGTTTTTTTGTCAAGTACTTGTCTTGACAAAAGCTTTCGGGAGTGCTAAACTTAAACTCGGTTTTTATAAGTTTTATGAAATGGGAGACGGAAATGCTTAAAATAAGTAAAAATGCTAAAAATGCACTTTGTATCGGGATTCTTTGTTCACTTTCTTATCTGGCGGTTTACTTTGCAAGAAATACCCTTGGAGCAATTGCTCCGCACATGGGAATGCCCGACAGTTTAATAGGTAATATGTCATCGGTATACTTTCTTACATATGCTATAGGTCAGCTTATAAACGGATATATAGGGGATAAGATAAAAGCAAGATATATGATAAGCGGTGGTCTTTTCTTTGCGGGTATCGCAAACCTTCTCATACCTTTATTTCTTCCCGTAAATGAAACGGGTGCAGTAATTGCCTACGGCGTAACAGGATTTTTCCTTTCCATGATTTATGGGCCTATGACGAAAATCGTGGCTGAAAATACGGAGCCTGTTTATGCTACGAGGTGCTCTCTTGGTTATGAAGTGGCAGGATTTGTCGGGGCACCTTCTGCAGGTCTTGCCGCAAGTTTATTTGCATGGCAGGGTGTAATTTACACCGGCAGTGCAATTTTGACGGGAATGGCAATGGTATTTTTTGCAATTTGTGCCAGCTTTGAAAGAAAAGGAATTGTTGCCTATAACAGATTCAATAAAATAAAGGAAGAGAAAAAAGGCAGCATAAAGGTACTTATTGAAAGAAGAATTCTTAAGTTTACCGTAATTTCCATAATTACCGGTGTAATAAGAACCACCGTGGTTTTCTGGATGCCAACATATTTTAATCAGTACTTAGGATTTTCTGCTGAAAAATCTTCTGCGATATTTGCTGTAGCTTCAGTAATTATAACATTTACAACTTTTATATCTGTTGGAACATACGAAATGCTTAATAGAAATATGGATCTTACGATTTTCATTATGTTTACGGTATCAACGGTGTTTTTCAGTCTGTTGTATTTGGTTGAGAGTCCATATATAAATGTAGGAATTATGATTGTCGCTGTTTTAGCTTCTTGTGCTGCATCTTCCATGATGTGGTGCAGATATTGCCCGTCCCTTAGGGATACGGGAATGGTATCAAGTGTAACGGGTTATCTTGATTTCTTAAGCTATATGGCGGCTGCGGCATCCACTAAGATTTTTTCAAATGCGGTGTCGCATATAGGCTGGGGAAATCTTATTCTCGTTTGGGCAGGTCTTATGGCAATCGGAATATTAATTTCGCTTCCCACAAAGAAGCATAAGTTTACAAGTTTGGCACAGTAGGAGGAACTATGCACGACGAGCTTACTAAAATTGACATTCAGAAAATGAAAGAAGAAATTGAATACCGCACGGTTACGCTTCGCTATGAGCTACTTGAAGAAGTAAAGCGTACTCGTGCTTACGGAGATTTGTCGGAAAATGCCGAATACAAAGAGGCGAAACGGCTTAAAAACAAAAACGAAAGTCGCATAAGGTATCTGCAAAATATGATAAAAACTGCAAAAGTGATAGAAGATAATTCTTCATCTGATACCGTGGGGCTTTATGATATTGTTACGGCTTATGTTTCGGTTACTGATATGGAAATGACATTCAGGATAGTTACCACCATAAGAAACGACTTTGAAAAACAGCTTATAAGCAAGGAGTCTCCTTTCGGAAAGGCTGTATTGGGGCATAAGGTCGGAGATAAGGTGGAAGTTGATGCACCCAACGGAAAGTATGATGTAACGATAAAAAAACTTGTAAAGGCAGAGGATGACGGAACGGCTCCTATTTCGTCATATTAAAGGAAAATAGGAGATAAAATAAAGAAAATGCATAAAATACACTGAAAACAGAACAAAAATGTATATTTAAGCATTGTTTTTTTGTTACTTTTGTATCTTTACAAAAGCGAAACGAAATGTTAAAATTAGTCTCGTTGTAAAAACGAAATATCTTATTTAAGAAATGGAGGGAAAATGATGAAAAAGTTACTTGCTCTCTTAATGGCAGCTATGATGGTTTTCGCATTCGTAGCATGCACAAGCGAAGAAGTTGTTGAAGAGACAGTTGAAGAAGTAGTTGAAGAAACAACTGAAGAAGTAGTTGAAGAAGCTACTGAAGAAACAACTGAAGAAGTTGCTGAAGAAACAACTGAAGAAGTTGTTGAAGAAACAACTGAAGAAGTAGTTGAAGAAACTACTGAAGAAACAGTTGAAGAAACAACTGACGCTGAATAATTTATAAATAAAAAAATAAGCACTGCTTTAAGGCAGTGCTTATTTTTTTATTTACATTCTATCCATTCATTTAACTTTTCTGATGCCTGTAATGCTGCGTCGCGAAGTGCCATGACTTTTAAAGTTTCGCAGGAACAAAAGCTCTGCTTTCCTGTTTCATAGAAATTAAGTATATCTGAAATAAGGCCTTTGAAGAAAGGAGACTTCATTTCCGAATAAAATTCGCTTCCGTCTTCCTTTGTTATGCATACTGAAAAGGGGAGGGGGTTGGCATAAATCATAGTGGCTTTCTTACCTTCTTCAAATTCTGCCGTGATTATATATTTTTTATCCTGACAATCTGCCTTTACCCTCAAAGGTGATACGCCAAGAGTTTTTATAACCATTTCTGCCTGATGAATGATGTATTCGGGCAAATTGCTTCCTCCGCCGGTGGTAATTATGGATTTTGCCAAAACATCCTTTATTTCATCGCCATAGCGAAGGGCGGAAGTAGAGAAAATGGGTGTGCCGTATTTTTCCGAAAGCCCGAAAATTTCTTTTGCTTCTGAAAGGTTCGGTGCAAAGGTCTTATCAATGTATGTAAGCTTTTTGTATGGGAGAACCTTTTTGGCATATTCCAAATGTTTTTCGGGGTTTGAGGGAGCAAGGATTAATAAACAATCGCTCTTTTCGCAAAGATCTTCAATGGTTTCGCATTTTTCAACGGAAAATTTGTCGCACCATTCATCCGTGGTCATGTGGTCAAAAACCGATGGCTTTTCGCCATAGGCATATGCCACTTCGTAGGAAAGACCCTTTTCCGCACAAATTTCCTTTATCCAAGCGGGGTAGTTATTTGCGTGCCATTCGGAAAGGAAAAAGTCAATAAAGCCGATTTTTTTCATAATCAAACCTCAAGCTCCTTCTCTGCTTCGGCAGAAGCATAAAGTCTGTCAAGAAGCTTTGCACTCTCCAATATGTTATCGATGTGGTTTCTGTTCTTTACGCCGCTTTCGATTGATGCGAGGAAGTCTCTGTCTTCACGCTCATACATATCGGGAATGTCATATTCGGGAGCAACTGTCTCCAGCGTAGAACCGTCATAAAATTCAAACTTTCCACCATAGGTAAGACGAGCACCGCCCTTATCACCGCAGAAATCTATAAACATTTCGTTTTTAGCTATGTTCTGAGCCCAGGCACCGTTAAAGGAAATGGAAGCCTTATCTGTACGGATAAAGCCTGTGATAAAGTCATCAACGTCATTTGTTCCGTTTTCGATGTCGGCGGTATCTTCGGCCCACATTCCGGTGTACTTATATTCCTTCATATCCTTAGCCATTTCAGAGTATGCGTTACAGGTAAGATTCTTAAGCTTTGCATTGCCGAGAATGTATAAGATAAGGTCTAAAAAGTGAATACCCCAGTCAATTAAAACGCCGCCGCCGGACTGACTCTTGGTGGTAAATGCACCGCCGAGGCCGGGGATGGAGCGGAAGGAACGGAAGGAGCAGTAAATGTGGTAAAGTGTACCGAATTTTCCTTCTCTGTTCATTTCTTCGAGCATTTCAACGGACTTGTGATAACGGTTGCAAACGCCGATGTTTAAAATTTTTCCTGCCTTAGCCGCAGCTTCTGCCATCTCGCAGGAAAGGGCATAGTTTACTGTGATGGGCTTTTCGCAGAATACGTGCTTGCCGGCTTTGATTGCATCCATTGTAACCGTGTAGTGTGCATAGTTTGGTGTAAGCACATAAACTGCATCAACCTCGGGGTCAGCCAAGGCCACCTTATAATCGGTGATTATGTTTTCGATTATGGGATAATCCTTTTTTAGTGCCTCAGCCTTTTCGGGGATAAGGTCGCAGGCATATTTGATTCTTACGTCCTCAATTCTTGAAAGTGCGGGGAAGTGTGCATTTTTTGCAATTCTTCCACAGCCGATGATTGCAAGTGTTTTCATAAAAAATCCTCCTTAATTTTGTCGGACACATCCGACTTTCGTTAATTTCATTATATACCAAAATAATGATATGTAAATGCCTTTTTTTTGAAAAAAACATATCATTTTTTTGGATTTATCTTGAAAGAACATATCCGTTGTGTTAAAATAAGCCTGAAAGCAGGTGGTTTTACGGAAAAGATAACTAAATCTGACAAAAAATATCATCTTGATATAAACCATATCGGAAACACCAGGGATTTTGACGGTATATCATTGGTGCAGGCGGGAAGAATGAACTGTGGTGAGGAAACCATAATACCGCGTCACGCCCATATCGACTGGTTTGAACTAACCATAGTAAAAGCAGGCGAAGGTGAAATTGTAACAGACGATAAAAAAAGCAAAGTTTCGGGCGGAGATATATACCTTTCTTTCCCCTGCGATATGCACGAAATAATATCGGACAGGAAAAAGCCCTTGCAGTTTGACTTTTTTTCATTTAAGACAGAGCTTTCGCCCTTTTCTGATGAGCTTGAAGCGATAATGCAGAATTTCGCCTCTCCCGATGTGAGGATTTTTAAAAGCGAAAGGGCATCAACGCTGGTTGAAAATATAATTGCAGAGCTTAACGAAGAAGAATCCGTCCTTAAAAAAGAGGCGGTATCATCACTGCTTCGGCTTATCGTGATAGAAATAATAAGGTGCTTTAAGGGTGAAAGCAAAAAGGCGAGACATTCTGAAAGCTCCGAGGCTTTTTGCTATCAGATAATGAACTATATCAACACCCATATTTATACCATCAAAAACCTCTCCGAGCTGGCATTTGTCTTTGACTATAATTACAGCTATATTTCTGCTTTTTTCAAAGAACATACGGGAGAAACTTTGGCTTCATATTATAAAAGAAGAAAAATCGAAATCGCAAAACAGCTCATAAGAGAGGGGAATCTCTCCGAATCCCGCATTGCGGAGTTGCTTGGCTATTCCACATTATACGCCTTTATCAAGGCCTTCAAAAATTATACGGGGATGGCACCCGGGACTTTTAAGAAAAGCCTTAAATAGAAATTCCGGAACTGTTTTTTCTGAAAGAAGCAGGGGATACCCCTGTTTCTTTTTTAAATAGCCGTGAAAAATAAAAGCTGTCTGAAAAACCTGCTTCTGCGGCAATTACCGCTACAGGGAGGCTTGTTTCGGAAAGAAGGTTTTTTGCCTTTTCAATCCTTAAATAATTTATATATCTTATGGGCGATGTTTTTGCGGCGGATTTGAAAATACGGCGTATATGAACCTCGGATATGCCGAATCTTTCCGAAAGCATTGAAACGGAAAAGTCGGGATTCAAGTAGTTTTCAAGGATGAAAGCGGTAATGTCCGAAAAGGTGGATGCAAGAGGCATATATTTTGCATTTTCCGCTTTTAAAATTTCTGAATAAATTTTGTAAACACCGGAAAAAAGCGATGGGTTATGCCAGGGGCTTTTTACAAGATAGATTTTCAAAAGCCTAAGAAATTCGTTGCCCAGCTCCGGAGGCAGATTTTTGTAAATTACCCCGTCGGTAAGACCTGATCCCGATTCGAAATTAAAGTCAATGCATATATACTTTAGGGGCGATAAAATGTTTAAGCTGTAGGCGCTTCCCTTCGGAAAGAAAATAAGGCTTTTTTCTTTGGCGGTGCAAACTTTACCCGAAAAGGTATACTCTATTTCTCCTTCTGTAATATAGCAGAAGGCATCGGAATGACGGCAGGGCTGATCCTTGGCTTTCCCTAAGGGAAGGCTTCCGTCAAAAGCCTTTAATACTTCTTTTACCGTAAGGTTTTCATTCAATTCAATCACCTCCCTTTGATTATAACAGAGGGAGTTTTTTTTGTCTACTGTTTATGGAAAAATATGTTCGAAAAATCCATATTGTTCGTTTTGTTAATTTACATAACGGAGGGCGGATGCTATATTGAAATAAGGAGTTGATTTTATGAAAATTATACCTTTTTCAAAAAGCAGAGAGCATCTTACGAATCAGTATGATAAAATAAAGGAAGAGTTCAAAAGGGAAAGAGAGCTTTTGCTTCACGAGGAAGTTAAGACTGAGTATTTTAATGCCCCTACCTTGCAGGAAGGAAAGGGAATGGCGGTAAAGCATTTCCTTTCAAAGGTAAAGCTTTTTATAAATCCGTATGATATTTTTTGCGATATGGCAGAAACGGGAATTACCCCTATGCATTTAAGGGATTCTGAATACGGCAGAATCTGCCCCGTAAGCCGTGATGCAAATTTGAGTGAGGCGTGCGGTGCCTATCTTTCGGGGTGGGACCCGGGGCACACAATGCCCGATTGGAAAAGGATTTTAAGCCTCGGCATAACAGGAATTCTTTCTGAGGCGGAAGATCATCTTGAAAAGAAAAACCTTACAGAAGAAGAGAAAGCCTTTTACCGTTCGGTGAAATATGCCTATGAGGGAATTTTGATATACATAAAAAGACTTTATGACTTGGCGGAGGAAACCGAAGGCGAAAACGCCGCCTTTGCAAAGGAAAACCTTTTGGAAATATCTATGCACGAGCCAAGGTCGCTTTCCCAGGCGATGCAGCTTTACTTCATCTATTATATGGTTCAGCATCATGTTGAGGGAGAAAACTTAAGGTCACTCGGTGCACTCGATTCCCTTTTATATCCCTATTATAAAAGCGACATTGAAAAGGGCATAATCACGAAGGATGAAGCAAGGGAGATGATAAGATACTTTCTTTATAAATGGACAAGCATGAAGGTACTTGCAAATATCCCCTTTAACCTCTGCTCCGAGGTCAACGAAATGACATATCTTTTCTTGGAAGAATATATTGCCCTTGATGTGATTGACCCGAAAATTCATATAAAGTGCGGAAAAAATGTGCCCGACGATGTTTTGAAAATCGTGCTTGATTCCATAAGAAACGGCAAAAGCAGCTTTGTTTTTGCAAACAGCGAAGTTGTGAAAAAATCCCTTATGAATATCGGTGAGGAAGAATGTGACGCCGAGGATTATACTTTAATCGGTTGTTATGAGCCTGCAAGTGCAGGAAAGGAATTTCCCTGCACCTTAAACGGAAGAATCAACCTTCCCATGGCAATAGAGGTTACCCTGGGAGGAGGGAAAAACTTCAGATGTGATGAAGTGCTCGGCGAAGGTGGGGGCACTTACGAAAGCTTTGACAAGTTTTACAATGAAGTAAAAAAGCTTCTTAAAAGCTGGAGCGAAAAGTCAATCGCGGAAATTTCAAGGATTGAGAGAAAATACCCCGAATTTCTGCAAGCTCCCGTAATTTCGGCAACCTTTGAAAGCTGTATGGAAAATGGATGCGACGCCTATGCGGGCGGGGCGAAGTATAATAACTCATCCATCTGCATTTTCGGTCTTGCGACTTTTGTCGATTCTCTCATCGCCATTAAAAAAATGGTATTTACGGAAAAAATCCTTTCCCTTTCAAAGCTTACTGAAATTCTTAAAGCAAACTGGGAAGGATATGAGGATTTAAGGTCATATGCCAAAAACGAATGCAAAAAATTCGGAAACGGGGATGGGGAAGCTGACTTTTTCGCAGAGGATATCACCCGCTTTATGTCAGACAATATAAACGGAAAGGAAAACGGTCGTGGCGGCGTTTTCCGCCTGGGCATCTTTTCTATTGACTGGATTATCCATTACGGTAGACTTACCGGTGCATCTGCTGACGGCCGGAAAAAAGGCGAAGCCTTAAGCAAAAACATAAGTGCAAGTGTGGGAATGGATAAAAAAGGCGTGACCGGAGCGATAAATTCTGCAACAGCCTTTCCGCATAGCTTGGCTTCTGACGGAACGGTGCTTGATTTGGCGGTTCATCCTACTGCAGTTTCGGGGGACGAGGGGCTTAATATTATGCTGAGTCTTCTTAAAACCTATTTTAAAAAGGGTGGCTTTGCGGTGCATATGAATGTGCTTTCGGCTGAAACCCTTAAAAAGGCTCAGGAAAATCCCGAAAAGTATAAAAATCTTCAGGTCCGTCTTTGCGGATGGAACGTGTACTTTACCGACCTGCCAAAGGAAATGCAGGATAATCTCATAAGGAGTATGGAGGAGTAATATGAAGCTTCTGTATGAAATAGTTAAAGAGAGAGACAGAATGGTGATAGAAAACAAATATCACAAAGTATCTGAAAATTTTGATCCCTTCAACAGAATGGATTATCACGGATATGACTATGATGAGACTACGGGATTGTCCGACGAAGAAATTAAAAAAGGGCTTTCTGCTCTTTCGGAAAAATTAAAAAATGAACCACGGCAGATTATAAAGGCAAGGCTTTTTGAGTACATTCTTGACAATACGAGAATCGATGTAAACGACAACGATTACTTTGTCGGAATTTATTCCTGGGGAAGGCTTATAAAAGACTACACGGTAAATCCCTGGCATAATGAAATCCTAAAAAAAGTAAACGGAAGGACGGAAGGCTTCAGGGACAAAATGATGGCTTCCGGGCTTTCCTGGATTGCCCTTGATTTTGACCACTCCGTTCCTGATTGGGATTCGCTTATAAAGCTTGGCTTTCCCGGAATACTTAAGCGCCTTGAAAAGTCCTGTGAAAAGCACAGGGCAGAAAATACGCTGACTGAAAAAAGAGAAATATTTTACAATGCGGCGAGTATAGAATATAAGGCAACTTTAAGGCTGATAAAAAGGCTTTATGATTATTCTGTTACTAAAAAATCCGATAAAGCAAAAACCGTATCAAAGGCTCTTTTGAATCTGGCACAAGGTGCACCTCAGAACACCTTTGAAGTGCTTTTGCTCATATACATATATTTTATATTAAGCGAATGTGTAGATTATAATCAGGTAAGAAGCCTGGGCTACGGACTTGATGCAACCCTTATGCCATTTTACGAAAAAGATATTGAGAACGGGACTTTTACGAAAGAGGAGCTTGCCTCGTTTATTGCATATTTTCTCCTTCAGTTTCATGCAATGGGAAATTACTGGGGACAGCCTTTATATCTTGGCGGGACAAATGCGGACGGAAGCACAAAGGTGTGCGAACTGTCTTATCTTATTTTAGATATTATGGATACTCTTGGAATATATAACCCGAAAATTCAGATAAAGATAAGCGAAAAAACGCCGAAGGACTTTATATTAAAGACTCTTGAAATGATAAGAGGCGGTTCAAACGGCATAGTATTTTGTAATGAAGATATAATTGTAAAAGCCTTGATGCGTAGAGGTGCAACCTTTGAGGAGGCTATTGATTCTGTTGTAAAAGGGTGTTATGAATATGCCGTTAAAGCAAAGAGCATCAGCACTTCTTTCAATACAATAAATGCATTGAAGCCTATACTTTTAGTGTTTGACAACGGAAGGGATATATCTACGGGAATGGATCTCGGACTGAAAACAGGAGATGTTTCGTCATTTGAAAGCTTCGGGGATTTTTACAGGGCATACCTTAAACAGCTTGAGTATACAATAAAAAGGACTATGGCGGTTGTAAATGAGCTTGAGGGGCATATAAATGAAGTAAACCCGGTATTGCTGTTTGCCGGAACAATTTCCTCCTGCGCAGATAATCTGGCTGACGGCAATGACGGGGGAATGAATACTGTTTCAGCGTTGCTTATAAACGGACTCGGAAGTGCAGTTGATGCACTTATGGCGGTGTATGAGCTTGTGTTTGAAACAGGCTATACCACAATGAAGGTGCTTAAAGAAGCTATCAGAAGCAACTGGGAAGGCTATGAAGAGCTGAGACATAAAGCTCTGTCCTGCAGGCATAAGTACGGTAACGGCGATAAAATAGCGGATTATTATGCAAATGCAGTTCACAATTTAGTTGCATCTTTAATTGCTGATGCGAAAAATGGGCTTGGCGGAATTTACGAATATGAGATTCATTCTGCAAGAGCATTTATAGATATGGGAAAAGTAACAGGTGCCACACCCGACGGCAGAAAAAATGGGGAAGAAACTTCTAAAAATGCATCGCCGACTCCGGGAATGGACAAAAATGGCGTAACGGCACTTATAAACTCTGTAACGACAATGGATATGTCCCTGGCAAATTCGGGAGCTTGCCTTGATGTGATGCTTCATCCTTCGGCAGTTGCGGGAGATGATGGTCTTTTGGCATTTTACAGTGTGCTTAATACATATATTAAAAAGGGCGGAGCTTCGATTCATTTCAATGTGTTTGATGCAAAGGTTCTCCGTGATGCACAGAAAAATCCGCAAAACTATAAAAATTTACAGGTGAGGGTATGCGGATGGAATGTGCTGTGGAACAATATGTGTAAAGAAGAGCAGGATGCCTATATAAAAAGGGCGGAAAACATCATATAACAAAGGAGAAGGTTATGGAAAAAGCTTTGATTTTTGAAATAAAACGCTTTGCCGTTCACGACGGGCCCGGGATAAGAACAACGGTGTTTTTCAAGGGCTGTCCGCTTTCTTGTATCTGGTGTCACAATCCGGAGGGGATTTCCTTTAAGATGGAGCTTGCATCATACAATCATAAGTGCATCGCCTGCGGTGCGTGCGTAAGAGCCTGCAAAAACGGTGCTCATATATTAAATGAAAAAGGACATTTTTTTGACCGTGCTAAATGTAGCCAATGCACCGATTGTGTAAGTGTCTGCCGTGCTGATGCATTAAAGCTTTACGGTAAAGCTGTTACGGTGGATGAAATTTTGCCCGAGTTACTTTCCGATAAGGATTTTTACGAGACCTCGGGCGGCGGCGTTACGCTTTCCGGCGGAGAATGCCTTATGCAATCGGACTTCTGCCGTGAATTACTGGCAGAACTTAAAAAGGAAGGGATCCATACGGCAATTGACACATCCGGCTTCGTAAAGAGGGAAGAAATAGACAAGATTTTGCCCTATACCGATTTATTTTTATACGATATAAAAGCGATAGACGAAGACGTGCATATAAAATGTACGGGAAAGAGCAATAAAATTATACTTGAAAACCTTAGGTATATTGACTCCCTGGGTAAAAGCATAGAAATAAGATATCCTTATGTACCTCACTTTAATTCGGGCGAGGCGGAAAAAATAGCTGATTTTGTAAAAACGCTTAAAAACGTGACCGATGTTAAGGTTTTAGCCTATCACAACTATGCCGCATCGAAGTATGATGCCCTGGGAATGGAAAATACATTGCCTAAAGCATTGCCTAACGATGAAGAAATTAAAGAAGCGGAAAAAATAATGAAAAAGCAGTAATGCAATGCATTGCTGCTTTTTATATCGTTTTATCCTGACTCTGTATCGTTTTTTCATGTTGACTCAAACATCAAGGTGTGATATAATTTAAATACCAATTATGAAAGGATGGATGACATGAAAAAGGTATTAAGCTTGCTTTTGGCGGTTTTAATGACTTTGTCCCTTGCAACAGTTGCAACGGCTGCAGAAGTTACATTAAAGCCGGCTGATGTCGATGAAAAATCAGCAAAAATTTATACTCCCGAAATGCATATAGGAGGATTTGAGCATAAAGAGTACTTTATGTTCAAGGACGTTGACTTAACCGGCATAAACTCCATCGGAGTTACTGCAACCGTTAAGCTTCGTAACACATCCTCCAACGGTGAAACTTTAGTCATTATGGCAGATGACTATAAGAGGGGAGAACCCTTGGGCTACATAACTTTGTCCGATGACGGTGAAAACATAAAGGAATATACTTCCATAAGAAAAATTGACGGTGTGCATGACCTTTATTTTTACTGCCTCTACGGAAAAGGTACGGGAAATGCTTCTATGAGGATTCACGATATAACCCTTTACGAAAAGGGCTTTGTAAATCCCGACTATGACAAGTTTGTGGATGACTCTTTCATAAAGGATGTTTATTCCGATACATGGGCGGCAACCGACAGCTACGGAAGAGCGGTGGCTAACTTTGAAGAAACAGGTGCACCTAAGACAGACGGCAGAGAAATCGGTATGCTTTACTGGAACTGGCACACATCTGAAGGCCCCAACCACCACGCAGGCGTAATTCCCGAGGTTGTTAAAAATAATCCAAATGCAATGAATAATTTTAACGACCCTGCCTGGGATGAACTTGCAAAATACTACTGGGGAGAGCCGGTGCTCGGTTTTTATACCTCCTATGATTACTGGGTATACAGAAAGCATGCGGAAATGATGGCAATAGCCGGTGTTGACGCCATATTCTTTGACTATACCAACGGCGGATGGGACTATATCTCAACACTTAACGTAATTGCCGAGGCTTTCCGTGATGCTAAGGAATCCGGTATCGACATTCCAAAGTTTTCAATTTTCTCCCATATGGGTTCGGATTCTGATATCTGCTACAGAAACCTTATGGCAATTTATGCAAACTGCTTTATCGAACATGACTATACAGATATCTGGTATCATTGGGAGGATAAGCCTCTTATCTTCGGTAATGCGGTGCCGGAGCGTGCAATAAATGCTGTTGATTCCGACAATTTGATGGAACGTAAACTTGTTAAAGATACGGAAGATTTCTTCACAATCCGTATGAACGGCGGAAGAAACGACAGAACCTTTGACGATTACTGGATGTGGCTTGAAAACTTCCCCCAGGTACTCCGTAGAGTGGATGAGGAAACAGGAAGACCTGAATTTGTTGTGGTAGGCACTGCGATAAACCAGTCCACCGTTTACGGAAATGGTATGACGGGCGTGTTCTCTGACCCCTATTCAAAAGGAAGAGGTTATTCCGAGGTATTTGGTGAAGACTACACTGAAAACGGCATGAGGGAAGGTTACTTCTTCCGTGAACAGGCAAACCTTGCTCTTGAAGCAGGCCCTGAATTTATTATGCTTGACGGATGGAATGAGCTTACAACTGTTCGTTATGACGTTTACGGAATATTCAAGGGTGTCGTTTTTGTTGATACTTATGACTATGAAAACAGCCGTGATTTTGAGCCTGTAAGAGGTCCTATAAAGGATGACTATTATAACCTTCTTTGCGACTTTGTGAGAAAGTATAAGGGAGTACGTCCTATTCCCACGGCAAGCGGTGCAAAGTCTATTGATATTACGGCTGATGCATCCCAGTGGGCAGGCGTTGGCCCTCAGTTCTATAACTATTATCAGGACTATGAGAGAGATTCATACGGTCTTGGTGTTCATCACACCACGACAGATGAAGTGCATCATTATACTACCAAGGTTGAAAATGCTATAAAAGGAGCTAAGGTAACCTTTGACAGTGAGAATTTCTATTTCCTTGTAAATACCGAAAAGGACATAAAGACAGGGGTAAAGGGCTTCCTTACTCTTTACATAAATGCAGACAGAAACTATGCTACAGGCTGGGAGGGTTATGACTATGCAGTAAACCTGACCGGTGATAAGGTGCTTTCCAAGTACAACGGAACATGGGAAACTGTGGGAAGCGTAAACTACGAAGTATCCGGTAATGCACTTCAGATGGCTGTTAAAAGGGAATTAATCGGAGAAACCGGAACGGTTGATTTTGAATTTAAGTGGACGGACTCTGTTTATAATCCTGAAGATTTACTTAACTTCTATGCCGAAGGAAGCGTTGCTCCCTACGGACGATTCAACTATGTATTTACAGAGATTGCCGAAACTGCATTGACAGATACAGAGCGTGCAACACTTAAAGATACCGAAACAACAATCATTAAAGCGGGAGCAGAAAAAATGATTGTGAAAGGTGCTAAGATGAAGGTTTATGAGGCTGATACAAGAGTTTCTGCCTTTATGGAAAACGGCACACTTTACATTCCCGAAAGTGCATATAATGAAATTATGGGATATGGCAGAAGCAAGACTGAATATAATGCTTCTTACAACCGTTTTGTTACAAGACATTTTGAACTTTCCGAAAACCTTGAAGAAATCATCAATTCCAGATGGACGACATGTGAACTTGGAAGCTTAGACGTATTAATCGACGGCCATGAAGCTCATCTTTCAAACCCTGTAATATACAGAAACGGTATATTCTATATTCCGGCATCGTTCATTGCGGAATGTTACGGATGGGAAGTTAAGGATTTAGGAAACGGTATATTTACAATAAGCAGAAATGCGGCAGATATCAACACTGTAAACGCCGTGCTTTCTCACATTAATTAAGGAGGGATGAATTATGAAGAAAATATTTGCATTGATACTTACTGTTTTAATGGCATCGACTATGATTTCTGCTTTTGCGGCAGATGATGCATACATTCTCCCCTTTGATTCATCCTGGGAAGTTACCGCATCCAGCGAGTACCCCAATAAAAAAATAGCTAATGTCTTCGACGGCAGAGT
Source organism: Clostridia bacterium (assembly GCA_045545475.1). Classification (GTDB taxonomy): domain Bacteria; phylum Bacillota; class Clostridia; order CAKSNL01; family HGM11501; genus HGM11501. Next base: position 27,185 of record JAZQAZ010000003.1, on the reverse strand, counting down.
GGATACCTACTGGCACACAAACTACACAGCAGAAGGCTCAACCATTACAGGTAAGGACGAAGCTCCTCATACAATTACCGTAAACTTCGGTAAGGAGGTTACTTTGTCGGGCTGGATTTACACTCCCCGAACAGATAATGCAACGGGAATGTTCCATACCTATAACCTTTATGCATCAAGCGACGGTGTGAATTTCGAGCTTTTCCACAAGGGTAAGCTTCCTTATCCCGGCGGCGTAAAGGCTCCTCAGACAGAAATGTTTGAAGCAAAGAAAATGCGCGCAATAAAAATTGAAGCAACCGATCCCACCGGCGGCTTCGGAACCTGTGCAGAGCTTCAGTTTATAACTCCCGAGAACACAGGTGTTCAGGCAGAAACCAAGAAGGAAGAAATAAAGACAGAGGAAACAAAGGACGGAGATATCTTTAAGTATGACGGAAGCTGGAAAATTTCAGCAACAAGCAATCTTTCTACTATGCCCATTGAACGTGCTTTTGACAATAATGCTTCCACCTTCTGGCATTCGAATTATACTGCGGAAGGTTCTACCATAACAAGCAAGGATGATCTTCCTATTTCCGTAATTGTTGATTTCGGTAAAAATGTTACCCTTGGTGGCTGGGCATACGTCCCCAGAACCGACAACGGAACGGGAATGTTCAGAAAATATAACCTCTATGCTTCAAAGGACGGTGTGAATTTCGAGCTTTTCCACACCGCTTCCATTCCTTATCCCGCAGGGGAGAGAGTTCCTCAGGTTGCCGCATTCGAAAAAAGAGAAATGCGTGCGATAAAAATTGAAGTAACCGAGGCTGCAGCAGATTTTGCAACGGCTGTTGAAATATGGTTTTACAAAAATTCTCCTGATTTTAAGATAGCAAACTTTGACGGTACTAAAAAGGAAAGCACATCGGAAAGTACCACTACAGCGTCTTCATCGGAAGCAAAGCCTACTATAGGAACGGCATCGGGTGCAGTTACGGCATCAGGTAAAAACAGAGCAGGCCTTTCATACCTTGACAGAACCGGATGGACAGGTGAGGGTATATCATTTAAGTCAAACCCTGTGGCCCAGGCACTTGACGGAAGCATAACATCCCACTGGCATTCAAACTACGGCGTTAAGGACGGAACTGTTGTTGACAGAAGTATTCCTCCCTACACATTAGAGTTCACACTTCCGAATGCTACCTATGCATCAGGTATTACCCTTCATCCCAGAGACGATATGAAGCTCGGAAGAATATTAAAGCTTAATGTTTACGGAAAAGAAACCGATGACGGCGAATATTATATGCTTTATGAAAACCTTGAATTTTCAGATGATGCCGAGGAAAAGGAAATTCCCTTTACCTCAAACCTTAAGTTAAAGAAGGTAAAGCTTGAAATTCTGGAAAGTGCTCAGTCCTTCGGTACACTCGGTGAATTCAACCTCTGGGAAAGAAATACTTCTCTTCCTGACGGTAAGGTTGAAACTTATTTTGAGGACAATGCAAGAGACAGACTCTACAAGGTTGATAACTCTGCTTTCTCCGCAAGCTATGACGGCGAAAGCTGGGCAGAAAACACCCCCGAAAAGGTGTTTGACGGAACCGGTGCATTCTGGCAGACAGAATCGATAGATGAATTTCCCGTAATACTTAAGGTAGACCTCGGAAAGGTTTATGGCATCAAGGAAATGACCTATAAGCCCCGTCAGTCAGAGGACTGTCATGGTGCGTGGGGACTGGTCTCTGTTTATGTAAGTGCTGACGGCGACAATTGGGAAGCGGCGGCAACCGGCGTTAAGATGCCCATAAACAGAGACATAAAGACAATTACCTTTGATAAGGAAATTGACGTTCGCTTTATGGAAATCGAGGTTGAAGAGGCTCACGCAAAGAGAGTTTCCTGCTGTGAAATAGAATTTTATCAGACAAAGGAAGCTTATGACAAGTCTCACATTGTAACCAAGGAAAAGTATGAGCTTCAGATAGGCTCCAATGTAATAAAAACAGATATAAACGGAAACGTATCGGAAAAGACAATCGACGTTGCTCCCTATATTGTAAACGGTTCAACAATGATTCCCTTAAGGGGATTGGTTGAGGAGATGGGTGCTGAAATAACCTGGGACGGAGATACGAAATCGATTACACTTAAAGTTCCGGGTAAAACAATTACCCTCCAAATATGGAACAATCTTGTTTATGTAAAAGACAACAAGCTTGGTGACATTATGTACACACTTCTTAACTTCCCTGTAATCAAGGACTCCCGTACTTTTATTCCCGTAAGATTTGTATCCGAACAGCTCGGCTATAACGTGGCGTGGGACGGTGCGACGCAGACGGTAACAATTACAAATTAAAAAAGAAATCGCAGTGAATTTCACTGCGATTTCTTTTTATTAATATACTTTATAAATTTTTCTGTCTTTATTTCCGAATGCAAGGTCGGGGAGAAGGTGATCTTTTCCTTCTTCGTCGGTTACTATGAGTAAGTCTCCTAAGAATTTTCTGCCAAGGTTATCGGTTGTGATTTCGCCTTCTCCGTTTTCAAAGAGCTCCTTGTTTTCGAAGACGAATTTTAATCCTTCAGCATAACGCATGGTACAACAGAACTGTGCCTCGTACATGAAAATTTTAAGGTAGGAATTAATTTCTGATACACAGCTGTTGGGGCCTGCACCTCCGTTGTCTCTGTGGCAGTAAGAAAGGCCGTTAAACCATATTCTTCGTGCCAGGGTTTTGTAGAATTCATCCTTTGTTTCATTGTAAAACCAGATAGCAAGAATTAAACTGTCGGTAACGGCACAGGGTTCTGTCCATGTATCTTTACGGTTAAACCAGTTAAAGTTTTCATATGTATAGGTCATGCCATTTCTTATGTAAAGCTCAAAATGGTCTTTTGCAATACCGAAATACTTCTTATTGCCCGTAGCCTTAAAAAATCTGAAATAAGCCCGGGAAGCGGTTAATGTGGCGTGAGTTTGTGCCTTAACCTTAAGTTTATCTATTTCGCAGAATTTTTCTGCGGTCTTTTCCATAAATTCTTTTGCTTTTTCGTCCTTTGTAAGCTCAAAATATCTGCTTACACCGTCAACTCCTATAAAGGCACAGCCCACATCGGTGGATAAAATCCATCCGTTTTTCTTTTCGAAGTTGTGACCGCCGACACCGCCGTCTTCCTTTTCACGCGGCTCTAAGGGATAAACATCATAAGCAGGGAGTGCGGCATAGAAAAGATTGGTAAAAACTTTTTTTGCAATTGTGAGAATTTTTTCATCCTTGAAAAGCTTATAATATTCACAAAGAGAAGATAAAAACCAGCCGTTACCGGATAACTGCTGCTCGTTTACGGCATCGGGGTTAAAAAGCTCGCCCACAAAGCCGTCTTCGTTTAATATTTCATCAATACGGGCGATAAATTCATCCATCGCTGTTGCCTTTTTGCCAAGGCAGGAATAAAGCGAACAGAAGGCGAGGAGCGCCCTTCCCTCCCAGTCTCCGGGCCAGTTTCCATCGCCTGTCAAAAGGTCGTTTATTAAATAATCTTTTCTGGAAAGACGATCAAAGCTTTTTTCAATATGGTCGGAAAGTGTATATTTCATAGTAGGCCTCCTTGCTTGTTTGTCACATTCTACCATAGGGGAATATGTATGTCAATGTTTTTAAAAAGAAAAAATTTACTTAGAATTTACATTAGTCTGCTTTTGCATTTAAGATTGGGGTGGTATGATAAAATAAGAAAATATATATAAAGGAGAAAAATAATGTTATCATCACAGAATATTATGCAGCTGCTTCAGAGCCTTATCTGGCTTCTTGCGGGTGTGGGAGTTTTTATTGTCGGTATGAATTTTATGGGCGATGCCTTAGAGAGAAGTGCCGGTACAGGAATGAAGCGTCTGCTTGAAAGAATAAGCAACAACCGCTTTTCCGGCGTTGGTATCGGTGCAGGAGTTACTGCGATAATTCAAAGCTCATCTGCAACATCGGTAATGGTTATAGGTCTTGTAAATGCGGGAGTTATGACACTTATGCAGGCAACACCGATTATTATGGGTGCAAACATAGGTACAACTATTACGGGTGTTTTGGTTGCTCTTAAAAATGATTACTTCGATATGGCTATGTACCTGCTGGCTTTTGCGGGCGTAATGATGGGCTTTTCAGGTAAAGAAAAGGTTAAAATCGCAGGAAGTCTTTGCAGCGGTCTTGGTTTAATCTTTGTAGGTCTGAATATTATGAGCAGTGAACAGGCATTTGGCAATCCTTTGGTGGAGGATATGTTCACCGAAATATTCAAAATGATAGATTTTCCTCTTCTGTTGATTTTGGTTGGTGTCATATTTACTGCACTTATACAGAGCTCGTCTGCAGCTACGGGTGTAGTTATCACCATGGTTGGTACGGGCGTACTTCCTCTTGACCTTGCACTCTTTATCATTCTGGGTGCAAACATCGGTACATGTATAACTGCTCTTTTAGCTTCTGTCGGTGCAAATGCCAACTCCAAAAGAGTAGCACTTATCCACTTTACCTTTAATGTTATAGGAACAGTGCTGTTTACGGCAATTATCTGGATTTTTAAAGAGCCTGTGGTAGACTTACTTGTTTCTCTCTTCCCCGGAGATGATGCGATGTCTCTCCAGATGAGAGTGTCGGCTTTCCACGTTGTTTTTAATGTGACAACTACCTGTGCATTGCTGCCCTTTGTTAAACAGCTTGTCGATTATTCCTGCAGGGTTATCAAAGATAAGAAAGAAGAAAAGAAGGAATTGACCCTTGAATATGTTGACGACAGACTTATATCCACTCCTCCTGTTGCACTTATGCAGGTGAAGAAAGAAATTGACTATATGATTTCTTTGGTGGAAGAAAATACACGTCTCTGCTTTGCGGCGATGGATACGGGAACGGCGGAGCACAACGAAAAAATTTATAATAACGAAAAGATAATCAACTTCACAAACAGTGCCCTGACGGAATTTTTAATAAAATTGTCAGCAGCGGTGGAAGGAAGCGAAGAAAAAATTATCGGCTCATACTTCCATGTATTAAACGACCTTGAGCGTATCGGTGACCATGCAGAAAACTTCCACGAGATTGGAATGGAGATGATAAACAAAAATATTTCATTTTCCGATAAGGCACTATCGGGAATTACCTCTATGCGTAATAATGTTATGAAGATGCTTGAAATTTCTAAATATACATTTGACACAATGCATAAAGGCAGGCTTTCCGAATTAACCGGATTGGAAGAAAGCGTAGATGCCATGAAGAAAGAGCTTATTGCAGATCACTTTGCAAGACTTGCCGAAGGAAACTGCAGTGTGGATGTAAGCCCGTATTATTCATCGGTTATTGTGGGACTTGAAAGAATGGCAGACCATCTTGTAAATATAGGTTACAGCATCGTTAATCCGACAGGTTCTCAGAGGAAAGAAAATTAAAAAAAGCATAGTTTATAGGCACCGCCCTTGGCGGTGCTTATTTTTTTGTAGACAATAAAGAAAAACTGTGATAAAATGAGATTGTAAAGTCATAGGATAATAAAAAGGAGGGTATTTATGAAAAAGCTGATTTTTGAAGGAACTGCAACGGCGATGATTACGCCTTTTAACGAGAAGGGCATTGATTTTGATGCCTTCGGAAAGCAGATTGATTTGCAGATAGATGCAAAAATCCCTGCTCTTGTAATCTGCGGAACCACAGGTGAAGCCCCCACATTGGATGATGACGAGCATTTAGAGGCAATTTCCTTTGCGGTGGATCGCGCAAAGGGCAAAACAAAAATAATTGCAGGGACGGGAAGCAACAACACCGACCACGCAATTATGATGAATAAGGAAGCGGAAAAAAGAGGGGCAGACGGCCTGCTTTGGGTAACGCCCTATTATAACAAGACCACTCAGAGAGGTCTTGTCCATCACTATGAAACACTGGCAGCATCAACTTCTCTTCCGGCAATAATCTATAATGTGCCGTCCCGAACAGGAGTTGATATTCTCCCCGAATCGGCAGAGGCACTTTCAAAAACTGAAAACATTGTTGCAATAAAAGAGGCAACGGGAAATGCGGCACGTGCCGTTGAGATAATGGACCGCTGCGGCGATGAACTGGCAATATATTCGGGTAACGATGATATTATAGTTCCTTTAATGAGTGTTGGAGCAAAGGGCGTAATTTCTGTTTTATCCAATGTTGTTCCTGCTGAAACGGAAAAAATGTGCCGTTTGTGCCTGGATGGTAACTACAGGGAAGCAGGTGCGATGCAGGTAAAATATTATGCACTTATAAAGGCACTTTTCTCCGAGGTTAATCCTATTCCCGTTAAAGCTGCGATGCACCTTTTGGGACTGGATTCAGGTAAGGTAAGGCTTCCACTTTATGAAATGGAAGAAAAGAATTTACTTAAACTAAAATCCGAAATGGAAAAATTAGGTCTTATATAACAAAAAACACCGCCCATCGGGCGGTGCTTTTTTTGTAACTCCGGAAGGGTTTTCATTCGGGAGATTTTTTTTATTTGGTGATTGTAACTTCTCTGGTTTCTGCATTCCAGGATACGGTTGCACCAAGTGCTTCTGCAATAAAACGTACAGGAGTGTATGTTCTTCCGTTTTCGATGAAAGCCGGAGAGTCTAATTTTACTTCTTCCCCGTTGAGGATAGCAGTATCTTTATCAATTGTAAGGACGAGCTTTAAGCCTTCCTTTTCGATTGTAACCTCTCGTTTTTCGCCGTCCCAGGAAACTTTTCCGCCCAGAGCTTCTGTAACAAAGCGGGCAGGAAGCATTGTTCTTCCGTTCTTAATTAAGGGAGCAACATCGTTTTCTTTCAATTCACCGAAAACCAAAGCTTCTTTCTTGTCGATGGTCAAGATGATATCTTTGTTTTCCGTTTTTTCGGAATCCTTGACTGTTATTGTTATTGTGGCAACCTTACCGCCGTCCTGATTGGACTTTGCCATAACCAAGAAGGTTTTTGCGGTTTCGTCTGAAGCAACTGTAAGATAACCGTCGGCACCGATAAAGGTATCCTCTTTAACCAGTCCTTCAACAGACCAGGTAACCTTCTGGGACGGAGCATACTTACCTGTTACCTTTGCTGTAAGTAAAATGCCTTCGCCTTTGGCTACGGTTGCACTTTCAGGTGTTATGGTGATTTTTTCAACAACAGGGGCAGGAGTATAAAGCTCTGCATAGCCGTTCTCGTTTGTCCAATATGATACGAGGCTTGTATTGTAGCCGAGTGCATTTGCAGCACCCTTACGGTTAGAGTTTAATCTTTCGGCTAACTGAGTCTTTGCCTGAGCTTCTGTTACTGCTGTAGCTACGTTTAATGAAGTTGAGCCTGCACCCTTTAAGTAATAGCATTCTAAAAATTCTGCTGCATCGCCTGCGGCCATTCCGATCGGAACACTTGCTTTGCTGCCTTTTAATGCTCCGCAGAAAGAACAGTTTCCGATTAAGCCGTAGTTATATGTGGTAATACCGCCTGCATATGTTGCTTCAACACGTGCGTTTGAGTAGCAGTTTATTATTTTTCCGCCGGAGCCCACATAATATGCAAGGCCTGCAGCATAACCGCCGTTTTTGGTGGAGACGATGGTTCCTTCTACACCTACGTTCATAAGAACGCCGCTTACCTTCGGGAACACGGAAACATCGGTATCTGAGGTTATGGCAACCTTAATCTTTCTTCCGTATCCGTCGTATGTACCAGCAAATGTGGCACCGGCACCGATGCCTGTATAGTCGGTATAGGGGGTTAAATCAATGTCCTGTGTCTGACGGATGTACTTTCCGCTGTAATTATTTCCTACAAGCATATTGCCTGTAAATTCCATAAAGTCATAGACATCGTCGATGATAAATGGGTCTGAAGCAGAGCCTTTTCCTGTTATTCCGTCACCGGCTTCCAGTTTTGAAACATGCTTCCAGTCTTCTTCTTCTACCATTTCCGAAGGTACATAGAATCTGTTCTTGGTGTAAAATGCAACTTTACCGTTTGTGGAAATTTTCTTGCCATCCTTAAAGTATTCGTCCTGATTGCTTACTACATACTTATCACCATTGTTGAAGGTGAAGGTTCTTGTAAGAGAATTGAATTTTCCTATGGTGGTTACGTCCAAGAAAAGCTCTTTCGATAAATCATCAAGGTTAACACCCATTAAAGAGGCACACCAGGGTGCAATTTCCGTATTATCAATTATGTAATTTTCACGGGTGCTTTGTGTGTCGCCCAAAACGGGATTCAAGCCTTTAATTAAAGACACGCCTTCGGGAGCATAAACCCATACACCAACATTCTGATCTGTGTGGCTGGCTGTTGTCCACTTAACGCTTTCGGGGTTTATTCCTTCCATTACTTCGGAAACTGCAGTTTTTGTATCCTCGGGGATAATCATTCCGCCTGTATCGTGGTCGGGAGCACAGATTACAACTGTATCCTTACGGCCTTTTGCAAATTCAAGTGCAACGCGGAAGGCTTCATCAAAAGCTAAATATTCGCTTGTTGTAATACGGGCATCGCTGGCGTGTCCGCCTGTATCAACCATACCGCCTTCAACCATAAGGAAAAATCCGTCGGGGTCGCCTGAAAGAGCGGTGATAGCACCTTTCGTCATTTCAGCCAGGTTTGCCTGTGTTTCGCCTAAATATACGTCATAGGGAAAACCTTTTTCGCCGATATTGCCCCAGATTTTGTCGCCGGGTTTAACCTTTAATAAATCCTCTTTGGTTTCAACAACACTGTAGCCTGCGTCTACAGCGTTCTGTATGGTAGCGTACTGAGCTACCTGTCCGTATCCCACACCGAGAACAACTTCAAGACCTTTGTTTTCTATCTGCTGATAGATGTCATAAAGATCGTTTCTGTCCGCCGCATGAGCTGTGAATGTGGCAGGTGTTGCATGAGCCCAATGGTAAGTGGAAATGATACCCGTTGCCATACCCTTGGATTCTGCTGCCTCAACAAGATTAGCTTTCGGAACTCCGTTTTTGTCAATGCCTACAAAACCGTTAACGGTTTTGTAGCCCGTTGCCATAGCTGTACCTGCCGCAGCAGAGTCGGTAACGCCGCCTGTTACGGGTGCGGTTTTCATACTTCCCGCAAGCTGGGAACGCATAGCCATGGGGCTTTCGTCGGTGGGTGTTTTATTCGGGAAAAGTTCTACATTAAAGCCGCCTGCCACCTTTACCATATTGGCAAAATCGTAAGGAGCATAGCCACCTCCGTCAGGGATTAAGTAAATGATGTTTTTGATTTGTCCTTCTGCTGCATTGGTTGTTACAAAAACTGTCGACGCAAGCATCATAAGGACAAGCATTAATGCAATAATACGTTTTTTCATTTTGTTCCTCCTTATTGAATATGGTTCTATTATATCACAAAAAGAGAAAGTATGCAATATTTTTTACTATTGCTTTTCGCTTTTTAAAAAAAGATACGGAAGCCGAAAGAGGCTTCCGTATCTTTTTATTATTTTGTAATTGTAACTTCTTTGGTTTCTGCGTTCCAGGAAACGGAAGCACCGAGTGCTTCTGCAATGAAGCACACGGGTGTATAGGTTCTTCCGTTTTCAATGAAGGCGGGAGCATCAAGCTTTACTTCTTCTCCGTTAAGAATTGCGGTGTCTTTATCAATTGTAAGGATTAGCTTTAAGCCTTCCTTTTCAATTGTAACCTCTCGTTTTTCACCATCCCAGGAAACCGTTCCGCCCAGAGCTTCTGTAACAAATCGGGCAGGAAGCATTGTTCTTCCGTTTGTAATTAAGGGAGCAACGTCGTTTACCTTAATTTCACCGAAAACGGAGGCTTCCTTTTTGTCGATGGTTAAGACGATGTCTTTGTTTTCTGCTTTTTCACCCGCTGCAACAGTTATTGTTACGGTAGCAACCTTACCGCCGTCCTGATTGGACTTTGCCATAACCAGGAGGGTTTTTGCAGTTTCGTCTGTGGCAACTGTAAGAAAACCATCAGCGCTTATAAATGTATCTTCTTTAACCAGCCCCTCAACAGACCAGGTAACCTTCTGTGAAGGATTGTACTTACCTGTTACCTTTGCGGTAAGTAATATACCTTTGCCCCTGGCAACAGTTGCACTTTCCGCGAGACAAAAGGGGACGTACCTTTTTTGTCAACTTTTTGCAAGCAGTATTGGAAGTATATATTCTGGCGTATTAAGCAAACTGAGTGATACAAAGGTGCTTAAGAAATTGCTTTCGATGAGCAAAGCAGAAAGAGCATTTGCCAAAGCCGGGGCAAGCGGATATGATATCACAGCTGCGGTAAAATAAAAAAAGACCTTACGGTCTTTTTTTATTTTATTGATTTTCGAAGTCGATGTTTTCTTCAATTCCTGCTGAAGTTGCGGAAACAGGAGCATTGCTGATATAGTTTATATCGGTGTAGATGACCTGTCTTTCTCCGTCAGAATCAAGGTATACAAGATATCCTCTTGCGGTCAGACCTGTTTCGGCATAGCTTGCGGAAAGCTTGAACATCTGATTTTCTGAAACAGAGGTTCTCTTTATCTCTTTATCTGAAACCTTTTCACCCTCGTTTTCAAGTATGAGGGTTTCTGAATCTGTTTCAGCTTTTACATAAAGAATACCTGCTTCTGAGAAGGTGTAGCCTTCGGGAAGATAGCTTGTTCCCGTGAGGGAAACCATATTGTAACTTCCGTTTAGCCATTTTGTTATATCAAGTAATGTTACAAAGGGAACATCATCAGATGAAGTGCCGAAGGTTGCCTCGACAGTCATATCTCCGAAAACATAGAAGGTAAATTCGGGATTTAAGCTTGCAAGTCTTCCGTTTATGAGCCAGCCTGTAAACACCTTGCCCGAATCGGGAGTGTCTGCAACAACTGTGCAAGAAGAGTTATAGCCTAAAGCAATTTCGGTGTTTCCCTTTTTGTCGGCACCGCCCGAAATCTTTATTTCATATGTATCGGGATTTTTTGTATAGCTGCCTTTATAATCGGTGTTTGCATTTACAACATCGGGCAGGGGTATAAATCCGTTCCAGGAATAGCCCGATACATACATCTTTTCGGGGGAGGGAGCAACTGTTGAAACATCGGTGCCCTTTGCGAGATAGCTGTAATATATGTACTGGTTATTCTTGCTTATAAAGCTTACGAAAACATCGTCAGAAGCCTCGTCGGCAAAAAGAGCAAGCAACTTTCTGTTGGTATATGCTGTAAAGGTGTATTCTTCATCAGTTGTGATGATTTTTCCTGTAGTTGCATTGGTCCAGGCCTTGAATTCCGAGCCTTCTTCGGGAACTGCTTTGAGAGTTATTTCTTCGCCCTGAACGAAGGATTCTGAACCACCTACGGGATTGTTGTCATAGTAAATTGAACCGCCTGTCGCAGGAGTGAAAGAAATGGTAATGTCTTTTAAGACAGGCTTAGGTTCGCCGTGCTGGGGGTAGCCGTAATCGTTGTTCCAGAAAGATACAAGTTCTGCATTGCAACCAAGTTTTGTCGCAACAGTATTGCGGTTTGCATTTAATGTTGCTGCAAGGGTGGTTTTTGCAGTTGTTTCAGTTACTGCGGTAGCCACTTCTAATGCGTAGGTGCCTGTGCCTTCCAAATAATAGCACTGCCAGAATTCGCAGGTAGCATTACTTGTGGTTATTCCGACCGGAACGCTTGATTTACCGCCGCGTAAAGAGCCGAAGAAAGCACAGTTTCCGACAAGACCTCTGCTGTAAGTTGTGATACCGCCGGCATATGTTGCTCTGACATGTGCAGTTGAGTAGCAGTTTGCTATTTTACCGGTAGAGCCGATGTAATATACAAGTCCTGCTGCATAGCCGTTGCTCTTATTAGATGTGACAGAACCTTCTGTGCTTAAGTTTATAATAACGCCTGAAAGATTCGGGAAAACAGAAGTATCCTCATCGGATGTTATATTAACCTTGATTTTCTTTCCGTTACCATTGTATATTCCGGCAAATTCAGCAGTGGAACCTGCACCCAGATAGCCGGAAACTTCTGACATATCAATGTCTTCTGTCTGAAGGAAGTATTTTCCGCTGAACGTGCTTCCTGAAATAAGACTGTCGGTAAATTGCTTGAAATCTGCAGCTGTTTCTATGAGATAAGGCTTTTCAAGTGTTCCGTCAGGCTTTTCGCTTTCCCCGGGCTCTTCACCGCCGCCGGGTTCTTCGCCTTCATCGGCAGATACTGTTATGGTGATAACATCAACCTTACCGCCGTCCTGATGGGACTTTGCCATTACTGTAAAGGAAGTAGCTTTTTCTTCAGGGGATATGGTAAGGTATCCGTCAGAAGTGATTGTTGTATCCTCTGAAACATCACCTTCGATTGACCAGGTAACATCCTGAGAAGGATTATACTTACCTGTTACTTCGGCTGAAAGCTGGATGCATTCACCTTTCTTTACAACTGCTTCACTTGGAGTAATGGTTACGCTTTCTACAACAGGGTTAGGAGCACCGTGTATGGGGTATCCGTAATCGTTGTTCCAGTAGGATACGAGGCTTGAACTGCTGAAGCCAAGCTTTGTTGCAGCATCCTTGCGGTTAGCGTTTAATGTTTCCGCCAACTGGGTTTTAGCAACAGTTTCACCTACCGCAACAGCTACATCCAAAGCATAATTGCCCACACCATCTAAATAATAGCACTCCCAGAATTCGGAGGCATTGCCTTTTGCCATGCCGACAGGAACTGCTCTGCTTTTACTGCTGGTTAATGTTCCGCAGAAAGAACAGTTTCCGACTAAGCCTTCGTTATAAGTTGTGATACCTCCGGTATAGGCTGCTTTAACAGTTGCGTTTGAGTAGCAGTTTACAATTTTTCCGCCGGGGCCTACATAATATGCTACACCTGCCGCAAAAGCACCGCTTCCGATAGATGTAATAGTTCCTTCTGTACCTACATTCATAAGAGAGCCTGTTACTACAGGGAAAACAGAAACATCTGCATCAGATGTTATGGAAACCAATAATTTCTTTCCGTATCCGTCGTATGTACCTGCAAAATTGAAGCTTTTGCCAATACCCTTATATTCGGTAAAGGTTCTTAAATCAATATCCTTGGTCTGACGGATGTATTTGCCGCTGTAAGTGGTTCCTGCAATCATATTGGCGGTAAATTCCATAAAATCATAAGCATCGTCAAGGATGTAAGGATCGGAAGCTGTACCTGTTCCGGTTATTCCGTCGCGGGGAGGAGCTTCGGTAACATGATCCCAGTCTTCTTCATCTACCACTTCTGCAGGAACGTAGAAGTGGTTATTGAGATACATGGAGGTTTTACCGTTTAAGGAAATTGTCTCACCATCTTTATAGTATTCGTCCTGATTAGCGTAGATATATTTGCTTCCGTCTCCGTTATTAAAGGTGAATTTTCTCTCAAGCACGTTATATTGACCTATTGTGGTTACATCTAAGAAAAGTTCTTCGGACAAAGCTTCAAGGTCAACGCCCATTAAATCGGCACACCAGGGAGCAATGTCTGTGTTATCGATAACATAATCTTCTCTGGTTTCTGCTGTGTCACCCAGGGTTTCGTTTAAGCCGTCAATTAAAGCTACGCCTTCGGGAGCATAAACCCATACACCGACATTCTGTGCTGTGTGGCTGTATGATTCCCAGGTAATGCTTTCGGGATTTTCACCTGCCATTACCGCTGCAACAGCAGCTGCGGCAACTTCGGGATCTTCGGGAATAATCATTCCGCCGGTATCGTGGTCGGGAGCACAAATTACAACTGTATCTGTACGGCCTTTTGCAAAGTCTACTGCAACACGGAATGCCGCATCAAAAGCGAGATATTCGCTTGTTGTTGTGTTGGCACTGTTAGCATGTCCGCCTGTATCGACCTTGCCGCCTTCAACCATAAGGAAGAAACCGTCGGAATCGCCTTTGAGAGCTTCGATTGCTCCTGCTGTCATTTCTGCTAAAGTCGGTTCACCTTCTTCTGTATATACGTCATAAGGAATGCCTTTGGGATCTACATTTCCCCAGATTTTGTCGCCGGGCTTGACAGCTAATAAATCCTCTTTAGTTTCAACAACAGTATATCCTGCATCTATGGCGTTCTGGATGGTGGCATACTGAGAAACCTGTCCATAGCCTACGCCGAGAACAACTTCGAGCTCTTTATTTTCTATCTGCTGATAGATGTTTAAGAGGTCATTTCTGTCCTCTGCGTGTGCTGTAAAAGCGGCAGGTGTTGCGTGAGCCCAGTGGTAGGTGGAAATGATACCCGTTGACAGGCCGACCGATTCCGCCGCTTCAACAAGATTGGCTACGGGAATCATGTCTCTGTCGATACCGACAAAACCGTTAATGGTTTTAACACCTGTTGCCATAGCGGTTCCTGCTGCTGCAGAGTCTGTGACAGCGCCTGTTATACATGCGGTTGTCATACTTCCCGCAAGGTAGGAACGCATGGTCATGGGATCGGTGGTGGTGGGAGTTTTAGTGGGAAACTTCGTTACATCAAAACCACCTGCGATTTTAACCATGTTGGCAAAATCGTAAGGACCATAGCCACCTCCGTCGGGAATTAAGTAAATGATGTTTTTAATCTGAACTTCTGATGCATTGGATGTTATAAAAATCGAGGGAACAAGCATCATAAGGACAAGAAACAGTGAAATAAGTCTTTTTTTCATAGTTATTCCTCCTTATTGTATATGAAATTATTATATCAAAGAAAGTGGAAGTATGCAACACTTTTTTTACTATTAATTTTCGTTTTTATAAAAAAAAACACAGAAGCCGAAAGCTTCTGTATCTTTTTATTATTTTGTAATTGTAACTTCCCTGGTTTCTGCGTTCCAGGAAACGGAAGCACCCAATGCTTCTGCAATGAAACGTACAGGGGTGTATGTTCTTCCGTTTTCGATGAAAGCCGGAGCGTCCAGTTTTATTTCTTCTCCGTTCAGAATGGCAACATCCTTGTCAATTGTAAGGACGAGTTTTAAGCCTTCCTTTTCAATTGTAACCTCTCGTTTTTCACCATCCCAGGAAACCGTTCCGCCCAGAGCTTCTGTGACAAAGCGGGCAGGAAGCATTGTTCTTCCGTTTGTAATTAAGGGAGCAACATCGTTTTCTTTCAATTCGCCGAAAACCAATGCCTCCTTCTTGTCAATGGTCAAAACGATATCGTTGTTTTCCTTTGGTGTGCCAAAACCTATTTTTCCGTTTTCAAAAGTCCATGTCTTAAGGAAGGATTTTGGAAGATTTACCAATTTTGCGGCACTTTTAATTCCCTCATTCAGCCAGGATGCGAGATTCTTTTCAACCTGCGATGCTGTAACTTCAGATATTTCCTTATCGGGAATGTATGCTGAGCCAAGCTGATAGGTGTTACTTGTAACAGAGTCTTCTATTCTGTTTGTCACAGCATAGCTGCTTCCGGATGCCACCGCAGTTCCGGTAAATACGCAGTTAGCCATAATGCCGTAATTTGACCAGGCAATTGAGCCTAAGTTTGCTCCCTCAACGTAGGCGTCGGACCAGCAGTTAATCATCTTTCCTTCTTTTCTTATAGAACGGCAAATCGCAGCGGCAAAGGTGCCGTTTTTAATTTTTCCCGTAACACCTAAATTCATAATAGTGCCGGTGGTGTATGGGAACAAGCATAGGTCGGTGCTTGAAGCCATATCAATATTAATGGTATAGCCGTTACCGTCATATATACCTGCAAAGGTTTTAGAGCCACCGAGGCCTTTAAATGAAGTTCCTGCAAGGTCAATATCGGTTGTCTGCTTAAAGTAGAGTCCGGATTTATTATCGCCCGATGCAACCTCATCCATAAAAGCAATAAAATCATCAGCCGAGGAAATTAAATAGGGGCGGGAACGGCTTCCGTCAGGTTCGGTCTTTGCAAATTGCCCCACCGTAACGGACACAACGTCGGTTACGCTTCCGTCCTGGTTGGACTTTGCCATAACCTTAAAGGACTTGGCAGTTTCGTCTTTATCAACTGTAAGATAGCCGTCATCAGCTATGAAGGTACCTTCTTTAACTTCGCCCTCGACAGACCAGGTGACATCTGTAGAAGGCTTGAATTTTCCTATAACCTCTGCCGTAAAGAATGCTCCGTCTCCTTTGGAAACAACTGCACCTTCGGGAGTGATTATAACCTTTTCAACCACGGGAATCGGGGTGTAGTGAGTTGGGAACCCTTCTTCGTTTGTCCAGTAGGAAAGCTCATCCTCGTTTACGCCAAGCGTTCCTGCTGCCACCTTTCTTCCCTGATTGAGTTCTTCGGCAAGGGTTTCTTTTGCTTCTTTTTCGCTTACGGGGTACGCACCATCAACTACTTTGTTACCTATACCCTCAATATAGAAGCAATTTAAGGTTTTATTGGAATCACCGTGGGGAGCACCAATGGGATACATTGTTGTTCCCGAAAGCTTTCCACCGAAGAAGCAGTTTTCAATTGTGCCGTAGTTTGAGTATGCAAGACCGCAGGCACTTGGTGCGGTAACTGATACATTCGACCAGCAGTTTGACATGATACTTCCTGCACGAAGGCTTCGTGCGATGCCGGCTGTATAGTTAGCCGTTGATGTTATGCTTCCGTCAGAGCCCAAATTCATGATTTTTCCTGTAACATATGGGAAAAGGGTGCTGTTTTTATTTGTGGTAAGGTTAACTGTTATTTTGTGACCGTTACCGTCGTATGTGCCTGCAAATGTGGCACTTTCGTTGACACCGGCGTAATCCTCACCGGTAAGGTCAATATCCTTATCCTGGCGGAAATATTTTCCTTCATAATTAGTGCCTGAAAGAAGGTTTGCGGAAAACTCAATAAAGTCATAGGCATCGTCTATGATGTAGGGGTCTGATGCAGTGCCAGTTCCGGTTATGCCTTCTCTCTCGGTAGAAACAAAGTTCCAGTCGTCTTCCTCAACCATTTCTGAAGGAACGTAGAATTTGCCGTTGAGAGCCAGGGCAACCTTTCCGTTTGTTGAAATTTTTTCGCCGTTTTTATAGTATTCGTCCATGTTTGCATAGACGTACTTATCGCCGCTCGCAAAGGTGAATTTGCCTGTTGCGGGAAGGTAGGTACCGATGGATGTAACATCGCAGAAAAGCTCTTTAGATAAAGTGTCAAGGTCAACGTTCATTAAATCCGCACACCAGGGGGCAAGAGCGGTGTTGTCGATAACATAGTCTGTTCTGGTCTTTTCCGTATCGCCCAAAACGGGATTAAGTCCCTCCGGTAATGTAACTCCCTCGGGAACGTATGCCCATACACCCACGTTCTGAGCGGAGTGGCCTGTTGTACCCCAGGTCATGCCGGTGGGAGTTATGCCGTTTCTTACTTCTTCAACGTAAGGTGCGGCGTTTTCGGGAAGATTGAGTGCACCTGTATCATGGTCGGGGGCACAGATTACAACTGTATCCGTTCGTCCCTTTGCGAATTCAAGTGCCGCACGGAAGGCTGCATCAAATGCCAGGTATTCGCTGGTAGAAACGAGGGCGTCGTTTAAGTGGCCGCCTGTATCGACCTTGCTGCCTTCAACCATAAGGAAAAATCCGTCGGGATCTCCTGAAAGAGCAGTGATTGCTGCGCGTGTCATTTCCTCTAAGTTTGCCTGTTTTCCGTTTAATTTGATGTCATAGGGAAAGCTTGGGTTTGCAATGTTACCCCAGAGCGTATCGCCGGGACGTACAGCGTCTAAATCCTCCCAGCCTTCAACGATGATGTACCCTTTATCAATGGCGTTCTGAATGGTGGCATACTCCGATACAGCACCGTAGCCTGCACCGAGAACTACCTCGAGTCCCTTGTTTTCCATCTGCTCGTAAATGTTTTTATAGTCACTTCTGTTCATAGCGTGGGCGGAGAAGGAAGCAGGTGTTGCGTGCACCCATTCATAGGTTGCGATTAACCCTGTTGACTTGCCGACAGATTCTGCCGCCTCCACTAAATTAGCCTTGGGAACTCCTGCTCTGTCAACGCCGAGATAGCCGTTTATTGTTTTATGGCCCGTCGCCATGGCGGTACCTGCTGCCGCAGAGTCTGTTACTCCGCCTGTTACGGGGGAAGTGGTCATGCTTCCGGCAAGATAGGCACGCATAGCCATAGGTGTGGTGTCCGTAAGTGTTTTATAGGGGAATTTTTCATCCGAAAGGCCGCCTGCGATTTTAACCATATTGGCAAAATCGTAAAGGGGATATCCTCCGCCGTCGGGTATTAAATAAATGATGTTTTTGATTTGTCCTTCTTCGGTTGCGAAGGCTGCGATGTAAACCGTTGAGACAAGCATCAAAAGTACAAGTGCCAGAGAAACAAGTCGTTTATTCATTTTAATTCCTCCTTATTATGTCTGATTTTATTATAGCAAAAAAGGGAAAAGTATGCAATATACTTTTCCCTTTTAATTATTAATACCGTTAATCAATCCGAAAAATATGTCTGTCCCAATGGCGGAAGCGTCCAACCGTTTCTTCCGTTGTGGGGAACGGCGTGGTAGTATCCTATTAATTCTGAAAACATGGCTTGCGCCTCGGCATCGTCCTTTAATATTTCGCCGGTGTGCTTTATTAAATAGTTTCTGTCGGAAGGCTCGGGATTTTCTATGGAAAGATACATAGAATATCTCTTATAGTCAAGGATTGCGCGGATGTATAATATTCTCCAGCGCCAGCTCTTTTTCGCACGGCCTGAGAGGCGGGAGTTGATGGACTCTGCCAAATCCTTTGTGCGGTCGACCTTTACGGGCTCGGCGCATTTTGAAATGAGGGTGTGGTTTTCCTCTATTATTTCCATAAGCTCCAGACACTCGTCAGTTACCTCTGACGAGTATTCATAGTTTATGTATTCGGATAAACTCTCCGTATAGCTTTTATTCTTGTCCCAGTAATAGGAGAGGCACTGCACCTTGGATATATCCTCATAAATTCCCTCGGAATAGGGAAGACCGCCGTTTAAGATGTGCTTTGACGAATCCCATATTCTCTGGAATCGCTTGGGCAGGGGATTTGCACCCAGACCTCCCCAGGGATAGAGTGACCACATGGAAATTTCGGGGAAGTTAATTATGGGGCGGGGACAACTATGCTCTAACGGATATTTCGGAAAATCGTGGTGGGAGTCTGTCATAAGGAAGGAAACAAAGGACATATCGTCATCAAGACGGCGGAAAAGCCCTTCATATTCGCCTTCACTTTCGGGAAAGTCAAAAACCCAGGTGGACATACCAATTTTGACATCGGGGAAATGGTTTTTTGCAAGGGCATAAAGCTCCTTTGTCATATCGCAGAACTTATTTGAGCCCCAGGGAGTACATTCGCTGCAGCCGCAACCGCCCTCGTCATAGGGCCAGGTAATAATATAATCAAGCGTGGAAAGCCCTTCAAGCTGACGTTTCCAATGATTTTTCAGATATTCCATACCGCCTTTTTTCGAGGGGCAGATTTTGTTGCCCAAATTTCCGCGATAGCGTATCTGTACAGGAGGAAGAGCTTTTATTTCTTCGGGAATGTCGGTAAAAAGGCAGTTTCCCATAAGTACGCCGATTTTTAACCCCAAAGCTTTTGAAACGGCGGAAATTTCCCCTATCTTTTCATAGGCCTTTTTAAATAAAGGATCATCATAACTTTTTGCACCTGCGGTACTTAAGGTTAAAATTACGGTGTTTTGTCCCCAAAGGAGTAAATCTTCTAAATAACGCTCTATTTCATCCATTGGTGCAACATCGTAAAAGTTGTAAAAATGGCGGGCAACATAGGTTGCACGGAATGAACAGTCGGGACTCATCAACCCTTTTGTGGGAATGGGAGAAAAGGTGTCAGACTCCCATTTTCCTGAATGTAAAAGCTTACCTATGCCGTAAAAAAGACCGAGAGAGTCCGATGCCTTTATGTAAAAGCCGCCGTCTTTTTCTTCTATAATAAAGCTTTCTGCTTTTTCTATAGAAGAATCTATGGAAAGGTCAATTAAAAGACCGCCGTCGGAAAATTCTGCATCTAAACGCTCAGAAAGTCGCTTTTTCAATATTTCTTCCTGCTTTTGGTTTCCGTTTGAATTTATGGAGAAAATCATTTTAATCACCTCAAGGCCATTATAGGATAAATAAAAGGATTTTTCAATAAAAATATTACAAAAAAAATCGCAACTTTGTCC
Source organism: Clostridia bacterium (assembly GCA_045545475.1). GTDB lineage: Bacteria > Bacillota > Clostridia > CAKSNL01 > HGM11501 > HGM11501. The sequence continues at coordinate 7,069 of JAZQAZ010000003.1, read as the reverse complement.
TGTTATCGCAATATTTTCATATTGAAATAAGAAAAAAGCTGTGATAATATGAGTTTAACAACGAAAGGGGAGTTATAATTATGAAAGAGTTGCTTGAAATTAAAGGTAATGAGCTTTATCTTGGCGGAAAGCCTTTTTATATCGCATCGGGAGATATGCACTATTTCAGATTTTTAAAAGGCGGCTGGGAAAGACGCTTGAAGCTTATGAAGGACTTTGGATTAACCTGCGTACAAACCTATGTGCCCTGGAATATGCACGAGCCTGAGAAAGGTGAATTTCATTTTGAGGATAATTTGGACCTTGCGGCATTCATCCGTATGGCAGGGGATATAGGTTTAAAGGTGCTTCTCCGTCCATCTCCCTATATGTGCGGAGAGCAGGATTTAGGCGGACTTCCTTATTGGTTACTTAAAGACAGAAACATACAGATCCGCTGTAACGAAGAAAACTATATGCGTCACGTAAGAGAATATACCGAAAGACTGGCAAAGGAATTTGTTCCGCTTTTATCCACCAAAGGAGGCCCAATAATTGCCGTTGCGGTTGAAAATGAATACGGCTCCTTCGGAAACGATACTTCGTATATAAGAGCTGTTTCCGATATGCTCCGTGAGCTTGGTGTGGATGTGCCTTTATATACGGCAAACGGACACGAAATGAAGCACCTTAAGTGGGGAAGCGTTCCCGAAATATGGACAGGTATAGATGTGGGAACTGTTCCCGAAGGTGCTAAGGAAACTCTTAAGGAATTTCAGGGCGACAGGCCTTTGATGGTGTGTGAGCAGTGGGCAGGCCGTGCCCAGCAGTGGGGCGGTGTATTTTTCCGTCAGACACCTGAGGGGGCTGCGGCAAATTACAAAAACAGCCTGGATAAGGGATTTATGGTAAACTTCTATATGTTCTCAGGCGGTACAAACTTCGGCTTTTCAGCGGGTGCAAACTACGGCATATTCAGAAAGGATGCACCCTATGCTAAGAACAGATACGTTCCCTTTGAAACAAGCTATGACGTGGATGCTCCCATAAGCGAAGAGGGCAGACCTACGGAAAAATATTATGAGCTTAAAAAGGTGCTTTGCGAAAAACGCGGCATCCCTTATGAGCGAAACGAATATGAATACATCTCCCAGGCACCGGAAGAAATTACCCTTACAGAGTGCGGAAGCTTTTTCGATTCTGTAGAAGATATTGCCGCTAAAAAGATATTCTCGCCCCAGACCAGAACCTTTGAAGAGCTTGATCAGGCCTATGGCTTTGTGCTTTATGAAACCTTCCTTGAATATACCGACGATCAGATAAGAGCTCTTTCAATAGAAGGACTCCGCGACAGAGCGACGGTTTACTTAGGCGGCGAATATTTAGGAACAGCATACCGTGACAGAGAATATGATATACGCTTTACAATCCCGAAAGAGGGGGCAAAGCTTTCCATTTTGGTTGAAAATATGGGAAGAATAGGATACGGTCTCTTTATGACAACGGAGCACAAGGGTATTACTGACTGCGTTCATCTTGACAGAATAGGCCCCGAGACGGGAAGAAAATATCATGACTTTTCACTTCTTATGAACTGGGAAATATATTCACTTCCCTTAAAGGATATTTCAAAGGTTACATATAACGGAAACGTGGGCAAAAATAAGCCCTGCTTCTATAAGGGAACCTTTAAGGCAGAAGCAGGGATTGATACCTTCATCAAGGCGGAAAACCTGGAGAAGGGTATGATATGGATTAACGGCTTTAACTTAGGCCGCTACTGGGATATCGGACCTCAGGAAAGACTTTATGTGCCGGGTGAACTCTTGAAGGAGGAAAACACCATCGAAATTTTCGAGCTTTACGGAAAGGAAAATAAAGCTGAGGTTAAGTTCTATAAAGAACATTCACTTGATAACCGCACCGACAACGTGGAAGTAATAGTCGAAGAACAAAAGTAAAATAAAAGGAGATGTAAAAAAAGTCCAGACCGCAAAAAGGCAAATAAATTAGTGGATTGGGCAAAGTTACAAACTCTATGTTGTAAAATAGTGTTGAAAAATCGCATTCCTGCGATTTTTCTTCATTTTAAGCCTTTTTGCTACGAACAAACTTCACCCTCGACGTATCTATATACGCCTTCGGGTAACTTTCGAAAAGTCTGTAAACAGACTTTCTCAATTCAGTTTGTCCGTTCTGAAGCATTTTTTCCTATCTCCTGAAAAAGGGGCTGTAATTATTTTACAGCCCCTTTTTTATTAAATACAACAAGTGTTCAATTAAAAATCATAGTTTAAAAGTGCAAGCCACACAACAAACAATACTATTAACTTAACCGGAAGTGGCCAACCCATTTTTTTAGAACGTAAAACCTTATAGCTTGCAAATCCTGCAATACCAAAACAAATCAATTTAAATATTGCGCCGCTTGTAATGGCCTCCCATACAGTATCTCCGACAAGCATATACACCACCACAAGAATTATTATTGCTAAAATAACTTTTCCCGAAGCACCGAATGCAATCGGATTCTTGCCGCTTTTTCGATATTCCCCATCCTGTCTTCTGTTATGTACCTGGTTTGCATAAAACTTAAACTGTCCTCCAAGCGAATAACCTTCATCAAGATTATCACGATAGTCAGGCCTGCTTACTACAAGATGTGATTCGTCAAGACCAAATGCATATAATAAATTTCTATCTTTTTTAAGTAATTTCATTGTGTAGTTCGCACTGGAATAAAAATTATTTTCAAAATAATCTTTACCACGCGTAATCAACGTAATGTTGTTGCGTCGCAACCATGTTGAAAAGCGTTCCTCTAAATCTGCAATTGATTTGCAATTGCGTGCGGAAGGTGTGCGACTGAATTGATATAATAATTCTGTTTTATTCATGTCTTTTCCCCTCTTAGCCATTTAACAAATTTACTTTATTCTATAATATCAACCTTGCATTTAACCTCTACCTTCGAGGCTTTTATGCGTTCGAATTCAATCCTCCAAAATCCTTCGTCATCATTCATTTTAACTATATTCATACCTGTTAAAGCAACAGAAATCTCGCCGTTTTCAAGAGCTTTTTTGTCTTCAACCGCCCAGTTTTCTTTTAAGTTTGCACGGTATTTAGCAGTTGTTCCATTGTAATTAAAGAAAGTGTCCTCATCAACAACTGTTCCATCCTTACGTGTGAAAATAAATCCCATATATCCCTGCTCCGCTCCGACAAGAGTAAGGTCTATTTCGTCATCGTTTACAACCCACGCTTCGGTAATTGTAACATCCTTTTGTACAGGGGTAATCGCTATATCCGATTCCCAATAAGCAGGAGCATAACCCTCGGCACCATTTGAAATTACTTTAACGGCATTATACTCATTGCCGAGTACAAATATTCCGGAGTTATCCAGGCGGTAATGTGCAGTTGCATTATCCAAAGCGATGCTGCGATGAACTGCAATCTCCGGATTGTTTTTGTCATAAATCAATGCTTCATAACTCACAATTCCTGTTTTATCTTCTGGCTCTATAAGCGTCATTTTCACATACACGCCGCGTTGTTCAAAGGTAATGCCCGTCACAGGAGCAACCGTCTTGACACCTTCTGAAGCAAGGGGATCAACAGTAAGTCCTGCCGCTTTTAACAAGCTTGACTCGTTGGTACTCTCAAGCTGTTCTGCAGAAAAAACTCCTTCAGCAAACAGTTTGCTTACCAGGGTTTGCTCCCCTCCTTTTATTTTCTGATAAAGTGCATTACGGGAAATTAGTGCCGCATCTTTTCTGCAAAACAGGGCATTTGTTTCTTCGTTATACTGTCCTTCGGTCATTCCAAGGCTGTCAGACAGAATCCACGCAGCATTCCAAACAAAGTCGCCCTGCTTGTCATTATATCCGAGAGCACGTAAAATAAGAGTAAGATACTCTGTTGCGGAAATGGGATTGCCGGAACCGAAGATAGTTTCTCCCAGTCCGTTTACAAGACCATGATTATAAGCATAGCCTACATAAGGTTTTGCCCATTCATCAACATCAGTAAAAGGAATATTTGCTAATTCATTTTTAGCTTCAGTTTCTTTGCCCAAAATTCTTACCAATAATGTAGTTGCTTCCTGTCTGGAGAGCTTATTTTCCAGGCCAAAAACAGGATTGCCGTCGCTGTCTGTTCCGGTTCCGTTAAAGAGTCCCAATTTATTAAGGACTTGAGCCGGCTCAGCTCCATCAGCACTTTCTGCCAAACATACAGAAAAACTGCCGACAATCATAAGTACAGCCATTAATATTGCTAAAAGTTTTTTCATAAAAAATCACCTCGTGAAATAGTATAACACTTATTTCATTTATTGTAAAGCGAAAATCGCTTGACGGTGGAATTAAAGTAGATCTTAATAGCAATAAACAAAACAAACATCCTATGGGGTGTTTGTTTCATAAATCTCAAACGCTTTAGACAACACTATTTATTCAGCAACCTCATGCTTCCATCTTCTGTAGGAAGTTTGATTTTAACGACTTCGCCATAATTCTATTATATTTATTTCGTAACTACGAATTCATGAATAATATCGCTTTGACATAAATACATTATATCAAACAAAAATTGATTAATTTTCAAGCACGAACTATATAAGAGATCGGGGAAAAATCAGGAGAGGTACTCGGCACAAACGCAAGCACTTCTTTAAAAAACGTGCATCACTTGCAAACGTCTGGGGAGCGGATGTGTTTATTTCAATACATTGCAATGCTTCACCCAACAGCACAGCTAACGGCACCGAGGTTTATACATATAATACATCAAGCAAAGCATTGCCTTTAGCTAAGAAAATACAAAGTAAAATTGTAGAAATTCTAGGCACAACGGACAGAGGTACAAAAACAGCTAATTTTGCTGTATTAAGGCGAACTTCAATGCCTGCGGTATTGGTAGAAACCGCATTTATAAGTAACCAAAAGGACAGCGAAAAGCTTAAAGCAAGGCAGGCAGACTTTGCCGATGCAATTTTTATGGCAATTTGCGATGAATATAATGTACCTTATGAGCTTAAGACATACGAATCCGCAGAAGAAATATTAAACAAACTTGCTGAATTGATTGAAATCACAGATATGAAAACCGCACTTGAGCAAATTAAGAATACAAAAGATAAAAATAATTCTTTGTATTGGATTTTGAATAAAATAGTAAACAGGTGAGTTAAGGAAGAGAAAACAGTAGTTATAAAAGCAAATGTGCAAAGCGGAAAATAATAGATAAAAAGCTTCTTTCGGCGAATAATTTATCTTAAATTGCTGAAAATATGAACAGAACAATGCAATTGGAGGTAAAGATATGTTTAAACACGAAAAATTACTTTTTCATCCGGTAGAAGTTGAAAAACCGAATCCGCAGTATGCTGTATTGCTTCAGGAACAGCTTGGCGGCGGAAACGGAGAACTTAAAGCAGCTATGCAATATATTTCTCAGAGCTTTCGCATCAAAGATCCTGAGATTAAGGATTTGTTTTTGGATATAGCCGCCGAAGAGCTTGGGCATATGGAAATGATTGCACAAACCATTAATATGCTTAATGGTCACGATGTTAATGCCCAAAATGTTCAGGCAGGAGAAATACAATCCCATGTCCTTTTAGGCTTAAATCCCGGTCTTATAAATTCCTCAGGATACTCATGGACCGCTGATTATGTAACAGTCACTGGCGATCTGTGTGCCGATATATTAAGTAATATCGCATCTGAGCAGCGTGCAAAAGTAGTTTATGAATACTTGTACCGGCAGATAGATGATAAAAAAGTAAAGGAAACCATTGATTTTCTTCTTAACAGAGAAGAAGCCCATAATCAGATGTTTCGTGATGCATTTAATAAAGTACAAAACAGCGGTTCAAATAAAGATTTCGGCACAACAAAAGCAGCCAGAATGTATTTTTCAATGTCTGATCCTGGACCTGATGCATTTGCCAATAACAAAACTACTGCACCGTCATTTGAAAACTGATATTTACAGCTATAAGAACCATTTTTTCGAAATATGCGATATGCAAAACAAAAAAGACATCCGATTGGATGTCTTTCTTGTTTTGGAAGAGCCGAATGGTTTAGATGCCACCTGATTTAGGTAAAAATTCTCAACATTTAAGCCTCTCCCTTGTTACGTAAATTCAAATAATATCGCTCTTTATTAGAATACATAGCTGCATCAGCCGTTTTTAAAGCCACATGAAAAGGTTTTGCGTTATTAAAATCCACTTCTGCGCAACCATGAGATAATGTGGTATTATTTAATTTAAATAATTCTTCATTCAACTTTACAATTAGGTTCTTGACATCAGATAATTGTATATCTTCTATCAGCACAACAAATTCATCGCCACCAAATCTAAAACTTTCACAATTATAAGACTCAAAATATTTAGTAATAACATTGCCCACTTGTTTTAAAATTTTATCCCCTTCGGCATGTCCTTTTGTATCATTGATACTTTTAAATCCATTGATGTCCAGCATAACAAAAATAAAACTTGTACCAGTATTCTTTCTGTGATTTAATACTTGTCTTCTAGTAAATTTCTCGTATGCTGCTCTATTTTGCATATTTGTCAAAGCGTCTATGTACGCAACGTTTTTCAGTTCGTCATTTTCATATGTTTTTTTATTCATTTCAGCGGTATCTTTCACTAAATTAAAAATCAAAATTAATGTTAAATAAAAAATAATACTGAAAATAACAAAATCAAAAACTATATCACGAGCATTGCTCATATCAATACTGAAAGCATATTGATTCAAAAACTGTATGAAAAAGAAAACTAATATAACATTAAGTTTCCACCAACCAGAAGAAAAGAACACCCTGGCTTTTTGATAACTCGGAAGCAAACTCTTGTATAGAAACAGATGCATTAATACCACTATTCCTATTCCATAAACAAACATATGAGCATTGTTACTCAGAAGATCTGATAAAATCAAGTTTGCTCCAATACATATGCAAAATGAATTCGAGTATGTAAGAAACAAAAAGGTTTTTTCTCCTAAAGGACCTATTGTTGTTATAAAAAAGATAACAGCATGCATAAAAAGCAAACTGAAAA
>JAZQAZ010000002.1:0-102153 GCA_045545475.1 Clostridia bacterium | reverse complement strand
AAGCGGTCTTAGGAAGACAAAAGCTCCTGACAACTCCTTGGCTCACAGAACGACATGGCTACGATCCGACTTGGAGCCTTATCGATGTTTGCATAGTCAGAGAACTGTGCATTTCCCTTAAGAGAAAGTGCCTTTGTGATTGCAGCGGTAAGAGTTGTCTTACCATGGTCAACGTGACCGATAGTACCAATGTTTACATGGGGTTTGGTTCTTTCGAATTTTTCCTTTGCCATTTTAATTATCCTCCTTTAATATAACAATTATTTATTTACTATTTTACTACATTACAGATAAAAAATCAAGTGTTAATCAGTCTTTTTTTGCTCTTGCATCAACAATTTTTTCCATAATGCTTCTGGGAACCACTTCATAATGGCTGGGTTCCATAGAGTAGTTACCTCTACCCTGTGTCTTAGAACGAAGGTCTGTTGCATATCCGAACATTTCAGAAAGCGGAACGTGTGATGTAATTGTAGCAACGCCGTTTCTGATGTCACTTTCCTGAATCATACCACGACGGGAGTTGATATCACCCATAACGTCGCCCATGTATTCTTCGGGAACTGTTACGCTAACCTTCATGATGGGTTCCTTAAGCTGAGCTTCAGCTTTTCTCATACCCTCTTTGAACGCCATAGAACCGGCGATCTTAAATGCCATTTCTGAGGAGTCAACTTCGTGGTATGATCCGTCGTAAAGAGTAACCTTTACGTCAACAACCTGATAACCTGCTAAGATACCCGATTCCATAGCACCCTGGATACCTGCATCAACTGCGGGAATGTATTCCTTGGGAATAGCACCGCCGACAACCTGGTTAACAAATTCGTAACCCTTGCCTGCTTCCTGGGGTTCCATAATAATCTTAACGTGACCGTACTGACCACGACCACCGGACTGACGAGCATACTTATGGTCAATATCAACTCTCTTGCTGATTGTTTCCTTATAAGAAACCTGAGGATTACCAACGTTAGCTTCTACCTTGAATTCACGGAGAAGTCTGTCAACGATAATCTCAAGGTGAAGCTCACCCATACCGGCAATAATTGTCTGACCTGTTTCTTCGTCTGTGTAAGCCTTGAATGTAGGATCTTCTTCAGCAAGTCTTGCAAGAGCGATACCCATCTTTTCCTGACCTGCTTTGGTCTTGGGTTCTATGGCAACTCTTATAACGGGCTCGGGAAATTCCATGGATTCAAGAATTACGGGATCATTTTCTGCACAAAGAGTGTCACCGGTTGTGGTGTTCTTAAGACCAACGGCTGCAGCGATGTCGCCGGCATAAACCATATCAAGGTCTTCTCTCTTATCAGCGTGCATACGAAGTATACGTCCGATTCTCTCTTTGTTATCCTTTGTAGAGTTAAGCACATAGCTTCCTGTAGCAAGTGTACCTGAGTATACTCTGAAGAAGCAAAGCTTACCTACGAAGGGATCGGCAATGATCTTGAACGCAAGGGCTGAGAAAGGCTCGTTGTCGTCCGCATGTCTTTCAACTTCCTCGCCGTCTAAGGTTGTACCCTTGATAGCGGGAATGTCTGTGGGAGCGGGCATATAGTCAACTACAGCGTCAAGTAAGGGCTGAACACCCTTGTTTCTGTATGCTGTACCGCAGAACACAGGGATGATTTCGTTAGCAATAGTTGCTTTTCTGATAACAGCTTTAAGTTCAGCTACTGTTACTTCTTCTCCCTCTAAAACCTTCATCATAAGATCATCATCAAATGTAGCAATTTCTTCAATCGCTGCATCGTGATACTGCTGAGCAAGTTCCATCATATCTTCAGGAATTTCCTCTTCTCTTACGTCGGTTCCGTCATCGTTGTAGTAAACTTCTGCCTTCATGGTAAGAAGATCGATGATACCCTTGAAAGTATCTTCCTTACCAATGGGAAGCTGAAGGGGAACAGCGTTACACTGAAGTCTTTCCTTCATCATTCCCACAACGTTGTAGAAGTCAGCGCCCATGATATCCATCTTGTTGATGAACGCCATTCTGGGAACGCCGTATTTATCAGCCTGTCTCCAAACGGTTTCAGACTGGGGCTCAACACCGCCCTTAGCACAGAATACTGTTACGCTACCGTCAAGTACACGAAGAGATCTTTCAACCTCAACGGTGAAGTCAACGTGGCCGGGGGTGTCGATGATGTTAATTCTGTGACGAATATCGTCTTTTGTCCAATAGGCTGTGGTAGCAGCAGAAGTGATTGTAATACCTCTCTCCTGTTCCTGCTCCATGTAGTCCATTGTAGCATTTCCGTCGTGAGTATCACCAATCTTGTGAATTTTACCGCAATAGTATAAAATTCTTTCAGTAGTGGTGGTTTTTCCGGCGTCAATGTGGGCCATTATGCCTATATTTCTGGTTCTTTCAAGCGATACTTCTCTTGCCAAAAATATCTCTCCTTTCGTCGGTTACTACCTTGGTAATACTACCATCTGTAATGTGCAAACGCCTTGTTAGCTTCAGCCATCTTATGAGTATCTTCTCTCTTCTTTACAGCTCCGCCAAGTCCGTTTGTAGCGTCAATGATTTCGTTAGCCAGTCTCTCGCACATATGTCTTTCGTTACGAGCTCTGGAATAAACTGTGAGCCATCTCAAGCCAAGAGTACGACGTCTTTCGGGACGTACTTCCATGGGAACCTGATATGTCGCACCGCCGACTCTTCTAGCCTTTACTTCAAGCACGGGCATAATGCTTTCCATTGCCTGAGTGAAAACTTCGAGCGGCTCCTTTCCTGTCTTCTCACGTACGATGTCAAATGCATCATAAACTATCTTCTGTGCAACACCCTTCTTGCCGTCAAGCATGATGTTGTTGATAAGTCTTGTAACAGTTGTATCATTGTACATGGGATCCGGTAAAACATCTCTTTTGGGAACAAATCCTCTTCTGGGCACTGTTCTTCCCTCCTTCATAAATTTTTAATAATGAATTCATAGGTACTCAAGAATCCTTTCATCTTGTAAGTGCAATCTATAAAAATCCGTAGACCGCACAACCTAATTTTTGTTATTCCGCCTACGGAACAACATGCACGAACAATTCGGCTAATTATTACTTCTTAGCCTTTGCTTTTTTCGCACCGTACTTACTTCTGGACTGCATTCTGTTTGCAACGCCGGAAGCATCAAGTGCACCTCTGATAATGTGGTAACGTACACCGGGAAGGTCACGTACCCTTCCGCCCCTGATAAGAACAACGCTGTGCTCCTGAAGGTTATGACCTTCGCCGGGGATGTAGCTTGTTACCTCTGTACCGTTAGTAAGTCTTACTCTGGCAATTTTACGAAGAGCTGAGTTAGGCTTCTTAGGGGTCTTTGTCTTAACATAGGTACATACGCCTCTCTTCTGGGGAGAGCTCTGGTCTGTAGCCTTGTTCTTAAGAGAGTCAAAACCCTTCTGGAGCGCAGGAGCAGTAGACTTCGTAACCTTTGTGGATCTGCCTGTTCTGACTAACTGGTTAAATGTAGGCATTAATCGTTCACCTCCTGAATAAAATTTTATATATTAACAGGCAAGCCTATTAATAAACAGCAACAACAGCAGCGCCAACATCAATTCCTGCGGCTCTGCCAAGTTCTTTCATCTCCGATACTTCTACTATCGGAATATTTCGTTCACTGCACGCAGAGCTTATTTCATCAATCAACCCCGGTGCGGCGTCAAGAGCGATAAATACTTTTTTAGCTTCACCGCTTCTTATTTTCTTAATGGATTGCTTTAACCCGACGGTCTTATCCTGAGTCTGCAATTCACCCAGCATTTATATCACCTTTTTCTAAACATACCCATACAATTATGCATTTTAGCATCTTTTCCCGACAATGTCAAGAGTTTTTTTTAGGGTTTTATTCAAGGTTGAAACTTTCGTCATAATTCACATAACGGAACTCTATAATAAAATAATCTTCCAGCAAAAATTCCCCTGCCCCAACCTCTGAAAGCTCATAATCAGAATAAAACAGCCAGCCTTCTTCCATCGTTGAAGCAAGTCCGTCGAAATTATCGAACATTCCGTTTTCATAAGTATATGCAAATTTCATTTCAGAGCAAGCCATTATAACTGCGTCCGCTGCCGTAGCATTATGTTTTGAAACATAAATCTCCGAATCCAGAAGTTTTTCTCCATCAGGCCCTATAATGGCAACCTCACCGAATATAGGTTTTTCTTTATTTGTACATCCTGCAAAAGTAAATAAAGACAGCACCATAACAACAAGAAGAGATACTGACAGAATTCTTTTAATCATTTCAAAAAACTTCCTTTCCCGTATAAATAGGACATAACAAAAATATTTTATCACAAATTTACAGCAAAGTCAATTTTTTCATTATAATATTTTAAAAAACTTCTTTAATGAAAGGACCGAGTAAAAACTTGAAGAAAAAATCATTCACTTATAACACCATATTCATGACTTCGGCTAATATCGTAACAAGATTTACAGGCTTTCTGTACCGTATATTTTTAAGCCGTTTTATCGGAGCCGAGGGACTTGGACTTTTTGCACTCGTCTCCCCGATTTATTCCGTATGTTGTGCCATTGTGGCATCAGGCTTTCCGGTATCTTCCATGAAAGCTGTCTCGGAATGCATAGCAAAAAAGGATAAGGAAGGTGCGAAAGCCTATACCGTATCATCGCTCATTTTGGTTTTAATTGTTTCGCTTGTTCTTTTCATTTCACTTATCTTTTCAGCTCCCCTGCTATCAGGTATCCTGGGCGACAAAAGAAGCTTTCCTTCCATAATAATACTTGCCTTTGCGGTTTTAATAACCGGTTTTGAAAACATATATAAATCGGCTTTTTACGCAGACGGATTTGTTAAAATCCCTGCCTTTACGGAAATTGCAGAACAGCTTTTCAGAATAACTACGGTAGTATGTCTTATTCTGTTTTATGCCAAGAATGATATAACACGTTCATCCGCAGTACTTACCTTTGGAATTTTTGCAGGCGAAGCATTAAGTCTCATAATTTTATTTTTTTCATACCGCCGTGTTACAAAAGGTATAAAAAGGCTTCCAATCAAGAAATGCTTTCCCTCCCTGCTGGATACTGCCGTTCCCGTAACCTGCTCAAAGACCGCAGAAACATTTTTAGTATCCGCATCAAACATTTTAATTCCGGCGATGCTTACCATGTACGGTTTTTCCAGAAACGAAGCCACAGAAATACTCGGCGTTATATCAGGCATGGTGATGCCGCTTTTATTTTTACCTGCTGTTTTCACCAATGCTATTTCAGTAAATCTGGTTCCGTTTGTTTCGGCAAATCTTGCCGCAGGCAATACATCTGCCTTAAAACGAAAAATCAGCAAGGTTCTTGCGGTTACTGCGTTTTTTTCTTTTCCGGCATTTTTTTGTCTTGCAGCCTTCTCCCGTGCCATAGCCGAGCACATATTTTCCGATTCAAGAGTTGCACTTTTTCTGCCGCTTATGTCCATGGGGGCCATCCTTGCCACCTTCAGGCACATATTCACTTCAATATTAAACGCAGCATCCCAGGCCAAAAAAGCCTCCTTTTATTCATTTATGGGAAACGCACTTCAGCTATTACTAACAGTTATACTTATCCCTTTTTTCGGAATATCAGGCTATATCGCTTCATATATTCTTTCCAATATTTTTCTTTTTATCCCAACGGTCGCTTCGGTTTTCTCTGTCATTCCGAAAGATAAAGACTTTGCCGGAAATATTTTCCTGCCTCTTGTTCCTTCTTATGTTGCCTTCTTTGCTGCGTCCCGCCTTTATAATACACTATGCACTTTCCTGAACCCCGTTGTCTCTATCTTTATTTCAGTTTTTTCAGGAGTAGTTATTTATCTTTTCTTTCTGCTTTTCCTTTTCAAAAATAAAAAAATAATATTTTTCTCGAAAAAAACTTGACTTATTATAAAATATGGGGTATAATCTCTTTATCACTTTTAGAATCCCGCACATTATATCGGGGCGAAACTTGTTTCGCCAATTGCAATTGCGGAGGGAGGGATATTTACAATGGCAGAAATCAGAGTTAAAGAAAATGAATCATTAGACAGTGCTCTTCGTCGTTTTAAGCGTTCTTGTGCTAAGGCAGGCGTTATTTCCGAGGTAAGAAAGAGAGAACATTACGAAAAACCCAGTGTTAAGCGTAAAAAGAAATCAGAGGCAGCTCGCAAGAGAAAGTTCATGTAAGGGCTTTTATCCTTCGCATTAACGAAGAAGCGGGTTTCACAAAAAGACGATAATTAAAATGCGGGTGCTTTGCACCCGCATTTTTTACTACACCTACGGGCAAAGTTCTCCCTGTTTTTCTCTGTCATTCTGAGCAGAGCATAGCGATGCGAAGAATCCATTGTGAAATTCGAGAGATTCTTCACTGCGTTCAGAATGACATGCAAAAGTTGTAATGACAATCAAATCCTCCCACTATCCGTATGAAAGGAATGTTTTTATGGTAAAGCTAGGTAACGACTGGGATAATATTATAGGAAATGAATTTAATAAGGAATATTATCTTAAGCTCCGTCAGTTTTTAAAAGAAGAATATGCAAAGGGACCGGTTTATCCCGATATGCACGATATTTTCTCCGCATTAAAGACCACAGCGTATAAGGATGTAAAAATCGTAATCATCGGTCAGGACCCCTATCACGAAGTCGGTCAGGCTCACGGAATGTGCTTTTCGGTACGCCCCGGCATTCCCGCTCCCCCGTCGCTTGTCAATATCTATAAGGAGCTTCGTGACGACCTCGGTTGCTATATTCCAAATAACGGATACCTGGTTGACTGGGCAAAGCAGGGCGTGCTACTCTTAAACACCTTACTGACCGTTCGTGAAGGCGAGCCGATGAGCCATAAGGGTATGGGCTGGGAAATTTTCACCGACCGTGTTATTTCCGCACTTTCAGAAAGGGACGATCCTATAATCTTCCTTCTCTGGGGACGGCACGCCATTTCAAAGTCGGAGCTTATTGATAAAAACAAGCACTACATCTTTACGGCGGCACATCCTTCTCCCTTATCCGCCACCCGTGGCTTTATGGGATGTAAACACTTTTCCAAGGCAAACGAAACATTAATTTCGCTGGTTAAGTCGCCGATTGATTGGCAGATAAAGAATATATAGAAAAATCCTGAAAGCAAATGCTTTCAGGATTTTTTATTAAAACTTATTTTACAAGCTCGTAAGTATCTCTTGCGATCATAAGCTCTTCGTTTGTGGGGATAACAAGCATCTTAACAGTTGCACCTTCTGCGGAAATGTCATTTTCGTCAGAAGTTCTGAATGCCTTCTTATTTGCTTCCTCATCAACCTTTACGCCCATGAATTCAAGGTTCTTACCAACTCTTGTCCGGTACTGGGGATTGTTTTCGCCGATAGCGCCTGTAAATACGATAGCGTCAACTCCGCCCATTGCTGCAGCATAACCGCCAACATACTTTGTAATCTGGTGGCAGAGCATGCTTTCGATAAGCTTATAACGCTCATTGCCGTTTCTTGCGCCTTCTTCGATGTCACGGTTGTCGCTTGTTGTCTGAGATATACCAAGGATACCGGACTTCTTATTAAGAATAGCGTCTACATCCTTCGCTGTAAGACCTTCTTTTTCCATAAGGAAAGGAATGATAGCGGGGTCGATGGAACCTGAACGTGTGCCCATCATAAGACCGTCAAGAGGTGTAACACCCATTGTTGTATCAAAGGACTTACCGCCCTTTACAGCTGTGATGGAAGAACCGTTACCAAGGAGGCAGGTTACGATGTTGATTTCTTCAGGCTTCTTGCCGAGCATCTCCGCAGCACGAGCTGTTACATAACGATGGCTTGTGCCGTGGAAGCCGTAGCGACGAAGCTTATACTTTTCATAGTATTCATAAGGAATTGCATAAAGATATGCAAAGTCAGGCATTGTCTGATGGAAGCCTGTATCAAATACACCAACCTGGGGAACGTTTTCTCCCATAATTTCTGTACAAGCCTTTATACCTGTAAGGTTTGCAGGATTGTGGAGGGGGCTGAGTTCAGAACACTCCTTAAGTGCTTCGATGATTTCGTCATTGATGATAACGGAACCGGAGAACTTCTCGCCGCCGTGAACAACTCTGTGTCCTACTGCGTTGATTTCGCTCATAGCTGAAATTACGCCATACTCGGGGTTTGTAAGAGCATCAATGATAAGCTTGATGCCTTCGCCGTGGTTTGCTATATCAACAACAGTCTTATGAGTATAGTCCTTTGCCACGTTTACATGTTTGAAGTTAGCACCTTCAATGCCGATTCTGTCGCACTGTCCCTTTGCAAGAAGTGTTTCATTCGTCATATCGATAAGCTGATACTTGATTGAGGAGCTTCCTGCGTTGATAACTAAGATTTTCATTAAAATCTTCCTTTCTTATATTTAGTTTATTATTTCACTTAATTTATTTTTTATTAGGCCGAAAAACGCTTGTTTGCGTTTTTACGCTCCGCCGAATTTCGAAATAAAATTTCTTTGTTGAATACAAAAACCGCTGTTTGCGTTTTTTGTATTTCTGTTCATCCGTTCTAAAATACTGTTCGTATTTTTTCACGAACGGACGAATTTCGAAATAAAATTTCTTTGTTGAAATTTTATTTCTGAGCCTGTGCCTGAACGCAAGTGATTGCAATTACACCAACGATATCGTCTGCACTGCATCCTCTGGATAAGTCGTTGATAGGCATTGCGATACCCTGAGTGATGGGGCCGTATGCTTCAGCCTTTGCAAGTCTCTGAACAAGCTTGTAACCGATGTTACCTGCATCTAAGTCAGGGAATACAAGTACGTTTGCCTTACCTGCAACCTTGCTTCCGGGAGCCTTGGACTCACCAACAGAGGGAACGATTGCGGCGTCTAACTGAAGCTCGCCGTCAACGTTTAATTCAGGATGCTGTTCCTTAACGATTCTTGTTGCTTCAACAACCTTGTCAACATCGGCGTGCTTTGCACTTCCCTTTGTGGAGTGAGAAAGCATTGCAACTCTTGCCTCCTCCTGAACTAAGAGCTCAAAGGACTCAGCAGAGCAAGCAGCGATTGCAGCAAGCTTTTCGGGATCGGGATTCTGTTCAAGTCCGGAATCTGCAAATACGAAAGCACCGTCAGCACCGTATTCGCAGTTGGGAACTACCATTAAGAAGAATGCAGATACCAACTTTACGCCGGGTTTTGTCTTTATAATCTGAAGTGAGGGACGAAGTGTGTTTGCTGTAGAGTGGCAAGCACCGGATACAACACCATCAGCGTCTCCTGCCTTTACCATAAGGCATGCATAATACATATAATCGGAAAGAACAGTTTCCTTTGCTTCCTCATATGTAACGCCCTTGGACTTACGAAGCTCTACGAAAAGGTTTAAGTATTCTTCTGTCTTTTCATAGGTGAAAGGATTGATGATTGTTGCCTTGGATATATCAAGACCCTTGCTGTTTGCCTCAACCTCTTCGGGAGTACCGATGATTACGATGTTGGCAATGTCTTCCTTTAATACCTTTTCGGCAGCCTCAAAGGTTCTTCTGTCCATAGACTCGGGAAGAACTATTGTCTTTTTGTCTTTCTTTGCTCTTTCGATTGTTTTTTCAAGAAATGTGCTCATTTTTTCTCCTTCTTTCAGAAAAATATTGATTTTTATTATATATTGATATAAAATAATAAACAGATTTAAGAAAGGGGTGGCAATATGAAAATTGCGGCAATAATCGCAGAATACAATCCGTTTCATTCGGGTCATAAGTTCCATATAGAAGAAACCAAAAAAATTGCCGATGCCGTAATCGTCATTATGTCAGGAAGCTTTGTTCAGCGAGGTGAAGCTGCCATCTATTCAAAGTTTGCCCGTGCAAAAGCGGCAACTTTATCGGGTGCCGACCTTGTCTTAGAGCTCCCCTTTTTATATTCAACCGCATCAAGCAGAGATTTTGCCTTTGGTGCAGTTAAAATATTAAACGAATTAAATGTGGTTGACTTTCTTTCCTTCGGCTCGGAATCAGGCGATATCGAGTTTCTTAAAAAAATCGCATCCTTTGAAGAAACAGCAGAATTCAAAAGCATATTAAAAGCCCTTATCGCAGGCGGTATGCCCTATCCGAGAGCGAAAATGATAACATTGGAAAACTGCCGTCTTCCCTTTACCGAAGATCCCAATGATCTTCTCGCCACAGACTACATCGGTGCCATAAATTCACTCGGTTCCAAAATCACACCCGTATGTATAAAGCGTACCGTTGCACACGATTCTTCTATTGATGCAGGAGGCTTTTTAAGTGCAAGTGCAATAAGAGATAAAATCAAGGAAGGAACCGACGTTTCAGCTTATCTTCCCCATTCCTTCTCCGAGGAGCCTTTGTTCTACGAAAGCCTTTCGCCTTTGATTGCCTACAGCGTAATGAATCTTTCAAAGGAAGACTATATCGTGCGGGGAAAGGCGGATTCGGATTTAATATCAACCATTAAAAATACACCTTTCGGAAAGGATATAAATTCCTACCTATATAATATTAAATCAAAAAGGTATACAATGTCAAGAGTAAAAAGAACATTATTGCATATTTTGTTGAATTCCGGAGAAAAAATTCCCGAATTTTCTCCCTACGCAAGAGTTCTTTCGTTAAATGCGACGGGAGCTGAAATCCTTAAACGAATCAAGAAGGAGTCTTCAATAAAAATCATAACCAAGCCTGACTCCTCATATGAAAAGGAAAATATATCTTTTGCTCTTGATGTCAGAGCAACGGATATACGAAACATTATGCTTTCAAAGGAAAGCGGAGAAGATTATCTTATCAGTCCCTTTGTATTAAAATAATTTATAAAAAGGAAAAAAAGTGCTTGCTTTTTTTCCTTTTATGTTGTATAATAATTTATCGAACGCCGGTGTGTTGGAATTGGCAGACGAGGTGGACTCAAAATCCATTGCCAGCGATGGCGTGCGGGTTCAAGTCCCGCCACCGGCACCAAATAAAAAGGTCGTATACCAAAGGTATACGGCTTTTTTATTTGCATATTGATAAAAGGGACTTGAACCCTAAGAGGGTTTTTGCGTAAAAAAACGATTAATTATCGTTTTTAGCAAAAAGCGGCGAAATCGGGTACCGAATTGCTCTGCAATTGGGTCGATGAGCCAGGCAGATTGCGAAGCAATATGCGTCCCGCCACTCATCACCAAATAAAAAGGTCGTATACCAAAGGTATACGGCTTTTTTTATTTGTATATTGATAAAAGGGACTTGAACACTAAGAGGGCGCGAGCCGTTTATAAAACAATTGATTATTGTTTTTAGGCGAGCGGTACGAAGTCCGGTACTGAAATGCAAGGCATTTCGGTGGGCAAGCAGGGCAGATCAACGTATGCGTCCCGCCACCGGCACCAAATAAAAAGAGCAGTGTACCGCAAGGTATATTGCTCTTTTTATTTGTATATTGATGAAAGGGACTTGAACACTAAGAGGGTTTTTGCGTAAAAAAACGATTGATTATCGTTTTTAGCAAAAAGCGGCGAAATCGGGTACCGAATTACTCTGCAATTGGGTCGATGAGCCAGGCAAATTGCGAAGCAATATGCGTCCCGCCACCGGCACCAAATAAAAAGGTCGTATACCAAAGGTATACGGCTTTTTTATTTGCATATTGATAAACAACCGCCAATCGGCTTTATCCCGAGAAAAAAGTTCTGCAAACCAAGTTTGCAGAACTTTTCATTTTTATGGGCGAGGAGGTCTTGAGGGTTTTTCAGGCTTTTCTCCCATAGGTCCGCTTCCCTCTGCCGGAGGCTCTGGCTCTTCCGGTTCCTGTGGCTCCTGTCCATCAGGACCGGGACCCTGTCCGCCGTTGGCAGCTTCTTCCTCTGACATGAACCATCCAACCTGTCCATATGCCTCAACTTCGGATTCCTTTACTTCTATTGTTCTTCCGTCTGCTGCATACATGGTAAAGGTCTTCTCGTTCCAGCCGTATCTTGCATAAATTTCAGCATCGGATGCTTTTATAACCTTTACTCTTC
The DNA here is from genome assembly GCA_045545475.1 of Clostridia bacterium. Taxonomy (GTDB): domain Bacteria; phylum Bacillota; class Clostridia; order CAKSNL01; family HGM11501; genus HGM11501. The sequence goes on along the minus strand of JAZQAZ010000002.1, from coordinate 90,142 downwards.
CGTCTGCTGCATATACATTTATTGCTGCAGTATCAGCAGCAGCGTAGCTCTCTGTTGTAATCTTAACAAGGCTTATATCCCCATCCCATGCAACATTACAATTAAAGCTTTCCGAAATTGCTCTCGCAGGAACCAAAGTTCTTGAACCAATAATCTGAGGAGCAACATCCAATGTGATCTGTTCCTGGTTTTTTAACATTATGTTATTATTAACCTGAACAATTACTTTAATATCTCCCTTTGTTGCTGTAACAGTCTGTGTAGCTCCGTCCCACTCAATGGTTGCACCAAGGCTCTCAAAGATTACTCTTAAAGGTACCATAGTTCTGCCGTTTACAATAACAGGATTCTGGTCGAATACCAATTCTTTGTCATCAAGCTTAACTATTATGTTGTCATTAGCAAAACTCATTGTACCAAGCAAACATGTCAAAACCGCAATTGTAAGAAATATTCCTATTATTTTTTTCATGTTTTATTGCCCCCTATCTTTTTTTAAGTTCGTATACAACATCTGCCTGACTTGCAACAGAATCAGAATGTGTTACAACAATTACGCACTTATTGTCTTCCTGTGCTATTTTTCTGAAAATCTTTAATATTTCATTCTGTGTTTCGGGGTCAAGGTTTCCTGTAGGTTCATCCGCTAAAATTATATCAGGCTCAAAAGACAGTGCTCTGGCTATAGCAACACGCTGCTGCTGACCGCCCGAAAGCTTAAGTACGCGTCTGTCTATTTCATCATCCAGAAGACCCACTTTGTTCAAAAGCTCAGTTGCACGTTTACGCTTGTTCTTGATTTTCTTTTTAGATATTTCCATGGATAACTCTACATTTTCTTTTGCCGTAAGTTTAGGTAACAAATTGTAGCTCTGAAATACAACACCTACATTACTGTTTCTGTAAGAATAGCGGTCTATATTCGAAACCTCTTTGCCATCGTAAAGAATTTTTCCTTCCTTTACTTTATCCAGTCCTGCAAGTAAAGACAACAGTGTGGTTTTACCAGCTCCGGATTTACCTATAATTGCATAAATCTTTCCGCGCTCAAAAGTGCAGGAATAATCTTTTAAGACATAATTTTTTCCGTCATAGGAAAAAGAAATCTTTTCCAGTTCTAATATACTCATATGGCCCTCCTAGTCTCTGTTAGTTAATATCTTCAAAGGTTCATATCTCATGATAAACAATATTGCAATGCTGCTGGATACTATTGTTAACAATATTCCTATAAGCATCATCTGATATACAAGATTGATATCTACAGAGTATGAAACGCTGTCAATGTAGTCCACGGGGCCTTCTACATCTCCGCCCTTGAGCATTTTACCTGAGCTGCCGCCCTGTGAAGGACCGCCTTGGCCTGGTCCTCCCTGTCCTCCGGGACTGGGCATTGCCGGTCTTCCGAAATTTGCCTCCGTCTGCTGTTCGTTGGAAGTCTGCTGTTCAATCTGTGACGCAAGCAATGAATTTGTTACCGGTACTGAAGTAGCTGCTCCAATTGCAGTACCTAAGAATATTGCTATAAGAGTAACAACAAATATTTCTATTACAAACTGAAGTGCAACTTTTGATTTTTTCATTCCGATAGCTGTCATAACACCTACTTCGTATTTACGCTCTCTGATGTTGAATATATTAATTACAACAAGAATTATCGCACCGATAATAAGTATTACCCAAAGGAATGTTGTCGCAAAATCCTTAAGGTTGTCAAGGGGAAGCAAGCTTGCTTCGTAAGAAGCAACGTCGTTTGATGTGAGAACATATTTATCTCCCAGGCCCATAGTCTTTAATTCTGCATCAAATGCATCATAAGATTCTATGTCAGCAAATACATATGTTCCTGAAAGTGTACTTCTTATTTCGTTTGAGTATTCATCGTCACCGCTTGTTGTTGCATTCTCAGCAGAATCATCAATGATTTCACTAAGTGCCGTGTAGCTCATTAATATTTTATTGGCAGGATCTGTTGATGTTGAAAATCCTGTTGAGCTTTCTGAATTGTCGGTATTGTCATAAATACCTACCACATTCAGCTCTATAATTTCTTCCGAATTATTGGGGTTAGAAAGAGAAATCACATCACCAACGTTAAGGGAGTTATATGTTGCAAGTTCATCAGAAACAACGCAATCGTATTCTGAAGTAGCCTCTTCAAACATTGTTCCTTCAGTTATGCTGCTTGTTCCTTCTATAAAATCTTCCATAGCTTCGTCGGAACTGTATCCTATAACGCCGAAGTCACCCTGTGTTCCCATCATTGTCATCGGCTGTCCGGGTGATCCTCCGAAGGGGCCACCACCGGGACCAGGCATAGATGTTGAATCAGTAGTGTCGCTGCTGTTGGATACACCTGTTGTATCGATGGGCAAAAGCTCATTTTCACCGTTTAATGTAACCGTAGCCGAATAGTAAAAGCTTTTTACATGTTCTGACTCTGCATAACCAAGAAGTTCATCAAGGCTCAGCTCGGATATACCGGAAAGAGCTTCCTTCATTTCTTCCTGATTAGACATGTCAATTCTGCTGCTGTTAATTTCATTCATGATATACTGTCTGTCAACATTAATATGAGCAGTTATATCAAGTAAGTCCATATTTTCTTCTCTTGCCTTATTTGCAGATTCTCTGATTGAAAGAGCAACGCAAGCTGAGCACGCAATTACCAATACTATTATACCGATAAGAACGTTTCTTCCGACAGATCTGAAAATATTTCTCAATGCATTTTTGATTATATACATTTACTCCACCTCTTCATTAGTGTCCTGGGATGCATCCGGCATTTCAGAAACAGTTTCTTCGTTTTGTTGATTTTCTTCGTTTTGTTGAGCCTCTTCGTTTGGCTGAGCCTCTTCGTTCAGCTGAGTCTCTTCGTTTGGCGGAACTTCTCCGCTTTGCTGGATTTCTCCGTTTGGCGGAATAGGTCCTTTTCTCGGAGGCCTATCCTTTAATTTCCCCATAAAGCCGAAAATGAGTACAGCAAGTGCTATTACGCATATCACCAGTATGGTAATCTTGATTTTTTTCTTCATAAACACTGTCCTTTCACTAATATGTTAATAAAAAATCATTCAAATATTTTGTTGTCGTTATAGGGATTTAACGGTCCTTCTGCATATCTCTCTCTTGGGAACGGCTTGTATTCATCAGAATTAAAGCATTCGCATATTTCATCGGCAACAAAACCGCCAAGCTCTGTAAGCTCAAAGAGTCTTTCATCTTCTCTTACAAGGCCATATTCCTTAAGGGTTTCTATCTTCTTTCTGAATACCTTGTCAAATTCAACACCGGTCTTTGTGAAAAATCTCTTCTTTATTACTTCCGTATTTTTCAAAGGAAGAACTATCGCCCAACGAATCTGCTCATCGTGAGGTCTCTTGTATCCACGGGTGATGGGAAGCTCGCCTTTGTCAATTCTCGCATAATATTCGTCAAAGTTCTGTGTATTGATGTCAAATCTATCGCGGTAGCTTGAGAAACCTGTAAGACCAAAACCTACCTGGTCATACTGATTACAGCACTGATTATATGCATAGTGTGAGAAAATCCTCTTGTCTTTAGAGTATACACGTCTTATCGTCTCGTTATAACCGTGTTTAGCAAGAATATCAATCGCAATCTGCTTCATAATCATTGTTGTCTTGAAATCGGGAATATCACCTTCTGCTTCGCCTCTTTCATATCTGTTGATTATACCCTGCTTGTCACCATAAGACTGCACTTTCAATCTGTATATCTGTATCTCGTTAACAGGCATTGTAACTGCCTTTTCCATAACTTCGATCCAGTTGTCTATCGTCTCGCCGGGGAAACCGTATATGAACTCAATATTAACATCAAATCCGTAGCTAACGGCTTTTTTAATAGCTTCTTCAGCCATTGCTGCAGAATGTGCACGATTCATATATTTAAGTACCTTGTCATCAAGAGACTGAACTCCGATGGTCAAGCGGGTTATTCCGTGCTTTTTCATGATTTCGCATCTTTTTGTTCCGTCTTCTCCCAAGATAGAGTTGGGGTCAAGGTCCACATTGTACTGCTTACAATGAGAATAATCAACACGCTTATCAAACTCTGTAAGGAAATGATCCAATAATTCAGGAGTAAGATATGTGGGTGTTCCGCCACCAAGCAATATTGAACGTGGCGAAATCTTTTCGATATTAAATCGCTTAAGATAAATATCAATTTCTCTTATAAGATAAGATATGTACTTTTCTTTTTCCTCTTTGCATTCTCCTGCAAGTCCGGGATAATGACAGAATATGCAATGCTGAATGCAGAAAGGTATATGTACATAAATGTCCATCAAACCGTCTTCCGGTAAGGTGTAATCCCCAAGATATTCTTCCACAGAAGCATCAGGATACTGAGTAATGGGAGGATAATGCACTGAAGGTACAAAATCTCCGTCGTCACATATCAATCCGAGTTTTTGTAATTTTTCAATTTGCTGATACACTTCTTCGGCATGCTGTATCAGCTGCTGCTTTTCTTTCAAATCCATTTTCATATCTCCCTTATTGTGTATTGTTTTCTTCTGTAAGAACCAGATTTATAGTGCTGTTTTGTCCTTGCCTTTGTATTTCAACAGAAACAGTATCCCCAATATTTTTGCTTCTGATGATGGTTTCGTAATCATAAGAAGAACTTATTTTCACTCCGTTAACCGATATAATAATATCTCCGGATGTAAAGCCTGCACTCTTTGCACTTTCAGAAGTTACTTCCGAAATATAAACGCCAAGTGTCTGCACTCTGTACATTCTGGCTGTTCCGTAGTCATTAATTTCCACCAGAGTCAAGCCGTCATCAACACGTCCCTTTACATAGCCATAGGCCATAATATCGTCAACTATTTTCTTTGCAATATTAATGGGGATAGCGAAACCAAGACCTTCAATATCGCTTCCCGATGATTTTGCATTTACTATACCGATAAGTTCGCCTTTTGCATTGAACAATCCGCCTCCGGAATTACCGGGATTTATGGAAGCACTTGTTTGCAGAAGAGTCATCGTCTCATTATCGATGGTAATCTCTCTGTCCAAAGCACTTATTATACCGTCAGTAACAGTTCCTCCAAGCTGACCTAAAGGATTGCCTATGGCAATCGCCAGCTCTCCCACCTTCAGAGTGTCCGAATCTCCCATTTTTGCCGCCTCAAGATTGTTTTCCTCTATCTTGATGACAGCAATATCCGTCTGAGGATCAGTGCCGATAAGCTTTGCTTCATAAGACGCTCCGTTACGTAATCTCACGGTTATCTTATTAGCTTCCTCTATAACATGGTTATTTGTTACGATATATCCGTCCACCGTAACGATTACGCCGCTTCCGGCTCCTTCGGATATGTACTGCCTCATTGTAATTCCCGTGGAAACACTCTCGGTTGATATTTCAACAACACTGTTTGCAATTCCGGGAACAATATCAGAAATTTTGTTATCCAGACTATCTGTATATGTAACAAATCTTCCTTCCGCCTTCATAACAGCCTCATCCGATGCTGCTACAGTGGTCACTTTTGCATTTCTTGTTGCAAGCGTTGCTCCGAAATAACCAAACAATCCGCAAGCAAGAGACAGCACAAGTGCATAAGCAATTTTACCTTTGATAGAATTCATCTGTCAGCCTCCTTAATATAGTATATTGAAAATAAACGGCATCCAGCTGCCGGCAATAGCAATCATCGCCAACTGTATCCACACAGTTGCACGTGGCAGTTCAAACATTGTAAACGCCTTCTGTTCATAGGCAACAACCATAACCGTATCAATCGGAAACAGATAACAGTTACAAACACAGAAACTTGCTGTCATCGCCAGCATAACGGGATTGCAACCCATTTGCTGTGCAAACGATATCATCAGCGGGACAAGCACCGTTGCCGCCGCAGGTGCCACAGGAACAAAAACCATAAAAGCAAATGTTACTGCCGCAACTAAAAATGTAGCAAAATACTGATTAGGTATCTCACTCGGGAATACCTTGCTTACGAGATAACTCGTCATTCCCGTTTCATTTACCAAAGATGCCAAAGTAATCATTGCACCGGCAATAAAGAATGTGGGCCAGCAAATTCCTTCGGAGAACTCTTCCCATGAAAGAATTCCGAATTTCGGCATGAAAAACAACGTAAGGCAAATCAGGGATACAACAGTTATATTTATCTGTGTAATCCACGAGCTTAAAAACCATGCGAGAATAGTAAGTAGTATAATCGTTACCGTAAATATTTTTTTACCCTCGCTTACCTCGCTATCATCTTTAACATCAAACGTGAAATTTGCCGTTTTCTCTTTATTTAATTCCACAGGCTTGTATATTTTCGTTGTTATAAAGAACACAACCAGAAGCATAACTGCAACCAAGGGAGTTCCTATGATGCACCAGTCGATGAATCTTACAGACAAATTGCCGTATCTTTCAAGCATATCTATACAAATAAGATTTATACTTGAGCCTGCCGGGGTTATAAGTCCCCCTATCATGGCAGATAACGTCATGCATATAAGAAGACATCGCTTTGTCTTTTTCATATCCTCTTCCGCATCATAAAGCTTAAGCACTTCCAAAGCACTGGGTAAGAGCACAACCGCCGCAACCACATTTGAAATAAACGCAGATATTATGGCACAGCATATCATGAAAATTGCTATTATGCCCTTGATGCTGCACTCTTTCCTTTTTATCAGAGAATATATTACTTTCTGCATATATCCTGTTTTCTGCAGTGCCGTGGAAATACCGAAGGATGCGATTGTAAAATAAAGAATATGGTTTGTATAACCGGAAAACGCCTCCGTTATATTTCCTACGCATCCGTTAATGTACAAAAGTGCCGCAGATAAAAGACACGTAATACATACGTTAAAAGATTCAAAGATTAAAAGTGCCAGCGTGGCAATAAGTACGCCAACGGTGTGTATTGCCCGTGCATCAAATCCTTCAATGGTAATTACATATGACAGTGCAATGGATAATGCGGCTATCAAAAGACCAAGACACTTTAAAACTATACTTTTTTTACTCATAGCAGCCTCCATATCAAAAGGCCAAGTGCAATCAGTATTGCTATAATGAATGGAATAAATTTAAGCAATTTTCCGCCTCTTTTAGTTTTACCCAATATCAAAGCCATTGCCGATACATCTTTATTTTCGCACGAGCCGATTATTTTGTCCATCCACTCATTCGGAGACTCTGATTCCTGAAGCAACCTTTTAATTTCATCAGGTTCAATTTGCTCAAGTAATTCGTCGGTACACAGGAGAAATGAATTAGTCCCCTTTTGTAATTTAAACTCATTGTTTACTTCAAGGACGTAGCTGGTTTTAACACCAAGATCCTGAATATTTGCATTGTTGAAAATTTTCGTTTCGTCTTCAGAAAAATACAAAACATTGCCCTTTCCCGAAACATTGCAGTTTGCCTTGCCTCCGGACAAAAACAGTAATGCGGCGGTGTAAGGCAAAGGATTGCCGGGTTTCTTTTTCATATAGACAATATTATTGACAAAATTCGAAATCACATTAAGGGCAAAGCGTTTTGTGGAAGGCCTTTTCATAAAACTGTCTATACACACATTCATTACCTGCTCAGAAACACCTGGAACTTCTTCTTTTTCCAGCAATACTCCGACAAGGTTTTCACCCCTCGTGCGGCATTGCATCCTTTTTGGTTCTGAGGAGTCGTTTTCTCCATATACCGCCAGTATTTTCTCTTCCATTCTTGTCCTTACCTCCCATCTCTTTTTCGTTATAGTCAGGATTTTTCTCGAAAACAAGAGCATATCTTTGAGGAATCAGTTCAAATCTTTCCTTTAAATCAAATCCGTAAAATTTCAACTGCTTCACAATTAAGTCAGGATGAATTCCGGGGCCGTAATAAGGAGTCACACCCTCCTCGGTAACATTGTTATCTACAATTATCAATCGGCCGCCCTTTCTGAGTGCTTTATGAATTGTACTTATAAAGGAATCCTTTACAAATTCTATGTCCGTAATATAAACAGCATGATACATTGAGCACATAAATATTGTGTCTACACTGTTTTTGGGAAGTCCGGCATCATTCATTTTTGTAATAATGGGTTTTATGTTGGAAACAGAGTTTTTATTTATGAAATCTTCAAGGTAATAAAGAGCATCCTTATTTATTTCCGTTGCATATACACGTCCTGTCTCTCCTACTGCCTTTGAGAAATACCATGTAAAAAATCCGCCGCCACAGCCAATATCCGCAATATATTCTCCCTTTTTGACATTGAAGAATTCACACATTTTCTCTGTCTGCTCCCATAAATTTCTGTTGGGATTGTCAAACACAAGAAATTCATTCCACTGGTTCAATGTTCCGATGGAGAAATCTTTGCCGTTATACTCATAGTTTGTATCATCGGAAGCGTCATCAATGTCAGGAAGCTCCAGATGGAACTTATAGAAAACATAAGTCTTGAACCTTTCAAAATCATTGGAACAGAAATAATCGGCGTAATATTTAGTCAGAAGGTCTTTTGTCATAACTTTACGCTTTTCTTCGTCCGCAAGCTTATATTCAATGAACCACATAAACGCAGTATAGTCATCGCCAATACGCTCCTGCGGCCACAGCTTGGAAAAACCTTCATAAGCTTCCTTTAACTTAGCTTCATTATTTTCCACAAAGCCTTCATACATTACACGGCCGATGCGTTTGCCCCTCATTGTATAACCGGAGGTGGAGGTTCCGATAATTCTGTATCTTACAAGAGAAGAAGTTGACTTAACCAAAATGCTTCCCTCTTTTTCCTCAGGCGTTTTGGCCAAAGGAATGTCGACCTTATCAAAAATAAGCACATATCTCTGGGGGGAGAACTGGAACTTATCCTTAAGCTCAAAGCCGTAATAATAAAGCTGGCTGATAAGCATATCTTTGTTTACATAAGGACCGTGATAAGGCAAATCCTGTCCTGCAACAAGGTCATTATCAACAATGATAAGCTGTCCCCCATCGTTAAGAGCGGTTCTTATACTGTTAACAAACTGATTTCTCTCGGCATCGGTAAATGCCGCATATACATTATGATAAAGCGAGCATATGTATACGGCATCAACTCTTATATCGGGAGATAAACCTATTCCCTCAAAGCTGCTTTCCACAATTTCAACATTGTTTACATCATTGTCCTTAACATAGCCTCTGAGGAAATCAAGATGCTTCGGATTTGTCTCTATTGCGTATACCTTTCCTTCTTCGCCCACGATATCCGCAAACTTAAAGGAATAATATCCGGGACCGCAACCCACGTCAGCTATGCTGCTTCCCGGCTTAAGGTTTAACTTCTCAATATTTTCTCTTGTGGTTTCCCAACGCTCTCTGTCCGGGTTGTTAAACAAAATAAAGTCTTCCAAGAATCTCATCTGAGCCTTTATTTCAATGTTATCTCCGGGTCCGTATTCAACGATGTGGTATTTGTACTTCAAATAGGTAATAAGATTTTCATAATTATTGTCGCACAATAAATTGTAAAAGCTCTTGTTTATGGGAATGGAAAGTAAATCCTCTTTAACCTTGGAAGGAGCAAGGAAAAATTTGCAAAGCCACTCAAGTGCAGTATATTCTCCACCGAAATTTTCATTGGGAATTATGCTTTCATATACTTTTATAGCTCTTTCAAGTTTTGACTTGTCATTCTTCTTTAAATAACTCAATATCAACTTTGCCGCTTTCTTTCCCCCTGCGGTTATATCAAATGAGTCAAGACTTCCAAGATGAATAAGTGACTGTTGATCCTCTACATTGATATAAATTGACTTGTTTTCCATATCATATTTCCTTTCCTGCTTGCTGAATGTTATACAAGCTATAATATTTTTTCTTAAGTTTTATCAATTCATCGTGCGTTCCCTGTTCTTCTATGCATCCGTCATCAAGAACATATATGAGATCCATATTTTTAAAGTTTTCAAGGTCATGCCCGATAAATATAATCGTTTTATCAGAAAATCTTTCCATAAGCTTCTCTTTAATTTTGAGGTTGTTATTACTGTCAAATCCCGCCAAAGTTTCGTCGAAAATAATAATATCCGGATCTGCATTGAGAATTCTTATAACTGAAATTATCTGTTTCTGATTTAATGTAAGACTTGAATTTGAAACAACCGTATCAAGTCCTTCAGGAAAGAAACGGCCAAATTCTCCCAAATCGGTAAGACGGATTAGCTCTTCCACATCTTCCCTTTTTCCTTCTTCAAAACCGTATATTATATTTTCATAAACCGTACCTGCTGTAATTTTCGGTTCCTGTAAAGATACAGCCACCATACTTTTCAGCGAAGTATCGCTTATGGTTTTCAAATCCTTACCTTTTATAAATATTTCTCCCTGATAGCCCTCATAGAGCTTCATCATCAAATTGGAAATTGTGGATTTGCCGCACCCGGTATATCCTATCAATGCAACCTTTTTCCCATTTTCCACTCTAAAATTGCAATCCTTTAAAATCGGTTTATCCTCGGCATAACCGAAAGTAACACGATTAAACATTACAGCGTAGTTATGGTTCACGTTTTCTTCTAAAACATTATTTTCATAATCCGCACTGCTGTTTTCAAACAGCTCGGAAATTCTGTCACATCCCGAAAAGAAACCTTGTATCTTTATGGATGTATCCCCAAGCATGTTAACAGACTCCATAAACTGCTTTGAATACATTATGATGCTCTGAAGTGCACCTATTGTAACGATACCTTCAACAACACTGTCATATCCCAGAAAAATCAATAAAATGCAGTTAAGGTTTCCTAAAATCAACACAGCTGAAGGAAGAATAGCATTTATTATCATGGTTTTTTGCCTGATTTTTTTAAACTTTTCACTTTGCCTTTTAACTCTGCCAAAGAAAAAATTATGTGAATTTGTATTGTCAATGGTTTTACTGTTTCTTGCGACTTCTTCAATATCCGTTGTCAATGCTCCGATTTCTATCTGTTGTTCAAAGTAGCAGTCTCTCATTACGCCTGAGAGAATTTTGATAAGCAGAAACGAAATCAACCCCACAACCAAGGAGACAGCAGCCAATTTCATGTTTTTAGAAAGCATAAGCACCATTGTACCTATTGTCATTACAGAAGTGGACAGCAGCATATCGTACAAATCAATAACCGAGCTTATCTTTTCTATATCATTTACAAGACGGCTCATAAGATCTCCGTGATTGTATTTATCAATGTTTCCGCAGGACATGGATACAAATCCGCCAAATACTTTTTCACGCAGGTTCTTTCCAAGCTTTTCTGCCAGTTTTGCCATGATTTTATTTTTATGTATTTCAGCTATAGCCAAAAAGACAAATGTGCAAAGCAGCTTGCATATGGAAATGGTTACGTTTGTATCCGTTTTCTTGTATACAAAAATATTTATTATTTCTTCCAGATAAACAGGAATGCAAAGTTCCAGAAAGAGTGCAAATAGTATAAGAGCCGTTACAAAAATCAATGTTTTTTTCTCGCTTGAAATATAAGTGTGAAACGTTTCTTTAATTACTTTTTTCCCAATGTGCGAATCCAAACGGTATTTATCCAACGGCAAACACCTTCTGTTCCTTAAAATTAAGTTTCTCCACGACATTTTTCAAGCTGTTGTTTCTTTGCGTAATAAAAACAATCATTAATTCCGGCATATATTCTGTAATATTTTGCAGTATTTCCGTTTCGGATAAATAATCAACAGAAGACGTCGAATTGTCAATTACCAGTACATCAGGCTTTCCAGCCAATGCCCTTGCCAAAGCAATGCGTTGCCTCTCTCCTCCGGATACAGTGCTTCCGTCAGACGTAAGCATTGTTTTCAATTTATATTTACGGCTATCAACAAAATCATTAAGCCTCACAACGTCAACTATCTTTTCAACTTCCTCTAACGAAAGATTATCCCTACCGAGAGAAATATTATCATAAATGCTCAGAGAGAATATTCCGTTTCCTTCTCCTGCATACGCAACTTTGTCTCTGCTGAATTTCGCCATTTCATTATTATCATTTATTATAACTTTTCCGGAATCAGGCTTGCTGCTTCCTGAAAAAAGCCCTGAAAAAAGTGTTTTTCCGCATCCTGTACTTCCGATTACGGCAATTCTGTCTCCGGTTTTTATTGTGAAATTCAAATTTTCAAACAAAGTTCCTCCATTTGAATCAACGCACGTTACATCATCAAAAGTAACCTGGCTTATTTTTCCCGTACCGTAAGTCTTATCTGCCGGCTCTTCTTTAAATAATATTTCTTTCAGTCTCCCGTACGATGCCTTATATTCTGAAAACTGCTGAATTCCTCTGCCCGAGGAAACGATAGCCGTTACAATTTGCTCTGCATAAGATATAAGCATTATCACACTGCCCACCTCTGCACCGGACCAGCTGTTTTTTATTCCCAGAAAAACAACCGTAAGTGCCAATGCCAGATTCATAAAAAAAGCAACCAAAGGATTAAAATAGCTTATTTTTTTCAGTATATACACTTTTTCATCGTATCTTTTTTCATTCATTTCATCGAACTTATCGCTTTCATATTTCTGAGAACATGAAATTTTGACGAATTTTATATTTTCCAAAACTTCCTGAATATGGCTGTTTATTTTATCTATTACAGATTGCACCTTTTCAAATCCGTGCTGTAATCTCTTCGAGAAGTAATTAATAAGCACTATCTGCATCAAAAAGAAAAACAAAAAGCATAATCCCACATATTTATCGATAAAAAATATCATTATAAAGCTGAGAACAGTCATCACGAAGGGTTTGAAAACAAGTTCTACGGCAAAAATCACAATGTCTGAAACCTTATCAACATCAGCTGTAAGCATCGTTACGCTTTTACCGCTCGTAACTTCCATCTCACAGGATGTTTGATATTTCTTAAATATCCCCAAACGCAAGTTATTTTCAAAATCGGATTTTGCCACTGCCAGCAATGCCGATGCAAAATAGCTGAAAACAGCAATAAGTCCGGAAATCACCATCATTTTTATAATCATTTCGTAAATCACGGTAAAATCTGCCTGTGCTACACCGCACTCTAAAACATCGGCTATTATCTTGGGAAGGATAACCTCAAAGATTCCGCAAAACATAATTAATAACAGTGCAACGAAAAAGTACACTTTTTTAGAAAAATGCACTCGTATCAATGTATCAAATATAGGAATCACCTCTTCCCATTTCCTACTATAAAAATCAGTATAATAATTTAATGTAATAATTTAATATAATATTTTACCACATTAACTATTAAAAATCAAGTTTTTCGAGAAAAATCGTAGAGATTCCTTGTTTTTTTGCCCCTTGCTTTTCCTTAATCAATATGATATAATAAATTGAATATAGGATATTTCTATGCAAGGGGAGCTGTCTCAGATGAAATACTTTAAAAAATTCACAAGAAACAGATATTTATTGTTTTACGATTTTATTGTAGCCATCTTAGTATATTTCTTTACCAAGGTTTTTTTAAACACATCAGTTCATTCAATCCCTGACATTTTTACCGTTAAAACCTCTTTCGATAATTTTGATGTTTTATATCTTCTGATTACCATAGCTATATACCTTCTTACAATCACCTTGTCCAGAAGTCAGCAAGTAATGTGGCTTTATGCAGGCACAAAGAATTATATCAGACTTATATTCTCCCTAATCATTTCTTCTGCAATCAATACTCTTATAAGTTCCCTTTTCTTCTCTGGTGTATCGCAGTATATCGGTGAACGTTTTGCCGTTCTTTATAATATAACATTTTTCCTTTGGGCTATTCTTTCAAGAATGGCAATAAGAGGAATATCAAAAATATCAAAAATCAGAAAGCAAAAAACAACCTCTTCAAAAACGGTAAACGTTCTTATCATCGGTGCCGGTGACGGCGGAAACATATTGCTTCACAACCTCATTACCGATATCAATTCCAATGTATTTTACAATATTGTAGGATTTATAGATGATGATTACAGAAAAAAGAACTCTTTCATAGAGGATGTTCGTATTTTAGGTTCGCTTGATGATATTGAATCCATCTGTTCAAACCATTCCGTTGACGAAATACACCTTGCTATTCCTTCACTTTCCGCAAAAGAGCGTACAGCCATTCTTAATAAATGCAACAAAACAGGCTGTAAACTTAAAATTATGGAAAGTGCAAAAAACTCACTTGTGGACGGTGATCCGCAAAAATTTGTTTCCCGTAACGTAGAAATCGAAGACCTTCTCGCAAGAGACAGCATTGTACTTGACAACAGTGCAGTTGAAGAAGATATTAAAGGAAAGGTCGTTATGGTAACCGGCGGAGGAGGTTCAATCGGAAGCGAGCTTTGCAGACAGATTGCCAAGTTTTCCCCCTCCCACCTTATCGTTCTTGATATATACGAAAACAATGCCTATGACCTCCAGATGGAGCTTCGTGGAAGTTATCCCGATTTAAATCTTTCCGTGATAATTGCATCTATCAGAGACGGAGAACGCCTTGATGCTGTATTTTCCACATATAAACCCAGCATAATTTTCCATGCAGCTGCACACAAGCACGTTCCTCTTATGGAAGATTCGCCCGGAGAAGCAATTAAAAACAATGTATTCGGCACATATAACGTTGCCACTTATGCCGCAAAACACAACGTTTCAAAGTTTGTAATGATTTCCACAGACAAAGCCGTTAATCCCACAAATGTCATGGGTGCAACAAAGAGAATGTGCGAAATGATTATTCAGGCAATGGATAAGGTAAGTGATACTAAATTTGTTGCTGTACGATTCGGAAACGTACTTGGCTCCAACGGAAGTGTTATCCCTCTTTTCAAAAGACAAATTGCCCACGGTGGTCCTGTTACCGTAACCCACAAGGACATCACCCGATTCTTTATGACAATACCCGAAGCCTCTCAGCTTGTAATTCAAGCGGCGGCAAATGCGGGTGGCGGAGAAATATTTGTACTTGATATGGGAAGTCCGGTAAGAATTTATGACCTTGCTGAAAACCTTATACGTCTTTCAGGATTCACTCCCAATGTGGACATTCCAATTAAGGTTACAGGTCTTCGTCCCGGAGAAAAGCTTTACGAGGAACTTTTAATGAGCGAAGAAGGATTAACCGATACCTCTCACGAAAAAATATTCATCGGAAAGCCCTTCGATATTACAATCGAAGAAGTCAATCAAAAACTTTCCGTATT
This sequence comes from Clostridia bacterium, assembly GCA_045545475.1. Lineage (GTDB taxonomy): Bacteria > Bacillota > Clostridia > CAKSNL01 > HGM11501 > HGM11501. Next base: position 74,937 of record JAZQAZ010000002.1, on the reverse strand, counting down.
GTCGGAGGCTGTCAAAACATCGGATCCGGACATAATAAAAGAAGCCGTACACAAGGTTGTCCCCACATATAAAAGAACAGATAATTAAAAAAGAGAGCGTATTTATACGCTCTCTTTTTTATGAAGCAGGACTGTAAGCCGGGTTCTGTATCAGACAATCATCTATCTATGCCATGCATCTCTGCAAGGCTAAAGCCGCCTGCCGAAAAGGAGACGGGCCATCTTTTACCCTTTTCGCCATTGCAGACGTTGCTCCGGATGGGGTTTACACGGCCTTCGGATTACCCCGAAGCCGGTGAGCTCTTACCTCACCATTTCGCCCTTACCCATAGAAAAATATTAAAAATTCTACAGGCGGTATGTTTCTGTTGCACTTTCCTTAAAGTTACCTTCACCGGGAGTTACCCGGCATCCTTTGCCCGGGAGCCCGGACTTTCCTCATTACAGGATTTCTCCTGTCCCGCGATTGTCTGTCCTACATCCTCGTCATTATAACATAATAAAATCCGTTTTGCAAGAGTTTTATACTATCGCAAGTTTATCTTCTACAATACCTATAGTGCATATATCTCCCGCTTTAAGCTTTCCTCTTATAATGGCCTCTGCCACAATATCTTCCATATCATTGGATATAAGGCGACGCATGGGCCTTGCACCGTTTTTATCGTCATATCCTTTTGATGCAATATACTTTTTTGCCTCCTCTGTCACAACAAGCTTTATGCCTTTTTCGGAAAGCATAAAGGTAATGTCAGAAAGCATGATGTCAACAATTTTCAAAGAATCCTCTTCAGTAATTCGATTAAACACCACAACCTCGTCAACTCTGTTTAAGAATTCAGGACGGAAAACATCCTTAAGAGCACGCTTTACCTTTTCGGAATCTGCCGCTGCCGCATCCGGTGTAAATCCAAGACCCGAACCTTTCCAGTCAGAGCCTGCATTAGAAGTCATAATAATTACAGCATGCTCAAAGCTTACTACCTTACCATGGCTGTCTGTAAGTCTTCCGTCATCTAAAATCTGTAAAAGAATGTTATGAATGTCAGGGTGTGCCTTCTCAATTTCATCAAGCAGAATAACAGAATACGGGCGACGTCTTATCTTTTCAGTAAGCTGACCGGCGTCGTCATAACCCACATATCCCGGAGGTGAACCGATGATTTTGGCAACGGAATGCTTTTCCATATATTCTGTCATATCCATACGGATAATATAATCCTCGCTGTCAAACATAGCCTCTGCCAATGCCTTTGCAAGCTCTGTTTTACCAACACCTGTTGGACCTACGAATATAAATGACGCAGGACGCATCTTTTTAGAGAGTCCCGCACGGTTACGCCTGATTGCACGGGCAACAGCATCCACAGCCTTATCCTGTCCTATTACTCTCTTGTGCAAAATCTCCTCCAGAGACAAAAGCTTATCTGTTTCAAGCTCAGTTATTTTCTGAACAGGAATTTTTGTCATATTCTCAATTACTGACGCAATGTGATCCACAGTCAGCGAAGTAAATTCGCTGGCTTTTTCGAGCTGTGAAATTTCCGCCCCGAGCTGTTCCTCTTTCGTCTTGTACTCGGACATCTTTTTATAGTAATCAATGGAATCGTCGTTTTCCACAGCTTCCTTTTCCGCAGTAAGCTTATTTAGTTCACGCTTTAATACGGTAAGACGTGCCAACGCCTCATTGGCAAGATTAGCCTTGGAGCCTGCTTCGTCTATTACGTCAATAGCTTTATCCGGCAAAAACTTTTCATTTAAGTATCTCTCGGATAAAACCGCAGCTGCTCTCAAACACTCATCCGATATTATTACATGATGATAATTTTCATAATACGGTCTTATTCCCTTTAATATTTCCACAGTTTCAGAAAGCGACGGCTCATCAACGATAATTGTCTGAAATCTCCTCGCCAGAGCCGTATCTTTTTCTATGTGCTTTCTGTATTCTGTAAGAGTTGTTGCACCTATTATCTGCACCGCTCCCCTGGCAAGAGCTGGCTTTAATATGTTTGCGGCGTTCATTGCACCTTCTGCATCGCCTGCACCCATAATATTATGGATTTCATCAATTACAAGTATTATATTGCCACACTTTTTGGCTTCCTCAAGGATTCCCTTAAGTCTCGCCTCAAACTGTCCTCTGAACTGAGTTCCTGCGACAATCGCCGTAAAGTCGAGAGCATAGACTTCCTTATCAAGAAGTTTTTCCGGAACCTTTTTCTCCACAATCCTTACAGCAAGGCCCTCTGCAATAGCGGTTTTACCCACTCCGGGTTCACCAAGCAAGCAGGGGTTATTTTTTTGTCTGCGATTAAGTATTTCAATCAAACGCTGAATTTCCCTGTCTCTCCCTATTACTCGGTCCACCTTGCCTTCTTTTGCTCTTTCATTAAGGTTGGTTCCGAAAGTTTCCAGCATTTTTCTTTTATTTTGTTTTTTGCCGGGGTCCTTTTTATCCTGTTTATCTTCCTTTACATCTTCTGTGTCATCGTAGGAAGCTTCTTCACCGCTTTTTGGAAACAGTCCGCTCATCATGCCGGGAATTTCTCCTCCGAACATATCGGCAATTTGATTCGTCATGTTTTCAAGTTCTTCCTCCGATAAGTTTTCCATATCAGGCATATTGGGCATAATTTTATCAACCGCCGGAATTCCCATTTCCTTGGCACACTTAAGGCAAAGGCCTTCGTTTATTGTCTTTCCGTTTTCAAGCTTTGTTATAAACACGACCGCCACATTTTTATGGCATCTCGTACACATCATCATAAAAAAATCAATCCTTTCCCATAGTAAATTACAGTATAACACACTTTATAAAAAAATTCCACTAAAATAAATTAATTTTATGTAAATATTTTTTTCGCATAAACTTTCCTCTTATGTTAAAACTAAATAAAAAGGTAAAAAGGAGTTTTTATATGAGCGAAATTTCCAAAAAGGACTACCAAAAGCTTTCCGATTCCATGGCTAAAAAATCTCCCATAATAAAAAACACCGCCTTTGCTTTTTTAACAGGCGGGACAATTTGTGCCGCAGGGCAGATTCTCCTTGATTTTTACTCCTCTTTAAATGTTTCGGATAAAGTTTCCGGAGCTTTGGTTACCGTTACTTTAATTTTAGCTTCTGCCATTCTTACCGCAATAGGCGTATATGATAAAATTGCAAAAGTAGGTGGAGCAGGCACATTGGTTCCCGTAACCGGATTTGCCAATTCAATAGTTTCACCTGCCATGGAATTTGTACCCGAAGGATACATTCTGGGCGTTGGAGTAAAGATGTTTTCAATTGCAGGCCCCGTATTGACATACGGTGGATTAACCAGCGTAATATGCGGCCTTATCTATTATTTCATGTGAGGTGTTTTTATGATTGTCCATAAAGGAAAACAAAGTGTTATATTTGAAGATACTCCATATATAAAGAGCTATGCCTCGGTGGCAGGCAAAAAGGAAGGCGAAGGCCCCTTAGGCAATTACTTTGACGAAATTGAACCCGATGAGTACTTCGGTAAAAAAAGCTTTGAAGCAGGCGAGTCTGAAATGCTTAAAAGAACGGTTAATCTTGCCTTTTCAAAGTGTGGAAAATCCCCTTCCGATGCCGATGTGCTTTTTTCCGGCGATTTATTAAACCAGTGTGTCAGCAGCATTTATGCCATAAGAGATTTAAATGTCCCCTATATAGGAATCTACGGTGCCTGTTCAACCATGGCAGAGGGCCTTATGCTCTCCTCCATGGCTGTTGCTTCAGGATTTGCTAACCTTTCAGGCAATGCCACAAGTTCTCACTTCTGCTGTGCTGAAAGACAATTCCGCTTTCCACTAGAGTACGGTGCTCAAAGGCCTCCCACAGCACAATGGACTGCAACGGCATCAGGTTGCATCGTTTTATCCGGTGAAAAGACAAAGCTTAAAATCACCAGTGCCACAGTAGGCAAAATAGTGGATAAGGAAATTAAAGATGCCGCCAACATGGGAAGTGCCATGGCACCGGCTTTTGCGGATACCGTAAAAAACCACCTCAGAGACCTTTCACTCGCACCCGACTACTATGACCTTTTAATATCCGGGGACTTGGGAACACTGGGAAGTGCCCTTGCCGATGAGCTTCTGCTCCGTGACGGCTTTGATATACGAAATAATCATTTTGACTGCGGATGCGAAATGTACGATTTGGAAAAACAGGATGTTCACGCAGGCGGAAGCGGTTGCGGATGCAGTGCAAGTGTACTTTGCGGTTATATTCTGCCCAAACTGGAATCAGGAGAACTTAAAAGAGTGCTCTTTGCCGCAACCGGTGCCTTAATGAGCCCTGAGCTTTCAAAACAAGGGGAATCCATACCGGGTATTTCCCATGCCGTAGCAATTGAAAGGGTATAAAAACACCGCAAGGCCGTAGCCTTGCGGTGTTCGTTTCTTACAGTGCTTTTTCACTTTCTGTTCTAATATTAAGGGCAATTTCAAGGTTGCCGTTTTTGGTTCGAAGGTCGTCTATAAAAGCCTTGCTTTCCTTTATGTCCTTAAGTACCACTCGATATGTAAGGCGGTATAAGCTTCCCATATCCGTGGTTTTCGTTCCGATAATTTCATAAGACTTTAAGTACTTTTCAAAAATCTCATCAAAAGCACCCTCATATTCCAAGTTCTCCGGAATTGTAATTTTAAGAATTTTTTCTGCATCCCTTGCCCCGCCAAAGTCGATTTTCACATAAAGAAGCAAAATAATACATGTAATTACAGTAAGAGCTATTGCTATGAATATAAAGCCCGCACCCGAAGCAAGGCCAACTGCCATTGCAAGGAAAATAGTGCATATATCCTTAGCTGTTCCCTGTACGCTTCTGAATCTTATAAGGCTGAAAGCTCCTGCAACTGCAACACCTGTTCCCACGTTACCGTTTACAACCATTATAATTGCCTGAACAATAAAAGGAAGAAGTGCTGTTGTCATAATAAAACCTTTTGAATAAGAAGGGTTTTTATACATATGGCAAAGAGCTATTAAAACACCAAGTATAAGAGACACCGCTGTACATATAAAAAACTCTCCCAACCCTACAGATGTAGCCAGTTCATCTGTTATTATGCTGTTTGTCCAGTTACTCATCTTTATATCTCCTTTATGTCACTTATTAAATAAAATTCTATGGGCATTTCCCTCAAACACAGCCTCATAGTCTTTTCTCTTACCAATCATCTTTCTATATGCTTCATAAAGCCTGCTTCTTCTTACCCCTGCACTATGATGCATATCACTTCCGACAACCACCGTCTTTCCCATTTTTAGTGTTTTTTTGATAAGATTAAGCCTATGTCTTCCCAAAAAAGCCTCAGCATTAAATTGATAAATTACACCTTCCATAGAAAGGACCCGCTCCAGATTTTTCTTAAATACGATATATCTGTCAAGATGTGCTATTATTGGCAAAATCCCCTCTTTTTTGAGGTTATCTATTCTTGAAAGTGCGAAAGCATCCCAATGATGCATCGGCATTTCCACAAGCATAGCATTTGTGCCTTCAATGCATAACTTCCTAAAGGATGGAAATACTGTGATTTCCTTATCCAGCAAAACTTCAAATCCCAGCTTAATTTCAGGAATTACAGCTTCACCTTTTTTTGCCTCGCTCATAAGATTTTCATAGGCCATATCTCGCATTTTAAGAGCTTCTTCAATTTCTTCTTCGGAATATGCTCTTAAATGAGGCGTTGCAACAACCGTACTACACCCTTTTTTATATGCGTCCTCCAGCATCGTGAGAGCCTCTTTCACATTTTCAGCTCCGTCATCTATGCCCGGAAGGATGTGAGAATGCATATCAATCATATTTTACTCCCTGTTACGAATGCTTGCCGTAGCTGAAAACACAGCAAAGGCACCCGCTCTTTTTAATACTTTTGCACACTCTTCCATTGTTGCACCAGTTGTAAAAACGTCATCAATAATCAAGACGGTCTTTCCTTTAACGTCACCTTTTATCTCGAAAGCACCTCTGACATTTTCAATACGGCCCTTTTCGGTAAGCTCCTTCTGTTTCTTTGTTTCCCTTGTCTTGCAAAGTAATTCTTTATGAGGAACGCCTATAAGCTTTGCGATTTCCTTTGAAAGGAAATATGTTATATGTATATCCTTTTTTCTTTCCTCTTTTTTAGTCATGGGAACAAAGGTTACTTCATCAATCAAATCTAAAATCGGCATAATGCGGTTTGCCATAAGGATTGCCACATCCTTTATAACCGGGTGGCTCTTATACTTCATGTTAATAACCGTTTCCCTGCCGCATCCGAAATGCTCCATGAGTGGAATATTTTTATCAAAGCTGAAATTTCTTTCCCTGCATCTTCCGCATACGGGAGACGGAAAATTTGCAGAAAGCGGAATCCCGCATTTTTCGCAGGCGACTCCGTCAACAAAAAGAATTTCCGGCATACAGTCTCCGCAAAAAACAGTGTGCTTTCCTATCACTTTAAGACAGCATGCACACCTCGGTGGAAATATGAGTTCTGCAATAAAATCAAAAAACTTCATTCGCATTCCCCCCTTCCATCCAGTTTATATTTTACCATATTGTTATACCTATGTCAAACAAAAAAATCCGCCTTTTATGAACAAAAGGCGGATTTTTCATTAAATCTTTTCAAACACTAACATTACAGAATTGAAATCTCTTGACGGAGCATATGCCATGCCCACAGCTTCAAGAAATTCCCCCCTGTAAACTTTTCCCGTAGCTCTTTCCTTATACTCTGCATCGGGAACAAGATTCTTAAGCTTTATAAACTCATTCGGTGCAGAAGGAATTCCCAGCTTATTGGCAACCATAACTACCGCAAAATCTCTTTCTTCTGACAGAAATTCCCATGCCGTGACATTACCATAGAAAGAACTCCTTAAACGGTAAAGGTTTGCTTCTGTAATTTTAGTTCCGAAGCTTTTATAGGTTGCAACCTGATTTTTTATTGTATTAAGTTCATCCTCCGAAAGCTTCGTTAAATCAAGCTCATAGCCGAACTGCCCTGTCATCGCCACATTTCCTCTCGTGTGAAGCGGAGTGGTTCTTCCCACCTGATGGTTTGGAACGGCAGAAACGTGAGCCCCCGCAGTTGACACAGGATATACCAAAGCTGTTCCTTCCTGGATATATAGTCTTTCTATGGCATCGGAATCATCACTTGCCCAGATTTGCGGGAAGTAATAAAGCATACCGGGGTCGAATCTGCCACCGCCGCCCGCACAGCCCTCGAAAAGTATGTCGGGGAAGCGACTTGTAAGGGCCTGGAGCACGCGATACAATCCAAGCATATATCTGTGCGGAAGCTCCCTTTGCCTTTCTCTTGGCAGCACCTCGTTTCCGATTTCCGACATGTTTCTGTTCATATCCCACTTTACATAACTGATATTAGCGGAGGACAAAATCTTTGCCACAGATTCTATGATATAATCGCAAACCTCGTCTCTTGAAAGGTCCAGTATCAGCTGGTGACGACCAAGCCCCCTTCCTCTTCCCGGTATATGTATGCACCAATCGGGATGAGCTCTGTAAAGGTCGGAATCCGGAGAAATCATTTCAGGCTCAAACCAGAGTCCAAACTTCAGGCCTATATCGTTAATTTTCTTTGCTAAACCGTCTATTCCTGAGGGAAGCTTTTCCTTGTATACAACCCAGTCTCCGAGAGAACAGTTATCAGAATCTCTTTTTCCAAACCATCCGTCGTCAAGCACCAATAGCTCAATTCCCACATCCTTTGCCTTTTCGGCAATTGCAAGAATCTTTTCTTCATTGCATGTAAAGTAAACCGCTTCCCACACGTTTATAAGAACGGGACGCACACTGTCACGGTATTTCCCTCTGCAAAGGCGGGTTCTGTAAAGTTTATGGTAGTTTCTTGACATTTCTCCTATTCCGCTTCCCGAATATACCATTATAACTTCAGGAGAATCAAAGCTTTCTCCGGGAGCAAGCAGCCAAGAAAAATCAAAGGAATTTATGCCCATCAATACTCTTGTGGCACAGTTATATTCAACCTCTGCCGTTGCTTCAAAGTTTCCGCTGTAAACCAAAGAAAAGCCGTATGCTTCGCCATAGTCCTCTGTTGCATCAAGGGAAGATAGCATAATAAAGGGATTGTGGCGGTGCCCTGATGCACCACGCTTTGAATCAACACCCTGAACGCCCTTATGGAGAGGTACTCTCTGAATATGACGCTCTCTGGCCCATGAGCCGTTTAATGTTGTAAAGTTATAGTCAGCATTATTAAAATCTATTGCCGTACTCATAACCTTTTTAAGTTTTACGTTTTCGTCGGAATTATTAATAACCGTAACATGGCGGCTTATGGCGTCAAAATCATCAAGCACGGTATATTTTAATATAACGGTGAGTTTTTTAACATCATCGTAAAGCTCAAATTCTATGCTTTCAGCTTTATCTCCCGCTTCGGTGTATACCGAAGGAAGTCCTTTTATCGGCTCTTTGCCCTTATAAATTTTATACCCCTTATATAAAAGTTTTGTGTAGCTTGTGCCGTCTTCAAATTCCGCATGAAACGCAGGCTCCCTCAAATCCGAGCCATAGGTTGCATATTCCTGAGGAAGAGTGTCAAGGCATATATTTCCCAGGCCCTCGTTTCCGTAATCAAAAGGAGAAATGCTACCCCCACGGTTAACAGAAAATCCAAGCATATCTGATGCAGATGCTGTATAGTTAAGCCTTTTACCGTAATGAATGTGCACAAGATATTTGTCATATACCACACCCATTATGTAGCTTGAATTTTTAGTCTGCAGGTTAAATATTTTATTTACCTCATCATATATTATTGCCATAGAAACGCCTCCTTTATATGTATTATAACGCCATGGAAATATAATTTCCATGGCTTTTTGTCGCTTTTCTATGTCATTTTGTCACTTTTAGCATCATTCGTAAATCCTGGGAACTCTCTTTCCTATATCGCAGACAACTTCATAGTTTATGGTCCCCGTAAGTCCTGCAATTTCATCGGCTGTAATTTCCTCAGTTCCGCTTTTACCGATTAAGATAACCTCATCGTCAACCTTTACATTAGCATTTGATGCATCAACCATAAACTGATCCATGCACACTCTTCCGAGGATTTTGCAGCTTACCCCGTTTATCAACACTCTTCCCCTGTTTGAAAGAAGTCTCGGATAGCCGTCGGCATATCCGCAGGATACTGTTGCCACACGGATTCTTTCTTCTGCCACATATGTATGTCCATAGCTTATCCCCTCACCCCTTTCAACCCATCTTAAAGATGACACTCTGCTCTTCCAACTAAGTGCCGGAATAAGCTTTAATGCTGTTTTATCAACCTCGTTTGAAGGATAAAGTCCATATAAAACAATTCCTGCCCTTACAAAATCTCCGTATTGTTCGTCCTGCTCCATTATGCCGGCACTGTTGGCAATATGAAAATTCAAATGCGGCATTTCCTTTTTCAGTGCGTCTGCAAACGAAGTAAACCTTTCGGTCTGTATGTTCATCCACTTCTTGTCCTTCTCATCCGCCTTGGCATAATGGGTGAAAATTGCTTCCAGTGAAACAAAAGGCAAACTTGCAATTTCTTTAAGTTCAGCAACGCTTTCATCTGTCGGAAAAAATCCGATGCGGCTCATGCCGGTATCAATTGCCCCATGGATGCGGGCAATTTTCCCTGTTTTTTCAGCCTCTAAAGATACTGTCTTTGCTCCTTCAATATCGGAAACAGTAAGGATTATGTCATTTTCAATAAGCACTGCCATATCCTCAGTCGGTACCGGAGCAAGGATTAATATGTCCTTTTTTGTGCCGGCACTTCTTAATTCCAATGCCTCATCGCTTGTGGCAACAGCATACATTGTTGCATACTCTTCATAAATTTCCGCAGCTTTCAAGGCCCCATGTCCGTAAGCATCAGCCTTTATTACGGCAACAACTTTTTTACCGTTTGCCTTTTTTATTACTTCTCTCAAATTATGGAGAAGTGCCGCAGTATTAACTACGGCACATATACGTTTTGTCATAAAAAGACCTTCTCACTTTAACTGTATTAGCTCATCTGAGCCGGGAATTGATGCAATTTCATTTTTAACCGACTTTAATACAAAGTGGGTTTCCGTTGCCCCAACTCCCTCCATACTTTTTATTTCTCTGTGAATACGCTCCAAGCTGTCGGAGGAATCCGTCAATATCTTAAGGAGAAAATCGTGCTTGCCAGTTAAATAATAGCAAGACTGAATATGTTCGCTCTTTTTAATCATTTCAACAAAGCTGTCGTAAAACTTAGGATGTTCCAAACTTACATCCATCATAGCTATAAGATCGTTGCCTAAAATTTTCTGATTAAGAGTAATCGTATAGGATTCAATAATTCCTGCGACCTCCATCTTCTTGATTCGCTCCAAGATGGCAGAAACCGAGAGATTAATCTCCTTTGCAATGTCAGATGCCTTCATTCTTGCATTTTTCTTAAGGCAGTTAAGAATAGCATAGTCTGTTTTGTCCAGAAGCTTTTCCATAAAATACCTCACATAAGACCGTATTCAAAGCGGTGATCGGTAAAGCGGTTCACTGCACTGCCGGTCATCTTTATCATAATTTTATTTTCGCCCTTCTTAAGGAGAGGCGTCAGATAAAATTCGTGCTCGTTCCAAAGGCTGAAGCCGCAGAAATTTGTGTTTACAAAGCATTCTGCCATTTCTTCACCCGTCACCTTAAGGTATACGTTTTCTGTTTCTTCTACCGTGATTTTTGCTTCGTAGGTTTTTACGAAATTTTCTTCATCGTCGGAAATCAAGGTAAACTCAGGATTTACATAAACCTTTGCTTCTTCAGAAAATTCCTTTGCTTCTTTTGTTTCATCAACTAAAATTGCAATGCTTTCACGACGCTTTAAGTTAAGATTAAATTCAGTCTTATCGCCCACGGTTTTGCAGCTTATTTCCTTAACCGTGCCCTTCCAGAAATCCATTGCAACAAGCTGGCCTGCTGCATCCACTTTAGCCTTTGCAGAAATTTCTTCTTCGCCCTCGTTTGTAAAGAAGAATACGTCAACTCCGTCCTTTATAATGTGGGTTGCTCTAAGGTCCTTGAAGGGCTTATCAAGATAAACCGTTCTTTCTGGAAGTTCCGAAATATCCTTCGCCTGCTTCAATGTGGGAAGAACGCCGTTTTTATCGCAGTAAGCATATTCGTAGCTGTTTTCACCGATTGTAAGAACTCCATCTTTTACATTTTCCTCTGTTATGAAGCTTTCGGGAACATAGTTGAATTCCACCTGATTTTCATAAAGAGGAGCAACCTCGTCAATGGAAAGCTCACGGTTTTTGCAGGGAACAACCAGCTTTGTGGCATTTTTAGAATCTGTCATAAGGCAGGAAATTCTCTTTATGTAGGTTGCGATGGTGTCAAAGTGCTTCCACCAGATATTGTTGGGACCTACATCCGGGGGACGTTCGTCCTTTCTTTTTTCTGTTACGCTGTAGTAAAAAGCGTGAGGAATGAAGAAGTTTACACCTCTTACGCCCAGCCAGTCGGTATACCACTTAAGGTCACCGCCGTTGAAATTCCAGGGAATGTTATCCTTACAGCAGGCACCGTAGCACTCGTTGGAGTTTCTTCTGCGTCCCATGACCCTTGCGGCATCGGCAGAGCATTTACCCTGAGCCGATTCGTTACCGCCTGAAAGACCGCCCTTTTCGGGAGCAATCCATCTTAAAACGATGTCCTGACCCGGAACTTGGAAGTATTTTTCGCACTCGATATCGTCACCCTTGTGGGGATGTCCCATAAGAGCGATGCCGTGGTTTTCGCACCAGGCGGAAAGACTCTTATAGTAAATATCGTTTTCACGGTCAAAAAGTGCCTTTTTATAAATTTCGATGGTTTCGTTATTTTCGCCTGTATAAAGACCTTCAAGGTCGGAAAGCTTTCCGCCGAGAGAGGTTATTACATCCTCAAAGCCCCATGTCCAGGGGAAGCATCCTCTTCTTGCTCCTCTTCCCAGGGATGAAGGCTCGTCGGTGAAAAAGCCGATTACAGTGTTTCCGAAATATTTCTTAACCTCGGCATAATAACGCTCGTGGGTAAGCTCAATAAACTTATTAACAGATTCCTGATTAAGAAGGTCTGCTGCCAAAGGAGCATTCGGCTGTCCGTCGTCCTCACCGAAGTGAATACCTCTAATCTTGCCGTTACTGTTTACCTGCATTATGTACTTTCCGCTTTCGGTTTTGCAGATGAGCTTTCCTTCGTCTGTGTTATCGGCAAGGATAATTGCCTGGGATGCAAACTTGGGGTTTGCAGCAACAACCAAACCATGGGCACTTCCCGAAGGATACATTGCCTCATCATATAAAATAACCTTCATATCAAGGCGTGCGGCATTTTCCACAGCCACCTTCATAAAGTGCATAAATTTATCGGATAAATACTGAATTGATTCCGGCACGCCAATTCTGGGGTGAAGAACAACACCGTGAACACCGTGAGCATTAAAGTCTGTAAGCTGACGGATAATTTCCTCATCGGTAAAGTCGTCATTTAAAAACCAGAAAGGCATGGGAGAAAACTCACGAGCCGGAGTTTTCAGTTTTTCTATAAGAGCATAAGTCTTATTCATGTTAACCCTCCCCTTTATTTTTACAAGGATAATTATACTACACCGCCCTTGTTTAGTCAATAAAAAAGCCCCACTTTTTTCTAAAAAGTGAGGCTTTTGCTTTTAATTGAGTCCGGGAATGGTTACACTTATCACACGGGTAGCGTTGTCGTAATAAACAGCGCCGTATCTTCCAAGCTCATTAAACGGGATTATCGTAAGTCCGTTTATATTATAGCTTTGAGCGTAGTTATTGTCGAGATAAGTCACTATGTCCGTTGCCACAATGTTGTGCTCTTTTATTCCCACTTCGCTCTTTGGAACATAAGGTTTCACATAGTTTCTTGTAACGTCTGTCTTTGAATTGTCACGATTTATAGCAAGGGTCCGTGTTGAATTGTCAAAGTACACAGCAAACCCATAATCCTTAAGGTCTTCTGCCACTATGTATGTATAGCCGTCAACATTAAACGAAGGAATTGCATGGCCGTTTATCGCCGCAGTTATGTTTGTGCGAAGCGCCGAGCCTATAACCGTTCCCGGTGCAACAGAATAGTAATGAACTTTTGTAGTATCAGGAACTTCGACATCTTTTGCTAAAGTTTCCCACATTGCTTCACTTCCGGCGTAATATATGTCGGTGAGTCTTCTGCACTTGTAGAATGCGTCTCCCCCTATGTACGTTACGCTAAACGGTATCTTTATCGATGTGAGGCTGTCGCAATAAGAGAACGCCTCTTCCCCTATGCTTGTTACGCTGTCAGGGATACTTATTGAGGTGAGGCTGTCGCAATAAGAGAACGCCTCTTCCCCTATGCTTGTCACGCTTGATGGAATGCTTATTGACGTGAGGCCTTTGCAAAACTCAAACGCGTTATTCCCTATGCTTGTCACGCTTGACGGAATGGTATATGTAGTTTCCTTACGTCCGTTCGGATATTGTATAATTTTTGTTTTATTTTTATTAAAAAGCACTCCATATTCATCATTTGAATATTCAGTGTTGCTGCTGTTAACCAATATCGCCACGAGGCTGTCGCAATAAGAGAATGCCCCATCCCCTATGCTTGTCACGCTTGATGGGATGTTTATCGATGTGAGGCTTTCGCACCAACCGAACGCCCCATCCCCTATGCTTGTCACGCTTGATGGGATGTTTATTGTCGTGAGGCTGTCGCAACTATAGAACACATATTCACCTATGCTCTTCACGCATGGCGGAATGCTTATTGTCATGAGGCTGTCGCAAAAAGCAAACGCCCAATCTTCTATCGTTGTTACGCTTGACGGAATGCTTATGGACGTAAGGCTTTTGCAACAAAAGAAAGCATATTCGCCTATGTCGGTTACTCCTTCATGAATTGTATAATTAGCTTCCCTTTTACCTGCTGGATAGCACAAAACAATTTTTTTATCTTTACTGAAAAGAACTCCGTTTATACTACAATAATTTTGATTGTTGTCATCCACAAAGATTGCCACCAATCTATCGCAAAAAGAAAACGCCCTTTCACCTATGCTTGTCACGCTTGATGGGATGTTTATCGATGTGAGAATTTTGCAAAAATCGAACGCCCCATCCCCTATGCTTGTCACACTTTGCGGTATACTTATTGCCGTGAGATTACAAGCATAGAATGCATAGTTTCCTATGCTTGTCACCCCATAAATTATTACAACCCTATTTATAGGAGTTTTAAAACTGGACCACGGAGACCCACCAAGTTCCCAGTTCCACATATCTCCTGAGCCCGCAATGGTAAGCGTACCGGCATCATCCAGCGTCCATGTTAGATTATCTCCGCATTTTCCGCTTTGAGCCGCCACTATTGTAAGCGGTGTCAATACCGCCATAAGCATAACTGCTATAAGCAAAAATGAGCCGATCTTTTTAAGCATTTTTATCCCTCCGATACTTTTGATATAAACATCCTATCACAAAATTTTCCTCTTGTCCAGTTTTTTATTTATAACCCAAATGCTACTCATTTGTTATGAAAGAGATTCTTCAGTCGCAAGCTCCTTCATAATGACATAGTATGAGAAACGTCAGAATGACAGAAGAAGGCAATATTGTCATTCTGAACGCAGTGAAGAATCTCATCTTAACACACAAATTATTACAATACAACCGGACAATACGTAACTTGCCCTAATATTTCATAAAAAGCACCTGTTCAACTTTTAATTGAACAGGTGCTTTTTTCACTCACTCTTTACCGATTAAGTTTCTCTTAATCTTGTTGGAGGAATTCTTGATAAATTCCTTATCTCTGATTTTAACCTTTGCAATCTGCTTATATCTGGGGTAATCTTTGAAGGTTTCGTTGATGTCCTTCATAAGGCGTGCTTCAATGTTTTCCTCTGCCATCGCCTTAACTAAATCTTCATCAAGGAATACCTCTGCCTGAAGGGCATCTTCCTGACCGTTTTCATCGGGGATTGCATATACCACTACTTCCTTAACATAATCAAGGTTACCAATCTGCTCTTCAAGCTCTTCGGGATATACGTTTTTACCGTTGGTTAAAACAATCATATTCTTCTTACGGCCTGTAATCTTGAGTCTTCCTTCGGGATCAAGCTTTCCATAGTCGCCTGTTGCAAACCAACCGTCCTTAATAGCTTCCTCTGTAAGGTCGGGACGCTTGTAATAGCCAAGCATTACGTTGTCACCCTTAACGCAGATTTCTCCGATGCCTTCTTCTGTCTCGTCAAGAAGCTTCATTTCAAGGCAGGGAAGCACGAAACCAACTGTTGTACAGTCATTATGTTCTCTTCTGTTAACGGCGATTAAGGGAGAACATTCAGAAATGCCGTAACCGTTCATAAGGAAAATACCGATGCTGTCAAAGAACTCGCCAAGCTCTGCACGAACGGGAGCACCGCCGCAGATGAGCTTGAAAAGGTTCCCGCCAAAAGACTCGTGAATTGTCTTAAAGAACTTCTTACGAAGGTCAATTCCGAACTTCCTTAAGAAGTTACTTACCTTGATTAAAATCTTAAGTCCCTTTTCCTTACCGCCTTTTTTAGCTGCTTCCCATATCTTTTTATAGAAAAGCTCCGCAAAAGCGGGAACTATATACATATAGTCAGGCTTAAACTCCTGCATATTCTTAAGAACCTGAGTAAGCTGTGCATTTATGCACATTGTAGCGTGGCCGTGAATACCAACAAGTATTCCGGGAACAGCCTCGTATGTGTGATGGAAAGGAAGTACTGCAAGCTCAACTGTTGAAATACTTGATACCTGCATTCCGTAGTAAATCATGGAACAAAGATTGTGCTCAGAAAGCATAACACCCTTGGGATCTCCTGTTGTACCGGAGGTGTAGATAAGCATCTTAAGTACGTTCTGATCGCCCTGCATATCAACGTAGCTTCTGTCCCCTTCTTCGTAGAGCTTTTTGCCCTTTTCAAGGAACTTTTTATAGGATAAGAACTTCCCCTCGTCCTCTTCACGGTCAAAGCCGATGAAGTACTTGATGTTAGTGAATTCCGCTTCTCTTTCGTGGAAAATATCCTCAAACTTTGATGCGTAGAAGAACACTTCACTGTCGGAGTTGTTTACAACTCTGACCATATCGTCAATGGGCATTTCCTTGTCAATGGGAACGAAAACGCCTTCGGACATAAGCATTGCGAGGTAAGTGCAAATCCAGTTATAGCTGTTTTCACCGGATGTTGCAACGTGCTTTGTTGCCATACCGATGGAAGAAAGTGCTGTTCCGAGATAGTCAACGGTCTTTCTGAATTCGTTGTAGGAAGCAGACTTTATTTCCTTACCGTCTCTCCACTTATATAATGGCTTATCACCGCAAGCGGCAACTGCCTTATTAAGCATATCTTTAATAGAGTCAAATTTTTCAACTTCGTTGAGCTTTAAATTAATCTTTCCCATAAAGAAACCTCCAATATAATATTCCCTATCATTATACATCATATTGGATACTATGTCAATACCTTTCGGCAAAATGATGTCTTTAAGCCTTCCTTATTCCGGAAGCTTTTCGCCCTTCACTATGGATATAAGATAATAGCATCTGTCCTTTGTATAGTCTGACGCCGTCACGTTTCTCACCATAGCTTCACCGCTTCCGCCTTCCCAGTACTTCGCCGCTTCTTCTATTGCCGCTTCTTTTTCAGCAATCCATAAAAGCTCGTCTTCTTCAAGGATGGCAAAGTCCTCTTCTTCCATATTCTCACTTAAATAAGTGTATATTTCATTAAGGAGTTCATCCCATTTTAAGAATATATTGTAGCTTTCAATATTGATATCAGCCTGAGTTATAGTATTTTTATTTTTAATTTCGCTGTATTCTTCAATTTCCGCAGCTTTAGTCAAAAATTCCTCCGCTTTCTCTTCGCTTATGTAGTCCTTTTGGCAACCTGCCAATGCAAGAGCCAACACCAAAGCAAACATAACAACCATCAATTTTTTTAACATCTTCATATAATCACCTCAAAACATATTATTTCAGCACAACTTTATGCTGGTTTTATCATAACATATTTTATCGCATTTGTCCATATCTTACATTTCAAAATGCATTTCATGCCGCATTAAATTCAAAGATCAGAATCTTCAAAAGCCTCTCTTTCAATTGACAGAAGCTTAGCTTTATGCTATACTATAGTAGCAAAATTTTCACATCATCAAAAGGAGGATTATTTATGTTCTGTATTAAATGTGGCAAACAGCTCCCTGACGAAGCTGCTTTCTGTTTTGCCTGTGGTGCTAAAGTATGGGCGGGAGATTCTCCGGCATCATCTACGGAGACTCCTGTATCTGCTTTTGGTAACCCTCAAACAGCTACCCCTATGAATGAGAAAGATGTTCTCACAGTTTCAATGGATGCAAAAGTAGATTTCGGTAATTTCTTTATAGTAGGAAACAATATATATTTCCTTACGCACGGATATCATCCCTGCGAGCATACTCAGCTCTGGAAATCAGATTTACAGGGAAACAATAAAACCTGTGTTCTGGATTTTGACAAAACTTCTTATATCCCATCCGATTTTATCCAGGGTGACGACGTTTATTATATGGCTAAAATCGACCACCTTATTTTATTCCAGGTGTATGACAAAAACAATGACTATTACAATTATTACTATGACCTTAAAAGCAATTCACATAATGTTATAAAAAGTATACCCAGAGTTCCCTATACCGTTTCACAGGATGGCACTTATTTTGTTGAAGGCATTCGTGATCCCATCGAAGACAATGCTGTTATAATTACTCTCACAACTCCTTACGAAGCTCTTTTGGGCTCCAAAGGAAGAGAAATTTATTTAAACGAAAGAACACTTTGGACATTTTTCGGAAGCTTTGGAAATGATATTAACTTTACCGCAAACGAATTCTTTGTATATAACGGCCATCAGCTTTTAATTGCTTTTTACAGCAATGCCGACTACCTTTGGGCAAGAATTGACCTCTTCAATCTTTCGGACTTTGCCATTTTAAAACCCGCAGAATATATGGTTGCAGGACGTAGCATTATAATATCTGAAGAATCATCAGTATTTTTCACACCTTCACGCTCATATAAACCTGTTTATATTGACACAAACAACATGACTGTAAAAGCTACAGTTCCCATGGATTACTCTACCATAACACGTTATGGCTCTTTGGCGTATATTTCTTCCTCCAGCTCTGAAAACAGCATTCTTTTTGACTTAAAGAGCGGTAAAATGAAGACTATCTCGGCATACTCCAAAGTTTTCGAAATTACCGGCAGCAAAAATATTCTCCAGACACCTTCCGGTTTTTATAAATATTCCCACGAAAGCGGAGATACAAAGCTTTACTTTATCAGTAATTCAGATATATTCAAACCCTTTGACGGCGAATATTATGATGATAACGAATGCGTTACACCGATAATTTCTTTAAGCTACACAAGAGATTTCACTCCTATAATCCGTAACTCTGCCACTGACGAAAATGTGTATAGCTACGATAATACAAACGAGCTTGACACTGCTGTTTCTTTATATCTTAAGGAGACCAATGAAGAATTGTTTGATAAGTTATCCTGGTCCACATTCTTCTACTCAAAGCACATTACTCTTCCGGACGGAAAAAGAGTCGGCTTTACATACGGCCACAAAAAGGGATATGAAAACGCTGATAATTATTATTACAATCTCTACGAACTCAAGTTGGACGGTTCCTATAAATATTTGAATTGCGGTAGCCGTGGCGGTATCGAATACCTTAAAATTTACAAAAACTATGCATACTGGGTAGATGTTTTAACCTATCGCTATGACTTTAACACAGGTGAATTTTTAGAAAGCCGCGACGAATGGCTTCGTGAAGAATATGATGCTATTTGTGCTAAGGAAGAAAATTCCCAGCTGTAATCAAACACACAATCCGGAGGAAAACCATGTTCAGATTCTTGAAGAAAAAGGAAAAACCGGTACTTGTATATAACATATTTGAAGTTGGACCTAAGGCAATTTACTGCAAAGACTTTACCTTTGTTCCTACAGAAGTTGCATATTACAAAGACAGAATTGACTTCTGCATAAATCGTTTTCCACACACAGACGAAGAAGATGACGACATCCAAATGGATCAATTAAAAGTCTCTACCACTCGTACTGACGATCGCTTGATTCCATTGGATGTAGAAGGTGTAACTCTTCATTGGGATACTGAAGACCTCACTTTCAGAAGAAAGGTTATGCCGGAGGGAGAGCCTACTCCGCTCATCCCTCAGGTTCTTATCTATCCCAACGAAGTTCTGACAATGGAAAAGGAATTTGCCGAAAAGGATGTAAGTCCCCTTGCACTTTCTTACGCCACTTTAAAAGACGATGTTTACATCTGGTACTATCCCGACGGTTCGATTACTCCGACAATATTTGAAATTCCCCGTTTGTTTTCTATTTTCAACTATTGCGGAAGGCATCACTTAAGTGCCCACTTTATCGAAATCCTCAACCACCTTTCGGTTTATGCACCAAGTTACATTGAGAAAATCGGCTTAAATTCAAGCAACGCAATAGTTATTTACAAAGAAAACCTTAAGCATGGAGCAAGCAAAGAAAAAGAATAAGCAAAAGCCACGAAAACAAATGTTTTCGTGGCTTTTTAATTAAAACGCTTTTGATTTTTTAAGAGCCTTATAAACTATCGGCGTAACCAGTGCTGTAATGATGATTTCGGGAACCATATAAAGGCCGTTATAAATTACCGAATAGATAAAGGCAAGTCCGTTTCCCGAAAAAGCATTAAGTATTTTTTCACCGAAGGCATAAAATCCTTCCTGAGAAAAGAACCACTCTGCGTAGCTTCCCCAGAGTATGTAACCGGAGAGGATATGGGCTACGTAGCGAAGGAAGGTTACAAAGGCAGAACCTGCAAGAATTGCAACCTCATCATTTTTGATTTTGTTTTTGAAAATGCCTGATAAGCCTAAAACCGTATACGCAAGGGTATAGTCAAGTAAGCACATTAAAATGGCTTTCCACAAAATCATCTGGTCTTCCCCGGGCAAAAATGCCGCACCAATGGTGGATGCTCCTAAAAACATCTGAATCACGCTGAAACAGAGTGCCGATAAAACGCCTGTCTTCATTCCGTAAATCATACCGATTAAGCATACAGGCATCATTGAAGCAAGGGTTATTCCCCCGCCGAAAGGCAGTGCAAAGGGCTGAATTACCGAAAGCACACTGCCCAGTGCAATAAGCATTGCACAGACTACAAGTTTTTTTGTTTTCATTTTTTTCAATCCTTTCAGGAAGCACACATAAGACACTCCATACACGCCCTAAACTTGGTAAATTTGCACTCTTTCAATTTGTCGTCCTCGAAAGGCGCCAGCCTTACTTCGTCCTCCGCATTGAAATTGCACTAAATTTCCCTGCGTTTAAGGTTTAAGAGTTTGAATAAAAAATTCAAACCATATATCGAGTGACTTCCGTGTGCTTTGATAATATCGCAAAAGGCAAGGATTGATAATTCGCTTTTCTTAAAGCTTTTTCCGGCAAATGAAACCGGAAATGCGCTTTTCATCTGTCGCGCGCACAAATGAAAAAGCTGCATCCAAAAAAGGATACAGCCTGAAAGCTAAGCTATTATCCCTTCGTTGGCATTACCCAAATCAGGTTATACGGGTCTAAGCGGCATTACGCTTACTCTCAGCTTGCATGCGCAAGCTCCCCCTTTTGCTGAATTCATTATACTACAAAATTTTATTTTGTCAAGTCTTTATTTATCTTTCGTCTCATACGGTTGACGTGGCGTTCAAAGCTTCCGCTATCAATAAACTCTGAAAGCACATACTGGTCAAGTACCGGCACCGAGCAGGAAAAGGCACCAAGTTCTTTTTCGTATTTATCAGATAAGCTGCCCGGCAGAATCATATACCCTATTCTCATAGACGGCGAAAGGCTTTTTGAAAAGGTGTTTATGTATAAAACATTTTTCCCCTTATTCATGGAATACAATGTTTCGCGGCTTGCACCGGGAGCAAAAAATTCGCTTCCAAAATCGTCCTCTATGATAAATCCCTTTTTCATCGCCCATGAAAGATATTCATACCTTTTACCTGCCGAGGTGGTGACATTGGAAGGGAAGCTTTTAAAAGGTGTCACATGAAGCACATCAAAGCCACCATTTACAAGCTCTTCTGACCTTATGCCGTCATTTCCCATTTTAAGCTTTTTTATTTTTACGCCCTCTCCCCGATACACCGCTTCAATCTGTGAATATGATGGATTTTCTATTCCGTAAATTTTATCTCTGCCAAGCACTTTCACCGCCGAAGCATAGAGCTGCTCCGCACCGGAGCCGATTATTATATTCTCAGGCGAAGTGAAAATTCCACGATATCTTAAAAGGTAGGATGCTATTGAGTTTCTTAAAACGGCACATCCCCTTCCGGGTGCTTTACGGAAAAGAAGCTCACCTTTTTCAGAAATTACCTTTCTTACGGTCTTAAACCACAGCGAATATTCAAATTCCGAAATTTCGCCAGTCTCCTCCGAAAGATAAGTTATGCTTTTTTTGCTTTCTTCCTCTCGGTCCTTTAGCACTTCAATGTCGGACACAAAATATCCGCTTCGCTCTTTCGGTGTTATATAGCCTTCGTCCGTCAGCATACCGTATGCCTTTTCCACGGTTATTACGCTGACATTCTCCTTTTCAGCCGTAACACGCTTGGATGGTAACTTTTCTCCTTTTTTAAGCTCACCTTCGGTTATTTTATTTTTTATTTTCTTATATACATCCAAATATTTTTTCTCTTTCATCTGGTTATATAAAATTCTCCTTTTTTGATTATTTACATATTATCAGATTAATATTATAATACAGAAAACAAAATTTGTAAAGGGGCATTTTTATGAGCTATAAAAGACTTCTTACCATTCAGGATATTTCCTGCGTAGGTCAATGTTCAATGACCGTTGCACTCCCAATCGTTTCCGCCTGCGGAGTAGAGTGTTCCATTCTCCCCTCTGCGGTTTTATCCACCCACACCGGCGGATTTACGGACTTTACCTTCCGCGATCTTACGGAAGACCTGCCCGGAATAAAAGACCATTGGGTTAAAGAAGGAATTTCCTTTGATGCCATATATACAGGATATTTAGGAAGCACCAAGCAGATTGGTTATGTAAAAGACATCTTTTCTGCGGTTTCAAAGGAGGACTCATTGAAGATAGTTGACCCTGCAATGGCAGATAACGGCAAGCTTTACTATGGCTTTGACGAAGTTTATGCAAAGGAAATGCTTTCCCTTTGCCGTGATGCCGACTACATACTTCCCAACATCACCGAGGCCTGCTTTATGACAGATACGGAATATAAGGAAACTTACGATAGAGCTTATGTTGATTCCTTAATTAAAAAGCTTACGGATGCAGGCTGCAAAAACATAATCTTTACGGGAATTTCCTATGAAAAAGGAAAAACCGGAGTTGTTGTTTTTGAAAACGGAGAATATTCCTACTACGAACATGAAAAGCTTCCTAACAGCTGTCACGGAACAGGTGATATTTTCGCTTCTGCTTTTTCCGGTGCACTCCTTCGCGGAAGGACAGCTTATGAAGCTTCTAAAATCGCCGCAGACTATACCTATCTTGCGATAAAGTACACAGCCACATTGGATAATCACTGGTACGGCGCCGCATTTGAGCCCGTTATCCCAGAGCTTTGCAAAATGTTATCTGAATAAAAAAGCAAAAATAACGGCACCCTGTGGGTGCCGTTATTTTATTTATAATCTCCTAAAAAGTCCTGATTTGCCGTGAATAATTCATCGCACATATTTTTAATTTCATCCAGCGAGCATACAGCTGAGGTTAAAGGATCGTTGTACACAGCCCTGTAAACCATTTCCTTTGACTTTTCCATTGCTGCTTCAATCACGAGATTTTCAATCATCGCCGTGGTATTTACCAATATGGCAAGATGTGGCGGAAGCTCTCCCGCGATAGTGGTCTTAAAGCCCATTCTGTCTGCCACCACCGGAACTTCTACGCAGGCATCATAAGGAAGGTTTTTAATTGAACCGCAGTTTTGCACATTACCGTTGAATATAAAGGGCCGTCCGTCCCCGAATCTGGCATTGAATATATCTGCTGCATATTCAATACTTTTTTTCTTTGAAAACTCCTCTTTATACCATCTTTCATACTGAGCTTTAGGATTTTCCTTTCGCCTTTGCCGTATTTTCAATGAAAAAGCATATTCGCCCGGATTCCAGTTTGTGCCGTGGGTGCAGTATTTTTCAATTAAATCAGGTCTTTTACGAAACCACCCGTTATACTCCGAATTGTGTCCGCTGGATTCCGTCACATAATAGCCAAGCTTTAAGAACATCTCGTTTCTCACCTGTTCTATATTAAAAATATCGGGATTTTCCATAAGCCTCAGAAGGCGGGGATAAAGATCCTCTCCCTTATGCTTCAGTACCGTATAAAACGCCTGATGGTTTACGCCCATACATTTATACTCAATTTCTTCATAAGGAACGGAAAGCCATTTTGCCAAGGTTTTCACAGTCCCCTGAACACTGTGGCAAAGGCCCGTCACTTCTACCGAAGAGTATTTCTGCATAGCACCGCAAAGCATGGACATAGGATTGGTATAGTTAAGAAAAACCGCATTGGGGCAATACCTTTCAATATCCTTACATATATCAAGCATTAAAGGAATATTCCGAAGCGCTCTGAAAATACCTGATACGCTTCTTGTGTCCCCCACGTTTATATCCACTCCGTATTTTTTCGGGATTGTGATATCATATTGCCATATATCAACATCCCCATTGAAGACGGTACAAAGCACACCGTCGGCATCCTTCAGTGCTTCTGCTCTGTTTGTTGTTGCACTTACCTTACAGCCAGGACAATTCATTTTTTCTATTATGGTATTAACCACACCCGTGATGTTTTTGAGATTTTCCTCATTAATATCCATAAGGGCAAATTCGCATTCGGAAAATGCAGGAAAGGTCAGTAAATCGCGGACACAGCTTGATGTAAACTGCAGGCTTCCCGCCCCGATAAAAGCTATTTTTTTCATATTAACGCCTCCTCTTTATGAATATAACAAAAACAAGCCTGTAAGTCTATGCACAATATGAAAATCCATATGGACAAAAATGCTGTTCTATGCTACAATAATTCAAAATAAGGTGATAATTATGCGAATTTATGACGGAAAGCATATGGATAAAACAGACGAAAAGTCCGACGAATATATAAAAATCAACAGTGCCGGAATTCAGAATCTTTCAAGCAGCTGTACCGTAATCCGCGAAGACGGAAGAAAGGACTATCACATTTTGCTCCTCATCAAAGGAAACTGTACGGTTTTCTATGAAAATGAAGCCTTTGACTTTTCCGAGGGAAATTTTGTGATATACACCCCGGGACAAAAGCAAAAATATATATTGGGCGCCGCAAGCTCATCCTTCTGGTGTCATTTTACAGGAAGCGCCATTGAGGAAATTTTATCCGCATCCTCTCTCTCAGGTGGCGTATATCTGATTTCATCATCCAAAGCAGTAAGTGATTCATTTACCGAAATGATTCAGCGAAGAAATTCACCCAGGGGCAAAAAGCTTTGTATTGCATCATTTCTTGAGCTTATATATAACATTGAAGAAGCCGTAAAAACGCCCGTAAGAAGTGAACTTCAAAACAGCATACTTCCTGTTTTAACCTATATAAACTTAAATTATGAAAAGAATCTTTCGCTAAGCTTTCTCTCCAAAAAAGCAGGTTATTCCATGGGCCGCTTTTCCCACCTCTTTTCGGAAATCACCGGTATGACACCGATTAAATACCAAAATGAAATCCGCCTTAAAACTGCCGCCGAAATGCTTTTATCAACAAAAAACACCATAACGGAAATTGCCATATCCGTGGGATTTTCCGATCCCCTGTATTTCAGCAGACTTTTTAAAAAAAGATATAAAATACCGCCAAGCGAATACAGAAAAAAGGAGCTGTAAAATAATTACAGCCCCTTTTGCAGGAGATTGAAAAAAATGTAGAATGCAAAGCATTCTACATTTTTTTATTAAAACTTAAAATATTCCTTTGCGTTGTAGTAGGAGATTCCTTCGATAATTCTCTTTAATGATGCCTTATCGTTGGGATATTCGCCCTCTTCTACCCACTTACCAATCATATTACAAAGTATTCTTCTGAAATACTCGTGTCTTGTATAGGATACGAAGCTTCTTGAGTCTGTAAGCATACCAACGAATCTTCCCAGTACGCCAAGGTTTGCAAGAGCCATCATCTGAGCTTCCATACCGTCACGGTGATCGTTGAACCACCAGCCGGAGCCGAACTGGATTTTACCTGCTGTGGGTGCCTTCTGGAAGTTACCCAGCATTGTGCCGATTACGAAGTTGTCCTTGGGATTAAGGGTGTAGAGTATGGTCTTAGGAAGAACATAATCATACTCAAGATTTCCCAAGAATGCAGAAAGCTTTTCAGCTATACAAAGGTCGTTGATGGAGTCAAAGCCAGTGTCGGGACCAAGCTTTTCATACATCTTTCTGTTGTTGTTACGAAGAGCACCGATATGAAGCTGCATTGTCCAGTCACGCTTTACGTACTCTGATGCACAGTGCTTAAGTACCGCTGTCTTATAGATGTTTTCTTCCTCATAGGTAACAACCCCACCGTTAACCTTCTTTTCAAATACAGCCTTAGCATCGCCGATGCCAAAGGGTACATATTCAAGAGCGTGGTCGGAAAGACGGCAGCCTACAGAATGGAAGAATTCAATTCTCTCTGTAAGGAAATGAAGAACGTCTTCAAATGTCTTTACATTTGAAGTTTCAAGATAAGGAAGGAAAGTTTCCTTATTGATTTCCACAATTTTATCAGGACGGAAGGTAGGAAGAATTTTTGTGGAAAAGCCTTTAAGCTGCTGATGGTATTCAAGGCTGTCAACTGGATCGTCTGTTGTGCAGATAACTTCAACGTTGGACTTCTTGATTAACTCTTGAGCGGAAAAATCGTCACGTGCAAGGAGCTTATTACACTTATCCCAGATTTCCTTTGCAGTTTCTTCCGTAAGAGGCTTATCAATATCAAAATATCTCTTAAGCTCCAGATGTGTCCAGTGATACAAGGGGTTTCCGATAAGAAGAGGCATTGTTCTTGCCCACTGTAACCACTTTTCATAATCGGGAGTAGAGCCTGTAATATCTTCCTCGGGAACACCATTTGAACGCATCTGACGCCACTTATAGTGGTCACCGCCGAGGAACAAATCATAGGTGCTCTTAAACTTATAATTCTCTGCAATCATCTTGGGAACAAGATGGCAATGGTAGTCGATTATGGGAAGGTCCTTTGCATATTCTTCGAAAAGACGCTTACCTGTTTTGTTTTTGAGCATGAAATCGTCATTGATAAAACTCATAATGTTACACCATCCTTAAATATTGAAATTTCTCTGTATCCGTTAATTTCGTTCATTGTTTCTTTGCCCTCTGCAACTTCTATGATGTAGGAAACAAGCTCATCTGACAAGTCAAGACCCTTAAGTGTGGGGCTTGCATCAAAGTCAATCCAGTTTTTCTTGTGCTTGTAGAGGTTTTCATTGGTGGAAATTTTAACCGTGGGAACGCTTGAGCCAACGGGTGTACCGCGACCTGTTGTAAAGAGAATGATATGTACGCCCGATGCCATAAGGTTTGTTATTGCAACGATATCATTTCCGGGTCCGTTAAGAAGGGAAAGACCGTTTTTGGTAACGGTGTCGCCGTAGGTTAATACGTCAACAACCTTGGAAAGACCGCCCTTCTGAACGCATCCCAATGACTTTTCTTCAAGGGTTGTTATTCCGCCCGCCTTGTTTCCGGGAGAGGGATTTTCGTAAATCACCTGACCGTGACGTGTGAAATAGTCCTTAAAGTCATTTATAAGACTGACTGTCTTATTGAAAATTTCTTCGTTTTCAGCTCTTTCCATAAGCAAATGTTCAGCTCCGAACATTTCGGGAACCTCTGTTAAAATACAGCTTGCACCCATGGAAATAAGTTTATCCGACGCTCTACCAACCAAGGGATTTGCGGTGATACCCGAATAACCGTCGCTTCCGCCGCACTTTAAGCCAACCTTAAGTGCGGATACACTAACTGGCTGTCTTTTAAAGGTATCGGCATATGCCTGAAGTTCTTTTACTATTTTGATACCTTCTGCCACATCGTCCTCGCACTCCTGAGTGATTAAGAACTTAACCCTTTCATCGTCCCAGGTGCCAAGCACCTTTTTCATTTCACCAATGTTGTTGTTTTCGCAACCCAAGCCAAGCACCAAAACGCCTGCGGCATTGGGATGATTTATCATTCCCTTAAGGATTTTCTGTGTGACATCCTGGTCATCTCCAAGCTGGGAGCATCCGAAAGGATGAGGGAAGAAAAGTGCACCCGTTGCAGCTGCAATTTTCTCAGCAACTTTGTTTACACAGCCGACCGTGTTTACTATCCACACATCGTTTCTTATACCGACGTCGCCGTTCTTTCTCACATAACCCATAAAGGTTTTTGTTTTATCGCCTTCGGGAAGGTCGTAAAACTTCGGATTGTATTCGTATGTAAGATTGTCCTTAAGATTGGTTTTTACGTTGTGTGTGTGGACGTGTTCACCTTTTTTGATATCGCTTGTAGCGTGACCTATGGGGCAACCGTATTTTATAATGTTCTCCCCCATCTTTATATCCCTGTCGGCATATTTATGGCCATCGGCAAGGTTTACATCCACATTGTCAAGTTTATTGATTTTCATATGATCATACCCTTTATATATACTTTTCAACTTCGCCACATAAGAAGCTTAAGTCTTCGCCCCAGAGCTTGTCGTTTTTGAGAATTTCGGCAACAGTTGCCTTCTTCATAAACTCCATAACGTCCTTGTCGTCGTTGGGCATATCGGTTTTATAAAACTCGATAAGTCTTGCAAAGGAGAATAAAAGCTTTTCGGGCATTTTTCCATATCTCTTGATATATTCAAGAAGTGAAGGCAACACTCTTACCTTGAACTTACTTACGGAGTTTAAGGAAATGGATGAGCAGAAGTGTCTGATATAGGGGTTTGCAAAACGCTCAAACACGCTGTCAGCGTAGGATAAAAGTTCTTCCTTGGGAAGGTCAAGTGTGGGAATGATTTCATCATATACACAAGCCTTGTCAAAGGTGCTCATAGTTTCATCTGCCATACAGTCTCCAACGGTTTCAACGCCCTTAAGAAGTGCATAGGGAATCATTGCAGTGTGTGCACCGTTTAAGATTCTTACCTTTCTTGTGCGATACATCGTCATATCGTCGGTAACGATTACATTAAGGTCTGTCTTATCAAATGGAATTTCTAAAACCTTATCCGAAGGTCCTTCGATTACCCAAAGGTGGAAATACTCGGAGGTATTTAACATATTGTCTTCGTAGCCGAGACCTAAATCCTCACCCTTGGGGAAGCCTGTGTTGATTCTGTCAACCAATGTGTTACAGAACACGTTTTCCTTTTCAACAAAGGTCTTGAAGTCATCGCCTAAATTCCACTCGTCCGCATAGCGGAGGATGATTTCCTTAAGTGTTGTGCCGTTCTTTTCAATAAGCTCGCAGGGAAGGAAAATAAATCCGGGAAGCTTTAAGTCAAATCTCTTTTTAAGAAGGGCTGTTACCTTAGCGGGGAAGGATTTCTGGGGACGGTCTGTTAGCTTATCGCCCTCATTATAGCTTATACCTGCTTCTGTTGTGTTTGAAATAACAAAACGGAAGTCGGGATTTTCTGCCAGTGCAAGATATGCATCGTAATCCGCATAGGGATTTACACATCTTGAAATTACGTCGATTAACTTTGTATCAACGCCTTCAACGCCTCTTATAACGTGGGTGTACATGCAATCCTGCTTCTCAAGCATTTCGCACATACCGTTTTCAATGGGCTGAACAACAGTAACGCTACCGTTCCAGTCGGTTTCTTCGTTTATAATCTGAAGCATCCAGTCACAAAAGCCTCTTAAAAATCCGCCTTCGCCGAACTGAATAACTCGTTCAGGTCTTTTTGTTTTTTCTTTTCCTGCAAACATAGTGATTCTCCTTTTAGTTAGTTTATGGTTAGATATGGTTTTGCCTATAAAGTGGGCAAAACGCCATTTGCGTTTTGATAAGATTTAGTTGACACAGCTAAAATGCTCTTCGCATTTTTACGCTGCATCAACCTTGCTTCGCAAATGGTTGTTCCATTTGCTACGCTCGCGTACATAAATTCATTATTTGATGAATTTATGTACTAAAGGCCACGCCATATCAGCATAAAAGCGGTGACCTTCGGGGCCTTTAACGTGAGCTAATTTATCTTCTGCGCCCATTTCTCTGTAAGCGGACTTACCCTGTTCGAACACTTCTTCAGCACCCTTAATCGGGAAAATATTATCCTGAATTCCGTTTACCTGAATATAATACTTGGGGTATGACATTGCAAGAAGGTCACCCATATCGAAGTATTCTGCGATATGAGGAACGAAGTTACAATGGCAATGAGGCATTGCACCGATAGAATCCTTATATGTACACATAGCACTAGAAGGCATTGCAAGAACAATTCTGTCTTCAAGTGCTGCGGTATATGCTGTTGCTGTACCACCGCCGGAGTTACCCATAAGGCAGATATTTTTAACGTCAACCTTATCAGCAAAATCAGATTCAAGAAGGTCAATTAATCTCTGTATGTCCCAGACTCTCTCACCTGCTGTTGTTCTTCCGAAAAGCATACAGGTTACTGCGGAATACATACAGTCTGTTCCACCGGGCTTACCGCCACATTCACCGAAGTTTCTCTGCTCCATAGCGATTGCCGCATAACCTTCCTTTACGGCTCTTACGCAGAAATCTCTGTCGCCGCCTTTGATGGTTGCTTCATCATTGGGATAAATGGGGTTGCCGAGGGATATATGCATACCTGTTGAATGTCCCTGAAGGCAGATGATAACGGGAGGATTTTCTACTCCATCGGGAAGAAGAAGATGGCAGGGCACTCTGTAGCCCTCTTCACTCTGGTATGTGAAGCGGATTTCTGTAGCACCTTCAATTTTCTTTTCATATTCAATTTCAAGTTCGGGTGCACACTTAGAGAAGGTGTGAAGACCGATAAGTTCTGAAAGCTTCGCTCTTGCTTCCTTCTGCCATGAAAGCAAATCCTTACCCTGATATGCCATAGAAGGCTTTACTTCCTGCATTTTTTCAATGTTGAACTGATAAGCTGTTTTCATTAAAATACCCCCTAATATTTTTTATTATATTTTATCACTATTTTACAACAATTTCAATAAGATTTCCTTTAAAATATTGCCTTTTTTTACGATTTTTCTTGATTTTTTTGTCATTTGTGTTATACTGAAGAAAAACAGGAAAACTATTATCAAAAAGGAGGCGAAGAATATGGCAATAAAGAAAGGGTTAATAGACAAAAACATCACAACTGAAGATTCCCGTCCCTTTGTCACGCCCAAGCTTTACAGGTATGACAACTTTTATTATGACCGTTCAAGACGTGAAAGCGTTGCCGCCACAACCAACGGTCATTATCATAATATGTATGAAATTTATTTTCTTGCAGAAGGCCACTGCCGGTACTTTATCGAGAACAAGCTGTTTGAAGTTGAAGCCGGTGACCTTGTATTGATTCCAAAGGGCGTTATACACAAAACAATTTATTTTAACGAAGCGACAGACCGCTATCTTATTAACTTTTCAAAGCCTTATATCACGCCATCCCTTGCAATTGATATTTACAATCTTTTTGCTCTTAATATTTACCGTCCGCCGAAAGATACAATTCCCGAAATCACTGCAATTTTCGAAAAAATTTCAAAAGAGCATCAGAATTTTGACTCATATTCAAATCTTCTGATTTCAGGCTATATGACAGAGCTTTTCTCCCTTATGCTAAGAAATCCTTCTATGGATAAACCCTATAGCCGCACAAATATCCCGATTGAAAATGTAACACAGTACATCTCTGTCAATTACAAAATGAATTTAACTTTAGAGCAGATGGCCGAAATGTCCAGTCTTTCAACGAGCTATTTTTCAAGGCTTTTCAAAAGCATAACGGGTTTCGGCTTTAAGGAATATTTAACCATCATCCGCCTTAAGGAGGCACAGTCACGCCTTATCCACACCGATAAGTCAATATGCAAAATCGCCTACGAATGTGGCTTTAACGACAGCAACTACTTTTCGTCTGTTTTCAAAGAAATCAACGGTGTATCACCTCTTAAATACCGAAAGCAGAACAGAATCAAGGCAGAAAAACAAAAGAAATCCGTAAAAAACAAGATGGAGGAAGATATGCAATCATGATTTTGGAATTTATAAAAAAACACAAATTAAATATTTCACTTATTTCAGGCTTCATCGCACTCTATGCTTTATCGGTTTACTTTCTGTTTGATGCTTATCTGGGAAGACCGGTTTTGGAAATTGACATTTTCAGTGATGCAACAATCCCCCAGATTATAACCTCCCTACTCTACACAGCATACTTTTTCCTGCTTTTCCATTTCGGAAAGAAGCTTGCAAAGGAAATTTACCTAAAGCTTTGCCTTTATCAAGCAGCAATTATGTTCCTCATTCCTTTGATTTGTATTTTCTTTTTAGTTTTCGGATTTGAAACCGAACTCGGAGCATTGATTTTCTCATATATAATGCTTGTTACAATGGTTCCGTTCACAGGGTTTGGAATTCATTTATTCGTTACGTTTTTAATTCCTTTACTCGGATTAATTCTTTTCTTTATTTCAAGAAAAGAATTGAAAAAACTTGCATGAAAAAAGGCTTATCGCTGTTGCGATAAGCCTTTTTATATGCTTTTTCCCACATTTTCTATGTGAATGAATCTTGCCCTTTTAAAGCTATAGCTGTCAAGCGGACGGTTTAACGAATCCACAGTATGTGCCGCAATTAAAATATGAAAAGGTGTTATGGGATATTTTACATCTGTTACCAAAAGGCTGTGGGAAAACGTTCCGTCACCGTCAAAGTCCAGTTGAATAACGTCACCACGTCTCAAATCCTCAATATTGCATTCGATTCCCCTTGGCCCCTGTCCTTTGTTCTTCACAAGAAAATCATATAGAAACTCAACTCCGGTCCAGGACGGAGAGCGGTCATTAATACTGTAATAATACCAGACAGGATAATTCATTTCACCGCTTCCGGCATATAAACATTGCGATATAAAATTTGTACAATCGCCGCCAAGGGAATTGAAATTGTAATAGTCGGGATTTCTTAGATATGCCCACTTTGATGCATATTCCGTCGCCTTTATTCTGTCGTAAGGAACTGTTATTACCATTTTCACCTTCCTTTCCCTATTGACAGAATATGCAAAGACTAAAAAACTGTGCGAAAAGAAACTCTTCGCACAGTTTTTATTTTACTCTTCTTCGGGAGTCTGAATCGTAATGGTTCTTGTTTCACCGTTCCAGATTACATCATACCCAAGATTTTCAGAGATGAATCTTAACGGAATAAAGGTTCTTGAATCCTTTATTATGGGAGCTGTTCTGAATGAATAACGAATAGTTCCCTTGGCGTTTGTCACATAAACCTGTTTTCTTCTTATCTGCATATCTATTGTGATTAAGCCTTTTTTAACCTTTATAGATTGATTGTCGCCGTTCCATTCAATGGTTGCACCCATTTCTTCAAGCAAACCTCTTAAAGGTATCATCGTATTACCATTTTTAATGAATGGAGACACGTCAAGAGTCGTTTCCTTTGTTACGCCATTTATCTCAGACTTTATCAAAGGATTATCTATCTGGAGTACATATTTTTCAAAAACCTTTTCTTCCTGAACAATTTCCTTTGTCTGATAAAAGCCTATTTCAGCCGCCGCACAGTGTCCGTGGTATTCGTCTATTTCAAATTCCACATATCGCATTTTAACAGGCTCTGCAAACCTTATATCCTTACTTGTATAGTCAATTACATCAAAAGTCGCACCACTGAGTACAGATACATACTCGTTATCATCGGTACTTGCATACATATTGTACTTCTTCCAGTGTCCCTTTATATCGTCACGTCTGGGATAATAGGTAAAGCCTGCTATTTCGTATTCCCTGCCAAGGTCAATCCTTAAAAGAATCATTCCCTTATCATCGGGATTCTTATGCCAGTAGCTGCCCGGATTTCCGTCAACCGCCAGCGATGCAGCATGACCTGTCCATTCGGAGCTGGATTCTGCCTTTATTCCGTCTGTATCAACATATACCACCTTGTTTTCTTCCTTATATGCTTCATACTCGGAAAGAGGTACGGTAGTAATTCCATCCCTTTTTACCATAAGGTCAAATTCGCCTATTACAGCATAGCCGTTAAGACCGGACTTAACTCTGAACATAACCTTTTTAACATCAAGGTTGCATATAAAGTGAACGTCCTTTGAGGCTCTGTCATTTGTGAATGTGCCGGATTCAATCATTACCCAGTTATCGGAGCCGTCCGCACTTCCGTAAAATTCATATTCAAGTACGATACCTGATGTTGAACCATCGGTCTGTCTGGGGGTGTAGCAAAAGCCTGCTATGCTTGTTACGGAAGGAAGGGTATAAATCATATCATAGGGCATGGGTGCCTTCTGATTTACTCCGTCAACCGTCTTGAAATATGAGTGCCAGTAGCTTTTTGGGTTACCGTCGATGGACTTTTCCGGTGTATCTCCCGTGGGGAAGCTGTGCTCTGCATAGGCTGTCCATCCGTTTTTATCCACGTATCTCGGATCAACGGGAACTTCTCCTTCAACCTTTTTCTCGCCGGTCGACGGTGCCACTGTACCTGCAGCAGGTTTTTCTTCCTTGGGCTTTTCCTCTGCCTTAGGAGCTTCCGATACAAAGGTTTCAGCTGTTACATCAGAAAGCACCACCTTGGGAAGTGCAGCATCCTCCTTGACAAGGTCAAATTCTGCAACAACGCCGCATCCGCCAACGGCATCAAGTATCTTATACTTAATCTTATTAACAGGAATGTTGTTTTTGAACTTTACTGTTTTTTCATCCTCGTTATTGGGAAATTCTCCCGAGCCGATTAAAACAAAGTTATCTGTTCCGTCCGAGCCGTAGATTTCATACTTTGTAACTCTTCCCGTTGATGACTCCCCTGTTCTCGGAAGATATGAAAAGCCTGAAATAACGAATTCTCTGCCCAGGTCAATTGTGAGCTCATAAGGAGGGGGTGTTTTGTTTCCTGCCCTGCCCTCCACTACTTCATAATACGTGTGCCAGTATGTTTCCCTCTTACCGTCAAGAACTTTTTCTGCTGTATAATTTGCAAATGTGCTGGAGGCTTCTGCAGTCCACCCGCTTTTATCAAGCATTTCATCCTCTGCATATGAAAGAACTGTGCCGAGAGATAAAACCATACAGAATGTAATTAATAAAGATATTAACTTTTTCATATTTTATCCCTCCTTATCCTAAGTGTGCCTTTGCGCCGGCAATAATTTCTTCTGAAATTCCCGTTTTGCTCATTGCATAAATTCCGTCGCCTGCATCATAAAGCTTCCAGCTAAGACAATCTGAAAGATAGGTTACGGGCACATAAGGAATTCCGTTTATCATCTTTACAGGATTTGTGAGAGCTTTGTGATAGCCGTTTACTCTTGCATCAAGCGAACCAACTTCAGAATAAATCCAGTATTCGTCGCTTATATCGTCATTTTCGTCAAGCTTATGAGTTGATACATGAAGAATGTTATCATCTGCTTCAAACTCAACCTTTGTTTCACCATAGCCTAAAATATCGTTAAGTGCACGTGCAGGATAATACAATACACCGTTATCCATTACGGGAACACATCTCGTATCAGGTTCATAAACTTTCATCTTTGCACCGTCGGCAATCATTTTGATTTTACCCTCGCCTATCATTGCCCCATCTGTAAATGCAGATTTTTCAGCCTCACTTAAAGCAACCTGAGCTATTTCTGTGTAGAGGAAGTTAAAGCGTCCCATGGGAGCAACGCTTCCGCCGTTGTAGAATTCAACTATATCTCCCTTCGGGTCAACAGAGTCTGTCCACTTAAATTCAAGGTCAGCTTTTCCTGTTTCGCCTATTAAAGCTTTTGGAACAACGATAACCAGCGTATCGCCTGTAACCTTATAGGAAACATTTCCAATATCTGTAACGGTATATGCCTTATCGGCAAACTTTGAAATTACGCCTGCACCGGTAAAGTTTACAACATAGTCATAACCTTCAAAGCCTGTTGCATAGTTTCTGTCCACATTTATGTAAAGGTTCATCCAGTTTTCTGTTCCTTCCACGATAGGACGTGTTGTTTTTGCCATAAAGTAGAAGTTTTCAGAATCTCTTGCAACCTTTGCTCGGGAAATTGCATTATTCACCTTTGTTGTATAATGGAAACGCTCGCCCGTATCAGGATTTACATATCCTGTGCTGTCACGCTCAAAATCCGTATTATCGTTGATAAATTCAGGAGAAACATCGTTCCACTGAGCAATGTCCCCTGCAAGATCAATTGTCTTTTCAGCACTTGCTAAAGGTGCGGGGCGAACGCCCTGATACTTTCTTACAAAGTCAACAAACTGACAGTAGGTATCGTCCTTAAGCTCGCCTCGTGTGGGTTCAATATCTCTGCTTCCTTCGTTATCATAGGTATCAACAAAGGAGTTTTCAACACCAGAATAGCTGTGCTGTCTGCCTGCAATCCACTCGTTCCAGCCATCAACGAATACGAAGGCAGGATCTACGTCAAGAACACGACTTGCCTGCTCAAGGAAGAAGTAGTTTTCTCTGTATGCTCCCTCTCTCCAGTCTTCACCGAAGGCCACAGTGTAGCTTCTGCCCATTGTATAGGGATCAGAGAATACTCCGACAGTTCCGGGACCCCAGACATAAGATTCATTCTTTGCAATACCCAATGATACAAACTGTATTCTTCCCGATGCATCCTGACCGTAAAGACTCTGAGGATAAACATCAAGCCACATAAGCTGATCATTAGGACCTATTTTATCTTCAATACGGCTTGCTGTTCTGTACATAGAAAAG
Source organism: Clostridia bacterium (assembly GCA_045545475.1). Taxonomy (GTDB): domain Bacteria; phylum Bacillota; class Clostridia; order CAKSNL01; family HGM11501; genus HGM11501. The sequence goes on along the minus strand of JAZQAZ010000002.1, from coordinate 38,750 downwards.
AAATTGAAGGCTTCCCTTGTTATTGCCCCGTCAATGCTGTCATTGGGATATTCAAGTCTTTCCACAAGAGCTCTGTCAGTAATAATCATAGGCTTGCCGTCACGGTAATACCAAAGATCAGAATATCTACCCTCACGGAAGAATTCCTGATATATGTATTTAACAGCCTGTGTACGGTCTGTCTTCCAGGATGTAATCCAGGAAATACCCGGTGCATCAACTCCGGATTCTCTTGCATCACGCCAAGCTTCATACTGTACTTTAAGACCTGCATACCATACATTAGCCATATTTGTTCCGTCAAAGAAAATTACGTCAACGTCAGCATTGGCAAGAAGTATTGCCTGCTTTCTGTATACCCAGTAGTCAAGATTGTCATAATAACCGAAGATGGGTTCATTCCAGTAATACCTGCCCTTTAAGTCCCATGCAGGATGCTCGTAATCGTCATAAGCCTCGGGAAATTCAGCATTTATTTTCCAGGGGATTCTTACGTTACTTTCTCCTCTGGCGTGCCAATTCCAGTAAAACATACCGATTTCGGTTTCTTCGCCCCTAAGGTCGCCAACTTCTTCATAATCGGCAACAGCACGGCCCATGCCGTCAACAGCAACCCAAGTATCGTGGTAGTTATCTATTATGGCAGAATCGGGAATGGGAACATATTTTTCATTTCCCGAAGGCTCTTTTGATAAAATAACCTTATTTACCTTGGTGGCTGCCACCGGAGCACTTACGCCGGAAAACTGTGCCACAAAATATAAATTCTGTACGCCTGTTACGGGAACTTCAATATCTGCAGAAAAGCTCGACTTTGTATCGTCGTCCATTCTTACATAGGCAATTACTGTTCCGCCGTTATCGGGGCTTCCCACTCTCACCTGTAAAATTTCGTTGTTACGTCCCTCGTAATTACAGGTACCTTCAACAGTTATCGATTTTATCCCCGTAAGGTCAACGCCTTCAAAACCAAAGCGGCCTCCCGCTCTGATTTTGGCAATTTCACCGGAAGAAACCGAAACACCCGTCTGATAATCCACATCAGACGGAAGCAGGACAATATCTTCCGATGCCGATATAGCTATGCACATTGACATAAGCATAGCCAGAACCGTAAGCAAGATACATACTTTTTTCATTAAATCAACCCTTTCCCTTTTGTGCGATTTTATTATATCCTAGCGCATTATTAATGTCAATGATTTATATTGTCCAATTGAATTGATATATTTTGCTATTTTTCTTTCCATCTCAGTATAGTACTTTTTTCTTTAATTGTCAACATCCCACCAACCGAAAGTTTATCGAAAGTGAAGTTTCATAAAAAAACGGTGCGGAAAATTCCGCACCGTTTTTTATTATTCAATTTCGGGAGTTGTTATGGTAATTGTTCTTGTCTCTCCGTCCCATGCGACTTCATATCCAAGATTTTCCGATATGAATCTTAAGGGAATAAAGGTTCTTCCGTCCTTTATTACGGGGGCTGTTCTGAAGGAATAGCGAACTGTACCCTTTACGTTTGTAACATAAACCAGAATATTTCTTATCTGCATATCAATTGTGATAGATTCCTTTACAATTTTTATGCTCTGGTTATCGCCGTTCCATTCAATGGTTGCACCCATGGCTTCAAGCAATCCTCTTAAGGGAATCATTGTATTGCTGTTTTTTATAAAGGGAGCAACGTCAAGTGTTGTTTCCTTAACTTCTCCGTCTATCTCGGATATTATTACAGGGTTATCTATCTGAAGAACATATTTTTCGGATTTTGATTCTTCAACTGCAATTTCCTTTGTCTGATAGAATTCAATTTCTGCAGCAGCACAATGGCCGTGATATTCGGTGATTTCAAATTCTACATAGCGGAATTCTACAGGTTCATTAAATCTTACATCCTTGCTTGTAAAATCAATAACATCCAAAACTTCATCTTCCAGAACAGGGAAAAATTCGTTTCCGTCAACACTTGCATAGAGGTTGAACTTTTTCCAGTGTCCCTTTATATCGTCACGTCTGGGATAATAGGTAAATCCTGCCACGGTATAAATCTTTCCAAGGTCAACCTTAAGAAGCATTGTGCCGGTATCGGAAGGATTCTTGTGCCAGAAGGTTCCGTAGTTACCGTCAAAAGCGTGTGCTCCGATGTGACCGCTCCATACAGAATCGCTTTCTGCACCGATAAGATTGGGATCAAGCTTGAACACTCTGTTGTCCTTTACAAACTGTTCATAGCCTGCAAGTTCAACCTTTTCAAGCTGTCCGTTTTCAACCATAAGGTCAAACTCACCGATTACGGCATATTTGTTCATACCGGAGGTTATTCTGAACATAACCTTCTTTACATCGATGTTTGCTGCAAAGTCAACATCCTTTGCGGCATCATCGTTTGTAAACTTGCCTTCTGTAATTTTCACCCAGTTATCGGAATCGTCACCTGTTACATAAATTTCATACTCAAGAACTCGTCCGGAGTTTGAACCGGATGACTGTCTGGGTGTGTAGCAGAAGCCTGCTACTGTTGTAACGTTAGGAAGAGTATAAATTACATCATAAGGCATGGGAGGTCTTACGTTCTCCCCTCCGTTTTCACCCGCTGTATAGTATGAATGCCAGAAGGTTTTAGGATCGCCGTCGATTGATTTTTCGATGGTATTTCCTGAGGGGAAGCTGTCCTTTGCATAAGCGGTCCAGCCGTTTTTATCAACGTATCTCTCGTCAACGGGAACTTCTCCTTCAACCTTCTTGGAATCACCCGTAGGTGTAGTAGGAGCTACGGGAGCTGCAGGTGTAGTGGGTGCCGCGGGTTTTGCCGCTTCGCCACTTGTCGCTTCTACCACTTCAGCCTTAACAGATGAAAGTGCAACCTTGGAAAGTGAAGAATTTTCCTTCAAAAGGTCAAATTCTGCTACAACGCCGCATCCGCCCACAACTTCAAGAATCTTGAACTGTACCTTTTTAACGGGAATGTTATTTTTGAATTTAACATTCTTTATTTCCATATCGCTTACAAAGCTGCCGGATGCAATAAGTTTGAAGTCATCGCTTCCGTCAGAGCCGTAAAACTCATACTTTGTAACACGGCCTGTAGTAGAATTACCCTCTCTGGGAGTGTAAACAAAACCGGAAATAACGTACTCTGCTCCCAAATCTATTGTAAGGTCATAAGGAGGAGGAGTCTTGTTTTCTGCCTTACCGTCTATTGCTTCGTAGTATGTGTGCCAGTAGGTTTCTCTCTTACCGTCAAGCACCCAGGAGCCGTCCATTTTGCCCATTACGCTGGAAGCTTCTGCCTTCCATGTGCTTTTATCATATACAGCACTGTTGTTGCTTTCTGCAGCCTCTTCCTCTTTTCTTGCCTCAAGAGTTGCACCGCTTATATCGGAAATCGCCTTTTTGCTGAGGGATGAATCTTCCGCAAGAAGGTCAAACTCTGCAACAACGCCTGAAGTTGCAACTGTTTCAGTCATTCTGAATACAACAGTTTTAGCTTCGATATTATAGTCAAACTTAACTGTCTGTTCTTCAAGCTTCTTTTCAAACTCACCGGATTTAATAAGCTTTAATTCTGATGTTTCATCAGCTGCATAAAGTTCATATTTTAATACAAATCCTGTGGTAGATCCTCCGGTTCTGGGAGTGTAGGAAAATCCCGAAATAACAGTTAAAGAAGGAAGTGTTATGGTAAGCTCGTGAGGAGCACCTGCTTTATTCGCAGCCGTACCTTCAACTACTTCATAAAATGAATGCCAGTAGCTTTCAATCTTTCCGTCTATTGCATATTTTGCACTGTCACCGAAAGAGCTTGAAGCCTCTATCTTCCAGTCCTTTTTATCAAGCTTTGCATCTTCTGCACTTACAGAAAATGCACCGAGAGATAAAATGAGGCAAATTGTAAGTAATAATGATATTAACTTTTTCATATTTTATCCCTCCTTAGTTTAAGTGTGCCTTTGCACCGGCAATCATTTCAGCAGTAAGACCTGTTCTGCTCATAGCAAAAATTCCGTCGCCTGCATCGTATACGGTCCAGCCTAAGCAATCTGCAAGATATGTATGAGGAACATAAGGAATTCCGTTAAATATCTTCACGGGGTTTGTAAGAGCCTTGTAATAACCGTTTATTCTGCCGTCAATTGAATCAACTTCAGAATAAATCCAGTAATAGTCACAGATTTCGGAATTTTCATTAAGCTTATGGGTTGAGATGTGAAGAATCTTATCTTCTGCATCATATACCATCTTTGTTTCGCCGTTGCCTAAGATATCCTCAAGAGCTTCTGCGGGATAGTATAATACGCCATTTTCCATAACGGGAACGAATCTTGTGTCGGGCTCATATACCCTCATCTTGCCGCCGTCTGCAATCATCTTTCCTCTGCCTTCGCCAATCATTGCACCGTCATCAAATGCCGCTTTTTCAGCATCGCTTAATGCAACCTGAGCTATTTCTGTGTAGAGGAAGTTAAAACGTCCCATGGGAGCAACCGAGCCGCCGTTGTAGAATTCTACAATGTCTCCCTTGCAGTCAACAGAGTCTGTCCACTTAAATTCAAGGTCAACAGTTCCTGTTTCACCGATTAATGCCCTAGGAACTGCAATAACCAATGTATCGCCATTTACCTTATAGGAAACGTTTCCGATATCGGTAACGGTATAAGCCTTGTCGGCAAACTTTGAAATTACGCCTGCGCCATTAAAGTTTACAACATAGTCATAGCCTTCAAAGCCTGTTGCATAGTTTCTGTCTGCATTAATGTAAAGGTTCATCCAGTTAGCTGTTCCTTCCACGATAGGACGAGTTGTCTTTGCCATAAAGTAGAAGTTTTCAGCGTCTCTTGCAACCTTTGCACGGGAAATTGCATTATTTACTGTTGTCGTATAATGATAACGCTTTCCTGTTTCGTGATTTATAAAACCTTCGCTGTCACGTTCAAAGTCGGTGTTATCGTTGATAAATTCGGGAGCAACATCGTTCCATTGAGATACATCGCCTGCAATATCAATTGTCTTTTCAGCAGATGCTAAAGGTGCGGGACGAACGCCCTGATACTTTCTTACAAAGTCGATAAGCTGACAGTAAGAATCGTCCTTAAGTTCACCGCGTGTAGGCTCGAAGTCACGGCTACCTTCGTTGTCATAAGTGTCAACAAAGGAGTTTTCAACACCGGAATAAAGCATCTGTCTTCCTGCAGTCCACTCGTTCCAACCGTCAACGAAGACGAATGCGGGATCTACATCAAGAACTCTTGACGCCTGCTCTAAGAAGAAGTAGTTTTCTCTGTAGGTTCCCTCTCTCCAGTCTTCACCGAAGGCTTCAGTATAACTTCTGCCCTTGGTGTAAGGATCGGAGAATACGCCAACGGTACCGGGGCCCCACACATAGGACTGGTTTCTTGCAAGACCAAGTGCCACAAACTGAACTCTTCCATTTTCATCCTGACCGTAACGTACCTGAGGATATGTATCAAGCCAAGCAAGATTATTTCCCTCAACTATGTCATTACCGCCGTTTCCGCTGCTGGTTCTGTAAAGGCTGAAGAAATCGAAAGCTTCCTTTGTGATATCTCTGTCAATGCTGTCCTCGGGATATTCGTATCTCGTAGCAAGAGTCCAATCTGTGATAATCATGGGCTTTCCGTCACGGTAATACCAGAGATCGGAATATCTACACTCACGGAAAAATTCCTGATATACATACTTAAGTGCCTGTGTACGGTCTGTCTTCCATGAAGTAATCCAGGAAATACCGGGTGCATCAACACCGGATGCTCTTGCATCACGCCAAGCTTCAAAATGAACCTTTGAACCCGCATACCATACATTTGCCTGATTTGTTCCGTCATAGAAAATTACATCAACGTCGGCATTGGCAAGAAGTATTGCCTGCTTTCTGTATACCCAATAGTCAAGATTGTCATAATAGCCGAAGATGGGTTCGTTCCAGTAATACTTACCCTTTGTATCCCAAGCCGGATGGTCATAATCATCATAAGCTTCCGGGAACTCCTCATTTATCTTCCAGGGAATTCTCGCATTAAGATCCTGTCTCGGGAACCAGTTCCAGTAGAAGATACCGATTTCTCTCTCGCCTTCCTTAACAGCGCCAACCTCTTCATAGTCCGCAACCGCTCTACCCATACCGTCAACAGCTACCCATGTGTCGTGGTAGTTGTCGATTATGGCAGAATCGGGAATCGGAACATACTTTTCATTTCCCGAAGGCTCCTTTGAAAGGATAACCTTTGTTACCTTTGTATATCCTTCTGTTCCAACACCTGAGAACTGACCTACAAAGTAAAGATTCTGAACTCCGGTAACAGGAGTTTCAATATCTGCCGTAAAGCTTGTCTTGGTGTCGTCATCCATTCTTACATAGGCGATTAATGTTCCGCCGTTATCGGGACTTCCCACTCTCACCTGAAGAATTTCATTGTTACGTCCTGTATAAGGACAACTTCCCTCAACCGTTATGGACTTTATTCCGGTTAAGTCAACTCCTTCAAAACCAAAACGGCTTCCCACTTTGATTTTGCTGATTGCATCGGCAGACATTTTAACTCCTGTCTGATAATCCACATCAGACGGAAGAAGAACAATGTCCTCCGAGGCCGATACTACCATGAACATAGACATGAGCATAGCAAGTACCGTAAGCAAGATACATACTTTTTTCATTGAATCATTCCTTCCTTTTTTAATTGTAATTTATTATATCATATTATTTTTTTAATGGCTATACTTTTTTAGATATTTTAAATACTTTTTTATAATTTTGATCCATTTCCCTTGAAATATCGCTTTTTTATGAAGCCGTAAGAAACACACAAGCAGATGATATCCGCAAAGATGCCGAAAGCAACCTTAGACTACGCCATATTGTGAGTATTATATCATATTTTTTCGGCAAATTCCTTAATTTTTTTGACTTATTTTCGATAATTTCTTTAAAATTTTGCTGTCCGACAGGAGTTTTTCTTCTGAACCTCCCTGCTATAATAAAAAAAACAAGCACGGAATTACCCGTACTTATTTTATCATGCAAATATACGTTTGTAAAGTTTTTCAATCAAGAACCGGAAGTAAAAGTTTCTGCCCTACCGAAAGCATACCACTCTCTATATCGCTACACTCTTTAATGGCATAGACAGCTTCCCTTATATCAACAGAATCTCCATAAAAATCCTCTGCGATTGTCCAGAGAGTATCCCCGGGGCGAACATAAACTTCTTCATATTCGTCATAGCTCTTTTTATCGCCACTGGATAATGCAGAAAAGCTGAGTATTGTTGTCACAAGAATCAAAGCTATTACCATAATCTTAAACATTCTTATTTTCATTTTTCTTATATTTCTTTTTTTCATATTAAAACCTCCAAATGCGAACTCTTGTTCTTGTTTGTATTCATATAATACACGAACAAATGTTCTTTGTCAAGTGTTTTTTAAAAAAATTTCAAAAAAACAAAACAAATGTTTGCATTTTCGCAAGATGTATGTTATAATAACAGTAGAACATACATTCTTATTATTCTAAGGAAAGAGGTTTTCTCAATGTCAAAAGACAGATCCCAGAACATTCTTGACTTTATAAATGAATACACCAAGGAAAACGGCTACCCTCCCACTATCCGAGAAATATGTGACGGTGTGGGGTTAAAATCTCCCTCTACCGTACATGGGCACATCGAACGCTTAAGAAAGGCCGGAAAGCTTGACAAGGCAGATTCCAAGACCAGGGCAATAAAGGTTTCAGAAAAGGAATCCGAAACCTTTACTGAAAAGGAATTTCTTGAAGTTCCTGTTTTAGGTACTGTTGCGGCAGGTGTTCCCATTGCAGCTCAGGAGGATATTGAACGCACCTTTCCTCTCCCCATGGACTTTGCAAAGAAAGGCGAAGTGTTCATGCTTAAAGTAAGAGGCGAATCCATGATTAATGCCGGCATTTTCTCCGGAGACTATATAATAGTTGAGCAGACAAACGTTGCAAACAACGGACAGATGGTTGTTGCTCTAATCGATGATGAAGTTACGGTTAAGACCTTCTATAAAGAATCCGACCATATCCGTCTTCAGCCCGAAAACGACTACATGGATCCCATAATCGTACGTGAAGTTGCAATACTCGGAAAAGTTGTAGGCGTTTACAGGAAATTTTAAAACAAAAACACCGCATTGCTTTTGCAATGCGGTGTTTTTTTATCTTGTTATTCTTTTTTCTGTACCATAAGTTATATAAAGCGTATCGTCAGTTTTGTAAATCACATAAGGAACTACTCTTAAAGTCGCACCTGTTCCAAGATTCTTGTTATATCTGTACATCCCTCTGTGCGAATCATCCAATGCCTTCGCTACTGTTACCGAGGCAGAATCTATTGTAAGAGCATCTTCAGACGTACCGTAAGCCATAAGCATACCTGATTCAACAACTTCATATTCCTCAGGAATATTTCTCATCATAAGAATTGATACGCCATCGGAATAAACCTCAGCATCCACATCAATAACTGCCACTAGCGGAAGATTTTCACTTTCTTCTTCAGCATATACAGCTTCCGCTTCAACGTTACAGCCCATTCTTATACCGAATATTTTGGAATTTGCAACCTTTTCTCCGTTTACATTCCATCCTGCAAAAACTTTATCCTGCGGTATCGATGCCGCATCGGCAACTATAGTTACCAACTCATCATATTCATATTCCGAAAGCAGCGGGTCACTGCTACCTCCGGTAACCGAAAGCTCGTAGCTGACTTCCTTTTTCTCATACTCGGTTCTTATAAGCAATATTTCTCCTGCCGAAACATCCTTCCATTCGTCAGAATCCCATCCCACAAGAGTGTATCCCGGATTTTCCACCCAGGAAACATCAGGTTCTTTTGCTGCAGCACCGTCTGCTACATAATTGGAGCGAAAAATTCTTCCGTTTATGTCAGCAAAAGTAACGTATCCATATGATGTCAGAAAGCTATCCGGCAAGAAAAATGCCGTTATATTCACGTCATTTATCAAGGTAAACGTGTATGTAGGATCATCGGAAATAATCTTTTTACTTATCTCATCTTTCCAGTATACGAACTTACCTTTATTTTCTATTGCCTCAAGTGTAATTTCTGTGCCTCTGCTGAGTTCAAGCCCTGTAAGTGCAGACCAGTTGTCATCTCCACGATAAACTCTTCCTCCGTTTGTAGCAGTTACTGTTATTTCCAAAGTCGCATCCTGCAGCTGTTCATGAGCTGAAGAAGCCATTCCCATAACGAGAATCATTGTAAGTAGAGATATGATAAATATAAATTTCTTTTTCATATGTTTCTCCTTTCTAAAATTATTCATTCGGGATAATCGTCTCTGTTAAAAGCTTACACATATTAGACGTAATGCTTATCTGCATAACAAGGTCGTTCATTCTTTTATTGCTTTCTGTTTCAAGAATAGGGCCTGCCACTTTTTTCACATTTTCCATTACATAACTGTATGCTTTTTTTTGATTTTCTGTAAACGCCTTATATATTTCCGTTATTTCCTCATCGCTGCTTTCAACAGGAATTATTTTTTTAATAAGCTCCATACTCAAAGTTTGCTTAAGAAAACATATTACGATAAGAAAAGCAAGATGTTTTTTAGAATATCGTTTTTTCACCGGAGCAGGCATTATTCCAAGCTTTACATAATTATTAATCATAGGCTGGGTTATAACCTTTTCCCCTCCCATAATCGAAAGATATTCTCCAAGCAGAGTAATGACCTGATCCATATATAATTCAATTCCCGGAAGCTCTTCCCATGTGGGCAAATGCTTTTCCTCAGCATTCTTTTCCCAATCGGCGATGGATTTTTCCAATACCGCTTTATCCAATTTCATAAAAACCTCTCCTTTATTAAAACTATTATATATAAAAACAAGCACATTGTCAAATATATTTTCTTACGCCTATTGACAAAATATAAAAAACGTGATAATATAGTATTGCATACTAGATATTCAGATGCAACGTATTAGGAGGTTTTTTATGTATACAATGAAAACAATGCTTGACAATATTTGTGCAAAATTCAAAAATAATATCGCTTTTATTATAAAGGAAAATAAACAGCAGGTAAAAATCAGCTATGGCAGATTATATTCAGATGTTACTGCCCTCGCCAACGGCATAATTGAAAAAGGTCTTACCGACAAATACATTGCCGTTTCAGGCAAAAACTCTTACAATTGGGTTATTTCCGCACTGGCAGTATTTTACAGCGGAAATATTCTTGTACCTGTTGATGCCAATCTGCCTGAAGTTGAATTTTCAAGGGTAATGGAAAGAAGCTTTGCATCTCTCCTTATCTATTCAAAAGAAATTTCAGAAAAAGCAGAAAAGCAAAATATCCCCTTAAAAATAAGCATGGAAGATTTAGAATCGCTTAAATCGAAAAATAGCCACGAAATGCCCATAAGAAATCCCGATGAAATAGGCGTATTAATGTTCACTTCCGGCACTACCTCAGACTCCAAAGCAGTTATGCTTTCCCAAACCAACATTCTTTCCAATGTTGATGGTTTGATAAAATGGGAAAATTTTTACGAAAACGATGTAAACCTTGCACTTCTCCCATTCTTCCACGCCTTCGGCCTTACTGCAACACTCCTGTTCCTTAATTTAGGAATGTGTTCTGTGTTCTGCGAGGGATTACGCGTAAAGAAGGCTCTTGACGAGTATGACATTACTGTATTTGTCGGAGTTCCCCTGATTCTCGACAGAATGAAAGAAACCGTGGAAACTGTTCTCAGAAAGAAAAAGATTCTCGGATTATTCAATGCACTTCGTGCAATATCCCGCTTTTTCTTAAAGCTTAAAATTGATTTGAGAGGTCCTCTCTTCAAAATTGTTCGTAAAAATTTAAGCAAGCTCCGTCTTATCATAAGCGGTGCTGCAGCATTAAGTCCCGAAACCATAAACTTCTTTAATGACATCGGAATTCTTCTCATTCAGGGATATGGCCTCACAGAAACCGCTCCCGTACTGTCAGCAGAAAACGACGACAACATGCGACTTGGCTCAATTGGAAAGCCTCTTCCCGGAATTGAAATAAGAATAGACAATCCCGATGAAAACGGCATCGGCGAAATAATAGCAAAAGGTCCCAATATAATGCTTGGCTATATGGGCGAAGATGTATCACCTGTTATCGACGGATATTTTCACACCGGTGACCTTGGTTATATAGACAAAGACGGATTCATCTTTGTCAGCGGAAGAAAGAAAAATGTCATAGTACTTCCCAACGGCAAAAATGTTTTTCCCGAAGAAATAGAGCTTCTTATAAGCGGAATTCCGGGAGTCAAAGAATCAGTTATTTATCTCACAAATGAAGAGCGTCCCAAAATTGCCGCCAAAATCGTTTACGACGAGGAGCTTACAAATCCGGATGTGCTGGCAGAAGAAATCAAAAAGATAAATGCAAACCTGGTTTCTTTCAAAGAAATAAAGCTTGTTGAATATACCACCGAAGAATTCAAGAAAACCACAACAGGTAAAATCAAAAGAAATATGATATAAAAAAAGCAGCCTCCCGGCTGCTTTTTTATTAGTTCAATTTTTTAGTCCTTTGCAATAATCGCAAGAAGTACCCCTTTTTCTGCCTTTACTCTTGCCGTTTCTTCTGTAATTATATTACTCACCGTAAGAGTCTCTCCGATTTTAACTTCAGCATTTAAAAGCGGATAATAAAATCCTTCAAGAGAAACACCTTTAACAACGCTGTCAAGAGGAAGAAAGGAAATCGTTTCTCCCCTATGTCCTTTTATTTCACAGCTTTCGCTGAAAGCAAATATCTCATTATGGGCATCTTTAAGTATAATTTTAATTCCTTTACCTACATATTTTTTAAGCAGGCATGCGTTGGCCATGGAGTGATCAAACCTCGTTCCGATGCCTCCTATAACCGTGATACTTTCATACCCTTCTTCAACAGCCTTTTCTATTGCCGCCTCGGTATCGGTAAAATCCTTATGGACTTCAAGTTTAATTTCTTCTACATCTTCAAGAGGGGACTCCAAAGAATCCATGTCTCCTATGAATATATCAGGTTCTAAACCCAAAGCCTTTGCCTTGTCATATCCGCCATCTGCTGCAATTATCAAATCATATTGTTCATTTATCTTTATGCCGTCAATACTTCCTGCTGCTACAATCAAAGCTTTTTTCATTTTGCCTCACAGCTTTTCATTTTATCAATTTCTTCCTTCGCTGAAGGTGCGTTAAAGATTGCAGAGCCTGCAACAATTACATTAGCTCCCGCTTCAACAACAACCGATACATTTCCTGCACTTATTCCGCCATCTACCTGTATATCTATTTCTCTTTCACCTATAATTTCTTTCACCTTTCGGATTTTCTCCACTGTTTCGGGAATAAATTTCTGTCCGCCAAATCCCGGATTAACTGTCATTACAAGCACCATATCGGTATAATCCAAAACATATTTAATAACCGACTCATCCGTTCCAGGATTTAATGCAACGCCGGCCTTAAGCCCCAGAGCTTTTATACTCTGAAGTGTTCTGTGAAGATGACGAGTTGCCTCGGCATGTACGGTTACAATATCCGCTCCGGCCTTTTTAAAGTCTTCAATATAACGCTCTGGTGCATCAATCATAAGATGCACATCAAATGGTTTCTCTGTGCATTTTCTTATTGCCGATATTACCGGCAAACCGAAAGAAATATTAGGAACAAAACATCCGTCCATTACATCAATATGAATAAGGTCTGCTCCGGCCTCGTCAATTTTCTTTATTTCCTTTTCAAGGTTTGCAAAATCAGATGCAAGAATCGAAGGTGAAATTTTTATCATTTTCTGTCATCCTTTCGGGTTGTATTTTTCATATTCTTTCTTTTCTTCAACCATTTTTATATAGCTGTCATATCTGGATGCGAAAATTTCCCCGCGTTCCAGTGCTGCCTTCACTCCGCAATCAGGCTCGTTTCTGTGGGTACAGTCGTTAAAACGGCAGTATTCCATGTGAGAAGCAAACTCAGGGAAACATGCCGGGATGTCGATATCCGTAGCCTCAAAGGAGCTGAATCCCGGTGTATCCAGGACATATCCTCCGTAAGACAAAGAAAGCAGTTCTGCATGTCTGGTTGTATGCTTTCCTCGCTCAATTTTTTCGCTTACATTTCCCGTTTTCAACGAAAATTCTTCTCCAAACGAATTGAGTAAAGTGGATTTTCCCACGCCGGAAGCACCGGCGAAAGCCGTAACCTTATCCTTTGTAAGCTCTTTAAGCTTTTCAACGCCGTCCCTATTATCTTTTCCTGTAACTATTACCGGAAAGCCGGCCGACTCATAAATTGAAACATACTCCGATGCATCATTAAGGTCGCTCTTAGTAATCGATATTATGACTCCGATATCTTTAGATAACGCCACTGCCGACAGTTTATCCACCAGTAAAAGGTCTGGTTTCGGACTTTGTACCGCAAAGGTAATTATAAGGTTATCAATGTTTGCAACATTAGGACGTATCAGCATATTTTTTCTTGGCAATATCTCATTTATTGCCGATGTCTCTTCGTCAATCTGCACTATATCCACAAAGTCCCCCACCAGAGGTGAAAGATAATTCTTTTGTCTGAACTTGCCTCTTACGGAACACTCATACATAACTCCGTCGGCTTCCACTGTATAAAGTCCGCCTACGCCCTTTGTTATTCTTCCGCGCATTAACCCTGCACACTCTTTTCTTCGTAAAATACGTCGTTAATATAGATCTCATAGGCAACGGATGTGCCGGCCTTTACTTCAATGCTTACCGTATCCAGCGGATTGTGAGTTTTCTTGTAAACCGTCTCACCGTTATCCCCTCTTATAACCTTAACATTTACTGCCGCCGTTCCTGCCGGAACAGTAAAAGTAAGAGTAGCTTTTTTCTGAGACGTTTCTTCTTTCTCGATATTCTCCGGTTCCTTTGTCGTAGATACAACCAATTCTATTACATCCTCCACATTGATTCTGGAAGGACTTTCGGGGCTCTGGCTGAGAACCGTACCTTCTATCACGTCTTTATTCACTTCTTCTGTGATATTAATATTATAATATCCTTTGTTATTAAGAGTGGTCTTTGCCTCATTAATGTCCATGCCTGTCACATCAGGAATTTTCGGATCAATATCTTCTCCTCCCTTACTTTCGTAAAGAATAACCACGTCTCCGCTTCTTACCATCGTGCCTTCTGCGGGTTCCTGTCTTGTAACAAGTCCTTCGTCGTGCTTCTCGTTGTAGTCATCATTTTCTTCCACTATAATCTGTCCCTTAAGTCCAAGTTCTTTTACAACCTCAAGGGCATAGTCAGAATTTTCACCAACGAAATCATCCAGCTTAAACATTTCAGCACCAAGACTTACAACAACATAAATTTCTTTTGATCCGGGAATATTTTTTCCTTCTTCTGGCTCCTGACTTATAATTTTATCCTTTTCTTCCTGAACACTGTATTCTTCTTTTCTTACAACAACAACGATTTCTTCATCAAGCTCTAAAACCTTTTCCTCAGCCTGACTTAACGTAAGTCCTTTAAGATTAGGCGTTATTATGTCATCAGTTCCTTTGTAAAACCAGTCAAAAGCTATCTTGGCTCCCAGTGCCATTACTGCAACGATTGCCACACACAAAACACTGATTCCGATAATTTTTTTAACATTCTTATTTTCTGTTTTTTTAGAAGAAGCCTCACCGGCCTTACGGCTTTCCTCTGCAATTTCCTCCACATCAATTTGTTTCGTGGAATAGAAACCCTGGTTATCATTATCGCTCAATTCCACAGAAGGATCTGCCATAAGTCTCAAAATATCGGACTCCATAGCAGAAGCCGACAGATATCTCTGGCTTTGTTCTTTACGCATTGCCTTTAATATAATATATTCGGCAGCAGCAGGAAGGTCTTCTGTAAAGTCTGAAGGCTTTTCAGGCTCCTTCTGTAAATGCTGCATGGCAACAGCAACCGTATTATCAGCTTCAAAAGGCACCTTTCCGGTTACCATTTCGTAAAGACAAACACCAAGAGAATAAAGATCGCTTCGTTCGTCAGTAAATCCGCCTCTCGCCTGTTCGGGAGAAAGATAATGAGCTGAACCCAGAACCTTAGAGCCAAGAGTCGTTGTGGATGCAGAGGTTGCCCTTGCAATACCAAAATCCATGACCTTGAGTGCTCCGTCGCTGCCTACCATAATATTATGAGGCTTTATATCTCTGTGTATAACCTTACGCTCATGAGCATGGCCAAGTGCCGCACATATCTGAAGTGCAAATTTAAACGCATTTTTCCAGGGTACCTTCCCCATTTTAGTTATATATTCTTTAAGCGTAGTGCCGTCCACATATTCCATTACGATATATCTTAGTCCCTCGTGTATTCCCACATCGTAAATGCCTACAATATTCGGATGGCTTAAACCTGCGGCAGCCTTTGCCTCTATGTCAAAACGTTTTATAAATTCTTCGTCCTGCTTAAATTCAGGTCTTAAAACCTTTACAGCCACAGTTCTGTTAAGCATTTTATCCATAGCCTTATACACTATGGCCATGCCGCCTGTACCTATTTCACTTTCAATTATGTATCTTCCTCCAAGAATAATTTCACCCATATCTGACATTCCTTTCCGGAGATGTATTTTTACCAAAAGGTATATCTCAAATTAAAATTTGTCTGCGACAATCACTGTTATATTGTCTTTTCCGCCTGCAGCATTTGCCTTTTCCAGAAGCTTTTCCGCCGCTGAGGCAGTATCGTCGCTGCCAAGTATAATCTCTGCAATTTCTCCGTCTGTCAACATATTTGTAAGTCCGTCAGTGCAGAAAAGAATTTTGTCCCCATCTTCTATATTAAATTCGTAAAAGTCTCCCTCGACTTCTTTGCCTACACCTATTGCTCTTGTTATCATGTTTTTCATCGGGTAGTTTTTTGCTTCTTCCTGAGTTATTTCACCCTTTTTTAAAAGCATTTCCACATAAGAATGGTCTTCTGTTATTTTTATCGCCTGTCCGTTTCTTATCACATACACTCTGCTGTCTCCCACATGGCCAAGGTAAAGTTTTCCCGATTCGTAAATTCCGATGTCCAGAGTGGTTCCCATTCCTTCTCTTTCTCCGGTTGCCATGTTGTATACCTTTTCATTAGCTTCCTTTATAGCCAAAATAATATGCTTCTCGTAGTCCCCTTCAATTCCGTCCAGAACAGAAATGACTGTATTTACAGCAAGCTTACTTGCTACTTCTCCGGCATTGTGTCCGCCCATTCCGTCAGCCACAACAAGAAGCTTTCCGTCAGCATAGAAAAAGTCTTCATTGTTTTCTCTTACCATGCCTTTGTCTGTTTTTCCTGCAAAATACATATTCATTCCCCCTTTATCATAGATTTTTTAAGTTGTCCGCACGAAGCACTTATGTCTTTTCCAAGTTCTCTTCTTAAAGTTGCCGTTACATTAAACTTTTCAAGAATTTTTATAAACTCGTATTTGTTCTTTCCCCGCTTGAAGTTTCTTCCTTCGACGGGATTAACTTCAATGAGATTAACGTGGCAAAGCTTTCCTGAAAGCAGCTTTCCCAGCTTTTCCGCTTCAGCAACGCTGTCGTTTACTCCGCTTATCAAAGAATATTCGTAGCTCACCCTTCTTCCTGTTTTAGCAGAATATGCGTCCATCAAAGAAATAAGTTCCTTGATCGTTGTGGCTTTTGCCGCAGGCATTATTTTACGGCGGGCCTCATCTGTTGTTGAATGAAGCGAAAGTGCAAGTGTTATCGGAATATTCTCATTAGTAAGCTTTTTAATTCCTTCGGTAAGTCCGCAGGTTGAAAGCGTAATATGGCGATAACCGATATTAAGTCCATCCGGGTTATTTATTGCCGAAAGTGCCGCAATTACATTGTCGTAATTATCAAGCGGTTCACCTATGCCCATCAGTACTACGTTTGAAATTCTCACATTTGCATCAATAGAGACTGCCCTTATCTGCCCCTCGATTTCAGAAGGGGTAAGATTTCTTATAAGGCCGTCCATTGTTGATGCACAGAAAGCACATCCCATTCGGCATCCCACTTGGGTTGAGATACATATGCTCTTTCCGTGTTCATAACTCATCAAAACAGTTTCAACTATGTTCCCGTCAGAAAGTCTGATAAGATACTTAACCGTCTCATCTATCTTCGACGAAAACTTCATGTAAACCTCAGGAAAGAAAAGCTCATATTCTGTTTTAAGTTTTTCTCTTAAGCTGAGCGGAAGATCTGTCATTTTATCAACATCCGTCTCGCCTCGTCTTATCCATTTATAAAGCTGCTTTGCCTTATAGCTTTGAATACCAAGCCTGTCAGCCATTTCTTTAACCGTCATATCAGCAAGATTCATCCCGCTCACCTCTTTTCTTTTAAGTATCCTTTTTCATGCGGCAGATAAATGCCCCATCAGTCTTATCTGTATCGGGATACCATGTTTTATAGCCTTTTTCGCCTCCCGGAAAAGGCATAAGCTTAAAGTCTTTATTTTTTTCTAAAAATGCATTTATAACATATTCATTTTCTCTTTTATCAATCGAGCATGTACTATAAATCAATATTCCGCCTGCCTTTAAGCATTTGCTCTGACTTTCAAGAATTTTTTGTTGGAGCGATGCAAAGTCCTCATCTTCCCGTCTGTTCCACTTAATATCGGGCCTTCTCCTGATAATTCCCGTGCCTGAGCAGGGAACATCCAAAAGCACCCTGTCACACTTTCCCGAAAGTTCTTCATTAATCTTCGATGCATCATGAAGCTTTGTTTTTATGATATGCAAAGAGAGCCTGTCTGCCGCATCTTCTATAAGCTTAAGCTTGTGTTCATATATGTCACAAGCAAAAATTTCGCCCTTATCTTTCATAAGCTGTGCGATATACGTGGTTTTTCCACCCGGTGCCGCACATCCGTCAAGCACCGTCATGCCGGCTGAAGGTTCCAAAAGCTCCGCCGTTTTTTCAAAGGGCCTGGCCTGAACAGTAAAAAGTCCCTCATTGAAGCCTTCTATCTCAGAAACAGAGCCGCTATATTTAAGAGTTATCATATTCCCATCCCTGGATAAAGCGGCATCTCCAAGTTTTTCATAAAGTTCGTCGGCACTTATCTTAAGTGTATTTACCCTTATCACAGTTTCTGCCTTTGCGTTTCCCGCTTCCATTATTTTTTCTGCTCTTTCAAAGCCGAAGTCCTCTATAAAACGTTTCGTCATCCAAAGAGGATAGGAGTATTTAACGGAAAGAGCCTCTGTTCTATCATCAGGAAGTGAAATTTCTCCGTCTCTTAAAGCATTTCTTAAGATTGCATTAACAAATCCCGAGCTTGATGCATGGCCATATCTTCTGGAAAGTACCACGCTCTCATTTACTGCCGCAGACGCAGGAACTTTATCCATAAAGAAAATCTGATAAAGTCCCATCCGGAGTATGTTTTTGATAAGTACCGATATTTTCTTCAGTTTTATTTTAGAATACCGGGAAATTATATAGTCAAGATAACCGCGGTTTCTCACAGTCCCTCTCACAAGCTCACTTAAAAAAGCTGCATCCCTTCCCGATATTTTTTCTTTTCTGCACTTTTCATCGATAAGAAGATTGATATATGCACCATTTTCATCGATGTCAGCTAAAATCAAAAGTGCAGTCTGCCTTATTTTATCCATATGCTATACCTCTTCGGTATATTTATCAAATGTCTTTCCGACATCTATACTGTGACCTCTCAAATAGTCTGTGGCGTTCATTTCCTTGCCGCCCTCTGCCTGAAGTCTTATTATTTTAACTGCTCCGCTTCCCGAAGCCACAATCAATCCTTCTTTGGGATTTGATACCAAAACTTCTCCTGCTTTTCCGCTTTTATCCGAAAGTTCTGTTTCTGTAATTTTATACTTTACACCTTCAAAATATGAATAAGCAGCAGGCCACGGATATGTTCCTCTTACCAGATTGTGGATTTCAAGGGCACTTTTTTCCCAATTGATTTGCCCTGTCTTTGAGGTAAGAACCGATGCATAGTTGCTCTCGCTTTCATTTTGCACCTCTCGCTCAGCCTTTCCTTCTTCTATCAGGTCTATTGCCTCAAGAAGTCCCTCTGTTCCCAGCTTTTCAAGTTTGGAAAAGAGTGTTATCTGATTGTCTTTAATATCAATAGCACACTTTTTCTTTAAAATCATATCCCCGGTATCAAGGCCCTTGTCCATATACATAACGGTTATTCCGGTTTCGGCTTCTCCGTCAATTATGGCGGACTGTACAGGAGATGCACCTCTGTATTTTGGAAGAAGTGAGCCATGAACATTTATGCAACCGTATTTAGGATAGCTTAAAACATATTCGGGCAAAATTCTTCCGTATGCCACAACAACAATAAGCTCAGGATTATACTTTTCAAGCACATCAGCTATTGCTCCGTCCTTAAGACTCTCCGGCTGATAAAAAGGAATATTATGCTCAATAGCACACTCTTTAACAGGAGGTGCTGTGAGTATTTTTTTTCGTCCCACGGGTTTATCCGCACGGCAAAGTACAAACAAAACCTCGTGTCCCGCTCCTATAAGTGCCTCAAGATGTGCCCTTGCAAAATCGGGAGTCCCCATAAAGCCTATACGCATGAAAATCTTCCTTTCTTACTCTGAGTCGGGATCGATAAAACGCTCAACCTTTTCTATAAAAGCGTGACCGTCAAGATGCTCTATCTCGTGACAAAAAGCTCTTGCAAGAAGCTCTCTTCCTTCCAAAATCTGCTCATTGCCGAACCTGTCAAGAGCCTTTACCTTAACGTAATTGGGTCTTGTAACAATTCCCCACTGTCCCGGAAAACTCAAACAGCCTTCTGTTCCGGACTGTGTATCTTTAGTTTCAATAATAACGGGGTTAATAAGCTCCATAATGCCTTCCCCTACGTCAATAACAACAACCCTCTTAAGGATGCCCACCTGTACTGCCGCAAGGCCTACGCCGTTGGCTGCATACATGGTATCCGCCATGTCGTCAAGGAGAGTATGAAGTCTTTCGTCAAAGTCATTTACTTCCCTTGATTTTTTATAAAGCACCTCATCAGGTGTTTTTCTGATTTCTCTTATTGCCATAAATCCTCCTATAGCATGCTTCCCGGATTAATTTCAAGACTTAACCTTACATTTTTATCTTTATGTCCCATATAAATATCCTTAAGAAGCTTCCTTACGCAGTCATCTGCACTGATTTTAATCCAATATCTCCATCTGTAACGCCCCTTGATTTTAGAAAGCGGTGCCGGCATGGATGAATATTTGGTAAATTCAAAGCCTTCCAGCATCTTCTCTGCCAATTTTTCAGATTCACGGCAGGCCTTTTCCGCAAGTGAATTATCTTCCGCAGAAAAAACAAAAGATACTATATCGGAAAACGGCGGATAGGAAAACATTTCTCTATATGCTATTTCGCTTTCATAAAAGGCTTCATAATTTTGAGTCCTTGCCATTTTTATAACATCATTATCGGGAGTATATGTTTGAATTACCGCTCTTCCTGCCTTTTCTCCCCTACCAGCTCTTCCGCAGACCTGGGTAATTAAATCAAAGGTTCTCTCCGATGCCCTGTAATCGTCAATATTAAGTGACATATCTGCCGCCATGACTCCGACCAAAGAAATATTCGGGAAATCAAGCCCCTTTGATACCATCTGTGTCCCAAGCAGAATATCAATTTTTTCCTTGCTGAAGGTTTTAAGTATTTTTTCGTGACTTCCCTTTCTTGAAGTTGTGTCCACATCCATCCTGATGCAACTTACACCGGGGAATGTCTTTTTAATTTCTTCCTCAAGTTTCTGAGTTCCTGCACCGAAATAGCGGACATGGCCCCCCTTACACTCAGGACAAGTTTTTATAACTCGTGTTTTGTATCCGCAGTAGTGACAATTGAGACTTTCTTCCGCCCTATGATAAGTAAGCGCTATGCTACACTCAGGACAACTTACCACATATCCGCAATCACGGCAGGATACAAAGGTTGAAAATCCTCTTCGGTTAAGAAAAAGAACCGTTTGCTCTCCATTTTTAATATTTTTCGCAATTTCGTCTCTCAAAAGGCTTGAAAGCATGCTTCGGTTTCCTTCGGCAAGCTCCTTACGCATATCAGAAACTCTTACCTCCGGAAGCTTTGCCTCGTTATATCGCTTTGTCATTTTAAGAAGCTTATATTCGCCGTTTAATGCCTTGTAATAGCTTTTAATATCCGGAGTTGCTGAAGCCAGAAGCAACGGTGCTTCATTTTGCATACATCTTTTTTTAGCCACTTCCCTGGCATCATACCTGGGAGACTGTTCGGATTTATAGGTGTTTTCGTGTTCTTCATCAACGATTATTATTCCTATATCAGAAAGTGGTGCAAATACAGCCGAGCGTGCACCAACCACTACCCTTGCCTCACCATTTTTGATTCTGTTCCATTCGTCAAGTCTTTCTCCCTGGGACAAAACACTGTGGAGTATAGCTATTTTTTCTCCGAATCTGCCTATAAAATGGTCTGTCATCTGGGGGGTTAAAGATATTTCCGGAACCAGAACAATTGCAGTCTTGCCTTTTTCAAGAACCTGCTCTATGATTTGCATGAAAACTTCTGTTTTTCCGCTTCCCGTTACGCCGTGAAGCAAAAATGTATCGCTCTTTCCATTTTCAACAGCTTCCCTTAAAATGCTGAGAACCCTTGTCTGTTCTTCGGTCGGTGAAAGCTTAAATGTCTTTTCCACCTCTTTTTCAGAAAAAGGATTCCTTCTGAGGGTTTCATTATATATCTCAACAATTCCTTTTTCAGAAAGAGCCTTTACAGCCCCGGATGTAACACCTTCCTTTTCGCAAAGCTCGGATAAGCTCCGTGCCCCGGAAAGCAACGCCGTTGCCGCTTTAATCTGTGCTGTTGCACGGCTACCCAGTATATCAAGAAATTCACTTTCGCTTTTTAAAAGGCGTACATGTTTTCTTTTAAGTTCACTGACTCCTTTTACCGAAACCGTTTCTTTTTCTATAAGTCCCTTTCCGACAAGAGCATTAACAGCCCGTAAAGCCTCGCTTCCAAAAACAGCCTTAAGTTCTTCGATCGTAGCTTCCCGCCCCTCTTCGGAAAGATACGCCAGAATCCTTTCCTGACTTACGGAATGAACTTCCTCCACGTCAGCAGTTTCATTCATTCTTATTATTACATCCTCTCTTGAAAATGTCCCCGGAGGACACATAAGTTTAAGACAGTCATGAAAGGACGCCACATACATTTTCTGCATATATGCGGCAAGCTCTATTTCCTTTTCACCTATTACCGGCTCGTTTCCGTTTATTTCAAGAATATTTCTCAAGCGGTATTGGGATTTTTCATCACTGAAGCCTATTACAATACCGTTCTTCTTTGTTTTTCCGAAAGGTACCGAAACAGCGTGGCCGATTCTTAAAATCCCTTTTAATTCTTCAGGAATTTTATAATCAAAACTCTTGTCCAGCGACATAAGACCGGTATCAACAGATACCTTTGCTAAAACTTCCGCTTTGTCAGTCATAACTTATTTGGAGAAATCTATTTTGCCCTCGTAAATTTCTTCAACAGCAATAGTTACGGGCTTTTCGGACTCGGTTTTAACCAAAGGCTCCTGAGGATTTTCCTTATCCTCAAGCTCTCTGGCTCTCTTAGCTGCCGCTATAACAATGCTGTAACGGCTATCGTACTTCTTCATAAGTTCATCAACTGAAGGGTATATCATCATAACAAAAACTTCCTTTCAAATTAAATTAACTGTTTTTTATTTTTTCTATAATTTCTTTATTGTTTTTTACACGCATATTTCCTGCATTCACAATCTCATTCAGCTTAACTATGGCTTCATTAAGATTGTCATTCACGATTACATAGTCATACTCATCTATGTGCTCAATTTCTTCAAGGGCACGCTCCATTCGCTTATCAACCTGTGCAAGTGCAACAGGATTGTCGGCGTCTCTTGCTTCAAGTCTTCTTTTTAGTTCCGACATGGAAGGCGGAAGCACAAAGACCAAAACCGCTTCGGGATAACTTTTCTTAGCTCTTGCGGCACCGTTAACCTCTATTTCAAGAAGAGTGCTTTTCCCTTCTTCCATAGCTTCAAGAACGGGACCTATCGGAGTGCCGTATCGATGGTCTACATAGTCATTCCACTCAAGAAAATACTTTTCGTCAATCCTTTTCTGAAATTCTTCCTCGGAAATATAATAATAGCTCTTTCCGGGAATTTCGCCCTCTCTGGGAGCTCTTGTTGTACAGGAAACAGATAAAAACAAATCTGTTCTCTTTTCAACAACCGCCTTGACTATAGTCCCTTTTCCTACTCCCGAAGGACCTGATACAATTATAACACTTCCCTTAGCCATCCTGTTCCTCCTCCTCAGATGCATCAAATCTATGAGCTATGGTATCCGGCTGCAGCGAGCTTGTTACCACATGATCAGAGTCTGTTATAATAACCGCTCTGGTTCTTCTTCCGTATGTAGCATCAATCAGCTTGCCTCTTTCCCTTGCATCCTGCACCAGCCTTTTGACAGGAGCGGATTCCGGAGAAACCACCGCTACAACATGAGCTGCGTTAACAATATTTCCGAAACCGATATTTATAATTTTCATATCAATTCCCCTTATTCAATATTCTGAATCTGTTCACGCATTTTTTCTATTTCCGTCTTCATTTCCACAACCATCTTAGTTGTTGTCACATCGTTGGATTTTGAACCTGTGGTGTTTACTTCACGGTTGATTTCCTGTACGAGGAAGTCAAGCTTTCTGCCTGCGGGAACATTTCCCTCAATTATGGTCGAAAGCTCTTTGACGTGGCTTCCGAGGCGAACCATCTCCTCATCAACATTAACTCTGTCAGTAAAAACAGCCACCTCGTTAAGCAACCTTCCTTCGTCAACAGGAACCTTTCCTAAAATTTCTTCCATTCCCTCTCTTAATCGCTTTGCATATTCTTCGACGATTAAAGGTGCTCTTTCTCTGATTTTAGCAACATAATCTTCTATAACCTTTCCCTTTTCAAGAAGATCCGCACCAAGCCTTGCTCCTTCTTCCTTACGCATGGTATCGTAAAGAGAGAGAGCCTTTCTGAATACAGAAAGAACATCATTTGTAAGTTCTTCCTCATCTACGGGAGGCTTATCAACCTTGAACATATCGGGAAATCTTGCAATGTCGGTAACCGCAACATTGTTTTCTACTCCAAGCAATTCAGAAAGGTTTTCAAGTTCTTTAAGGTAGCTCTTAGCAAGTTCCTTATTGGCACTTACCATAACGCTGTCCTCATTATAGTCCACAATGCTTAAATAAATATCAACCTTTCCGCGTTTCACCACTTCAGAAGCTTCCTTACGCAAGATGTCTTCCAGAAAGCCGTACTGGCGTGGTACTTTCACGGTGAAATCAGTATATCTGTGGTTAACAGAGCGGATTTCCGCACTGATTTTTCTCATATTTACAGTGTCTTCAAAATGGCCGTAGCCTGTCATGCTCTTAATCATTTTTCATCCTCCGAATGCTTTTCCGATAACCTTAAAGAAAAGGCCGAAAGGGGCGTTTACGCGCCCCTTAGCTTTTTATCTGTTTCATTCCTTGACTACGGTAAGCTTTACTCCCTTTATCTTGGATTCACTCTTAACTACATCAGCCTCAGCCAAAGCCGCATCAACATATTCTTCATATGCCTCTGAAGAAAGTACTGACTTTATTGTAGCTGTGAGACTTTCAGAATTATCATCAAAATAATTTTCGGGAATTTCAAGTCGCTTTATAATATGATATCCTTCATAGCTACCGCCTGTAACAAGTACAGCTTCTTTTGTATATTCGCCGATGGCAAGAGCCTTGGACGCATCTTCAAATGCAGGATTTCCAAAGTCGCCTTCCTTAAAGATATATCCTTCATCTCCGCCGTTAACATTGCCTTCGCCGTCAACATCGCTTGAATAAGCTGTCATAAGAGCCTCGAAATCTCCGCCTGAAGCAAGTGCACCAAGAATTTCATCAGCCTTTGCTTTTGCATCGTCGATGGTTTCTATACCCTCATCGCCAATCTTCACAAGGATGTGCTTAACTCTCATATAGTTATCGTCAAAATATGTCTTAGCTTCTTCAGCTGTAACTTCATTTTCCTCTGCAAGCTTTTCAGAAAGCTTATTGGAAAGCATTATCTTTACCCAAAGGTCTTCAAGCTGATTAGCTGTAAGATTAATTTTTCCGAGTGCTTCGTCAAAGGATGCCTTAGAGCCTGTTATGCTGTAGAGGCTTGACTTTGCATTGCTTATCGATTCAAGTTCTTCTGCAGTAAGCGTAATTTCCTTTTCTGCTGCAAGATCTTCTGCAACATAAAGTTTTGCAAGTTCATTAAATACCGCTTCCTTAACGGCTTCACCAACAGTTGTCTCTCCATAAGCCACATCCCAGAGTTTTTCACCCTCGGCAGGAGTAGGAGCTGCTGTAATAATATCGGAAATTGCATTATAAACCAGAGAAGCTGTATAAGAGTCATACATTGCAATCATGGTTACCGTGTCTTCCGCATCCATAACACCTAAGTACATTTCAGCAATTCTCACAGAATACTTATATACTCCGAGAGGAATGTCTTTTCCGTTTACGCTACCTGCTTTTGCCACATTTACAACTGTGCAACCAACCAACATGGTAAGTGCAAGTGCAAAGCATAAAATCATTTTTACTGTTTTTTTCATTTTGATACAACCCTTTCTGTTTTTCATGTTTTATATATTCTTTGCTAATATAACATTATACTATATTATTCGCCGCATTTCAAGTTTTGTAATACTTTTTTAACAAACTCCAGAGTGTTTTCGGCATTAAGCTCTCCGCACCTCACATAAATGCACGGTCTTCCTGTTGACGCAAACATAACTTTGCCTCTGAAAACTCCGTTTAGGCTTGCAATTGTTCCGGGAATATCTTTGAATCTTTCTGACGGATATATAAGAATTCTTTCGTTTTTCTTACCTATTTCGCTTATTCCCATTTTTCTTGCTTCGGAACGGATCATCGCCACGTCAATAAGCATTTTTGTTTCCCTTGGAATGTCTCCAAAGCGGTCTTCAAGTTCTTCTTCAACAAGATAGCTGTCTGAAAGGTCTAAAATTCCCGCAATCTTTTTGTACATCTGAATTCTTGTATTGCCGTCTGAAACATAGCTTTCGGGAATGTATGCCGATATATCAAGATCCACAAGGCACTCTTCCTTTTCAGGAACAGCTTCGCCTCTAGCAGATGCTACCGCTTCTGTCAAAAGATTGCAATAAACCTCATAACCGACACTCATCATAAATCCTGACTGTTCAGGGCCGAGAATATTGCCCGCACCTCGTAGCTCCAAGTCTCTCATAGCTATTCTGAAGCCGGAGCCGAATTCTGTAAACTCCCTTATCGCCTTAAGCCTTTTTTCCGCTATTTCACTCAGTACCTTATCTTTTCTGTAAGTGAGATATGCATATGCAAGACGACTCGAACGTCCGACTCTTCCTCTGAGCTGATAAAGCTGTGAAAGTCCGATTCTGTCAGCATCTTCGATTATTATTGTGTTTACATTAGGAATATCAAGTCCTGTTTCTATAATGGTGGTACATACAAGAATATCTATTTCTCCCTCCACCATTTTCATCATTATGTCTTCAAGTTCTCTTTCATTCATCTGCCCGTGTCCCACGGCGATATTTGCATCCGGAAAGCTTTGTTTTATTCTTTCAGCCACCTTGTATATTCCCGTAATCCTGTTAAACAGATAGTACACCTGGCCTGATCTTGAAAGCTCTCTTTCTATAGCCTCATTGACTACCGACTCATTATATTCCATGGCAAAGGTCTGAACAGGCAGTCTGTCCTCAGGCGGCATCGACAAAATGCTCATATCTCTTATTCCTATCATCGCCATATTCAAACTTCTGGGAATGGGAGTTGCAGAAAGAGACAAAACATCAATATTTTTCTTAAGTTCCTTGATGCTTTCCTTATGTCCTACTCCAAAGCGTTGTTCTTCATCAATTATCAGAAGGCCAAGATCTTTGAATTCTACGTCCTTCGACAAAATCCTGTGTGTACCGATTAGAATATCAACCTCGCCTCTTTTTGTGCGGCGAATTATATCGTCCTGTGCTCTTTTATTTTTGAATCGGCTGAGCATTTCAACAGTAATGGGATAATTTTTCATACGTTCCACGAAATTGGCATATTGCTGTGCCGCCAAAACCGTTGTAGGAACAAGGTAGGCCACCTGCTTATTATCGCAAACGCATTTGAAGGCTCCGCGCATGGCAACCTCTGTTTTTCCGAATCCCACATCACCCAACAGTAATCTGTCCATGCATTTGTCGGATTCCATATCGTCCTTCATTTCTGCTATTGAACGCTTCTGATCTTCCGTTTCCTCATAAATAAATTCTTCTTCAAATTCTCTTTGCCAGTTATCATCTGCAGGAAAACTGTGGCCTTTAAGAGCACTTCGCTCCGCATAAAGCTTTACCAGCTTTTCCGCCAGGTCAAATACATTTTTCTTTACATTTGACTTGGTTTTGCTCCATTCAGTTCCTCCGAGGCGATTAAGCTTTACGCTTTTTTTCTCTCCGTCGGTTTCAGCGAGAGAACTTTTATATTTATGGAGCATATCAAGCTGTGTCGCAGGAACATACAGAACGTCTTCTCCGTGGTAAGCTATTTTAAGATATTCTTTTATGCTTCCGGCAGCGTTGATTTTCTGCATCCCCATAAACTTTCCGATACCATGAGTTTCATGAACAACATAATCGCCCACTGAAAGTTCCGTATAGGATATAAGGTCCGACGCATTATAAAGCTTTCTTTTATATTTCTTCTTTTCAAAAGAAAGCATCTGTCTGTCGCTAATAACCACCGTGTTTATCAGCGGATACTCATATCCGCCGGAAAAACTTCCGTGCAGAAGAAGCACAACCCCACGTTCCGGAAGTGTATCCTCGTCAGTCGAAGTGCTTATTCCTTTTTCAAAAAGCACTTCGGAAATTGCCTTTATTCTCTCCTTGCTTCCCGCCATAACGATAATGCGGAATTTTTTCTCTTTGTAATAGAGTATATCTTCAGTAAGCATTTCGGTATTACCGTTATATGGTTGCATGGATTTTACGGTAAGGCTTAAAAGCTCCTTCGGTCTGAAATCAGGAGTTGCAAGGGAAATTGCCGCAAGAGACACAATCTGCCTTTTCGATATTTCAGCCATAAGAGCAGAATAGTCATTGATATATTTATCTTTAACCTCTTTCAGCATGTCATTTTCCATGAGTGTTTTCACACGTTCAGACACTTCTTCTTTTATTGCCTTTGCCTGCTCGCTTATTCTAAGCGGTTCATCAAAACAGAAAAGCCAATCCTCCGGAATATAGCTTAATACAGAGCCTGTTTCTTCAATCTCATCCGCAGGAATAACCTTTACGCTGTCTGTCCTTTCCGTGGAGAGCTGACTTTCAGGATCAAAATATCTTATCGTATCAATTTCATCCCCGAAAAATTCCATTCTTACCGGATAATCGGAATCAGGAGAGAATATGTCCAGTATTCCACCCCTTAAGGCAAAATTTCCTTTCGTCTCTACTGTATCGCACCTTGCATATCCTATTTCAGAAAGTTTTTTACAAAGCTCAGGGAGGTCATATTCATCCCCCGCTGCGAAGGTAAGAGTCCCTGCATCAAAGGCATCCTTCGGAGTTACAGGCTGCAAAAGGGAATTTACCGATGCTATTACTAAAGATGAATCATTTGCCATGTAAAGGCTTTTCAATCTTTCGAAAAGAGCATCATGCCCCATAGCGTCAACCTTACGCAGTGAAAGTTCTTTTTCCTTTAAGTGAACAGTATTATATATAAACGGTTTAATATCACTTTCCAGTTTTTTCGCCGAACGGTCATTAGCTGTAAGAATAAATATCTTCTTTCCCGTATGACAAAAAAGGCTGTATAAAAGGTGAGCCTTTTCCGCCTCCGTCACACCGGTGACATGAACAGGTGCTCCACCGCTATTTACAGCCTTAAGTATTTTGTTGTATTCTTCGGATTCAGTAAGAATCTTATCAAATACCGACATTTATTTTCCACCCTCTGCCCGGTTATAGAGATTCATTGCCTCTTCGGGCTTACCTTTCAGTATAAGATTTATTATATCCGGAATTTTCTTAACCGCATCAATCATGGTTTCTGTTTCTTCTTTGGAAAATCTGCCAAGCACATGATCCGCCAAATCTCCCTTTGCTGCTCCGATTCCAAGACGTACTCTGTAAAACGAATCGCTTCCCAGATGATAAATAATCGATTTCATTCCATTATGGCCACCTGCACTGCCGGAAGGCTTTATTCTTATTTTCCCCGCAGGAAGAGCCGCCTCATCAAATATCACAACCAGATTAGATACAGGTATTTTATAATAATCCATAATCTCTCTGATGGATTCCCCGCTGTTATTCATATAGGTTTGCGGCTGTGCCAAAATAACCTGTTCGCCTGCAATTTTCCCTTCGCCGAAGCAGGCTTTATGTTTTATTTTTTTTAGCGGAATATCATAGAAGGACGAAAGCACACTTATTGCTTCAAATCCCACATTATGTCTGGTGTTTACATAGTCCTTCCCGGGATTTCCCAATCCTGCTATAAGATACATAAAAATCATTCCTTTTTACATGGCTTTAGGCCGAAGGCGTAAACTCCTCCGGCTATCATATATATTATACACTATAGAAAAGAAAAAGGCAAACCTTTTTTTGGCTTGCCATATTTTCCATTATTCTTCCTCAGCCGGCTCCTCTTTAAGATATTCTTCATATCTTTCAATAATAGCCTTATGAAGTTCTTCTCTTGCCTCTGTTGTGATGGGATGAACTATGTCCTTAAACTCCCCTGTGGGTGTTTTTCTCGAAGGCATAGCAACAAACATTTTTTCATTACCGTCAATGATTTTTATATCATGTACAACAAATGCGTCATCAAACGTAACTGAAACAACTGCCCTCATCTTTCCTTCTGTACTTGTTTTTCTAATTCTAATGTCGGTAATCTTCATAATGTCTGAATCCACCTTTCCTTCGGTATTGCCTATTATCTGGCATCATACCGTTCTTTAATTTTGATTTTATCACTATTATATAAAATTGTCAATACACCTTTTAGTTTTTTTGTCATTTTGACTATAATATTGTAAAAAAAATATGCAAAATGCACATCTATATTCCAACAAAACACTTGATATAATTAAAATTCGTGGTATACTATAGTAAAGACTTGTAAATTTCCTTACGGAAAGGACGGATTTTTTTGTATAATAAGCTTAGCGATATAAAAAAAGGCGGAACAGTGCACTTCATAGGCATCGGAGGAGTTTCCATGAGTGCGCTTGCCTCAATCCTTATGTCAAGAGGTTATAAGGTAACAGGAAGCGACTCAGGTAAAAACATATATACCGAACGACTTAAAAATCAAGGTGCGACAATTTTCGAAGGTCACGATGCAAAGAACACAGTTAATGCCGATGCGGTTATCTATTCTGCCGCAATAAAGCCAGATAATCCTGAACGTAGCTATGCAGAAAGCAACAATATTCTCTGTATGGAACGAAGCACACTGCTCGGTGAAATCGAAACCATGTATTCCTGCCCCATTGATGTATCGGGAACACACGGCAAAACCAGCACTACGGGAATGCTTGCACACATTTATATGGGAGCAGATGTGGACCCCACGGTTTTGATTGGTGGAGATTTATCAATACTTGAAGGAAACATGCACATTGGCGGAAACGATTTTCTTATTTCCGAAGCCTGCGAATATCACAGAAGCTTTCTGGACTTTCATCCGGAAATCGCAATTATTCTCGATATCGAAGCCGATCACCTGGACTACTACAAGGATTTGGACGACATAAAGGATGCCTTCCGTGATTTTGCTCATCTTGCAGGCCGTGCGGTTGTGATAAACGCAGATGATGAAAATACCGTAGATACTGTAAAGGGAATGGACAATGTTATTACAACCTCAAGAATAAACAAGGCTGACTTTTATGCTGAAAATGTTACTTGTGACAGCTTTAGTGCATACAGCTTTTCGGTTTATTCCGAAAAAGAAGGTTTTCTCTCCGACGTAAAGCTTTCCGTCCCGGGCCTTCACCATGTCAGCAATGCACTTTGTGCTTATGCAGCAGCATATATATCCGGAATTTCTCCCGATAAAATATCAAAAGGTCTATCGGCCTTCAAGGGTGCAAAGAGGCGTTTTGAACTCAAAGGAACAGAAAAGGATATCCGGGTTTATGACGATTATGCACACCATCCCACAGAAATACGTGCAACGCTGGATGCTCTGTCAAAGATGCCCGGAAATAAACACATAATTTTCCAGCCTCATACCTATACAAGAACCATAACTTTATTTGATGATTTTGTTTCTGTACTTTCCTTGTGTGACAACCTTACCCTTCTTCCAATATATGCCGCAAGAGAAAAAGATACAGGTATTGTTTCATCGGAAATGCTCGCAGGTAAAATCAAAGGTTCTTATTTAGCAAAGGATTTTGAAGATGCAAAAAAACATGTCCTTGCTGAGGCAACCCCCCATGACATAATAATGACCGTGGGTGCAGGCGATGTATTCAAAATCGGAGAAGATATTCTTAATGAATTGAAAAAATGACAAAGAAGCTTTCAGGAAATCCTGAAAGCTTCTTTTATTATTCCACGTTTTCTTTAATATATTCTCTTGCTTTTTCCAGCTGTTCTTCGCCCTGTGCTTTAATATCAGGCTCTATTCCTTTTTCGTTAATATAATTTCCGCCTGCCGTATAATACTTTTCTATCGTAAGTCTTAAAGCACTTCCGTCTCCAAGGGGGAATATTCCCTGAACAAGGCCCTTACCGTAGGTTGTTTCTCCCACAAGTATTCCTCGTCCTCTTTCTTTAATGGCTGCCGATAAAACCTCCGATGCACTTGCGGTATTCTCATTAACCAGTACTGCCAAAGGTGCATCGTAATACTCGTCGTCGGATATTTTATATTTTTTCTTTTCGCCGATTGCATTCTCGGTTTCAAGAAGCAATCCTTTAGGCAAAAGAAGTTCCGCTATTTGTATAAGAGAATCAATGTCTCCTCCGCCATTATCGTTCAAATCAAGAATTATCCCCTTTATATTCTCATACTTTGAAAGCTCCTCTTCGAATTTCAAAGCCGAATTTTCGGAAAATTCCGTAAGCTTTATATATAAAATCCCATCATTTTCTTCAGACGTTACAGACTCATATAAAATCATTGTACGCTTAAGCATAAACTCAAGTTCCGTGTTTTCCCGGCTAACCGTAAGCTTCATTTCGGTGTCGTCATCCGGAGCCTCTTCGGAAAGCCCTTTTATATAGTAATATACCCTGTCATAGTTTTCATAATTAAATTCAATTCCGTCAACTTCCAAAAGTATATCGCCGACTTTCACCCCTGCAACATGGGCAGGACCGCCTTCCTCCACGTCCGTTACTGCTATTTTCCCCGATTCTTC
The DNA here is from genome assembly GCA_045545475.1 of Clostridia bacterium. Lineage (GTDB taxonomy): Bacteria > Bacillota > Clostridia > CAKSNL01 > HGM11501 > HGM11501. The sequence continues at coordinate 6,175 of JAZQAZ010000002.1, read as the reverse complement.
GTCATATAGCATGGTTAGTCCGATACCTTTATATTCTCCCAAAATGCTTTCCAGGAAGATATCGGTTTCTTCTTTCGTCATATACTCAGAATACGGATCTTCCAAAGCCATAACCATGAACTTTGCCGCCATATCTTCTATATACTCTTTATCATATTCCAGCGGATAAAAATATTCAATCAGTCTTTCCACCGTTCCCATTTTCCCTGAATATTTTCCTACAAATCTACCCAATGAAAACGCCGCCGTCAGTGCCAGAATTATCACTACCGCATATAAAATAAATTTACGTGTTTTCTTCATGAATGATGTCCTCCTTTTATCGTCAAAAGCTGTGCGCTATGCGCACAGCTTTTTATTAATTCACATAATTTCTGGGATCTTGTCTTACACCGTTAACCGAAACTTCAAAATGAAGATGCGGACCATTGGAAACTCCTGTGGAGCCCACCTTCGCAATAACCTGTCCCTTAGTAACCGTTGCTCCGGCTTTTGATAAAAGCTCACTGCAATGTGCATAAAGAGTAGTTATTCCGTTTCCGTGGCTTATTACGATATATTTTCCATAGGAAGAACTGTTTCCCGAGAAAAGCACTGTTCCTGAATCCGCAGCAACTATATCTGCTCCCATTCCTCCGGCAATATCTATTCCCTTATGGTTTGTGGATGCCCCGGCTACAGGCTGAGAACGATTTCCGAACTCACTGGTAACACGCTTGGTAGAAGGACAGGGCCATGTCATTGTTCCTGTACCTCCTGTTGTAATAACAGTGGTGGTAGTTGTGGTCGCAGCCGCTTCCTTACGACGCTGTTCTTCCAATGCAGCGGTAATAAGTCCCTGAATTCTTGTTTCCTCTGCTTTTTGATTATCTATCGCCGCTTGCAGTGTTGCCTCCTGGCTTGCAAGCTGTGTAATAATTTCAGTCTTCGTCTGCTTTTTCGTATTAAGAGTTGACTTCATCTCATTAAGTGTGTTACGCCTTGTCTCCTGTTCGGCCTTCAGATTTTCCACCTCTGCCTTTTGTAAAGCAATCTTTTCTCTTGCGGCCTTTCGCTCAGCAAGAATCTTATTGTCATATTCAAGAAGACTTTTTATAATCTGCAGATTTGAAAAGAACTCCGAAAAACTGCCGGAACTGAAAAGAATTTCAATATAAGTTGAAGGGCCGTTTTCATACATAATTCTTGCCCTTGTCTTAAAAGAGGTGAACTGATTTTCGCATGCGATTTCCGCTTCTTCAAGCTCCTTTTCCTTCTTAGCCAACTTTTCATTGGTTGAAGAAATTTCTGCTTCCACAGCAGAAATCTGCCCCGACAACGTGTCTATTTCGTTTTGTATCTTAACCTTGTCCTCTTCGGCCGATTTCTTTTGCGACTGAACATTTGCAAGCTCCTGCTCAGATTCTTTTCTCTGATTCTGTGCTGCAGTAAGCTGTTCTTTAAGTGTCGCTCCATTGGAAGGAAAAGCCGATGCTATAAAACTTATAACAAAAATCAGTGCAATAATAAAGGCGGCAGCAGACATGAATATTTTTCTTTTCTTCATACCGTCTCCTCCATCATACCTTAAGGTGTCTTGTTGTAGATACGGTACTTGCAAGTGCTCCCATAATGCAACCGAACGCAATTACAAGAGGTATAACCAGGCCAACCGTGGATGCGGGAGAGCAAAGCTTAACCAGCGGAACCGCATCTGTTACCGAATTATATAAAGGAATATATCCCAAATAAATTACCCCGAGGGCCAATAAACTTCCGATTATACCGATTAATACACCTTCAATGATAAAAGGCCAACGTATAAACCAGTTAGTTGCTCCCACAAACTTCATAATATGAATTTCATTTGCTCGTGCAGCAACCGAAAGTTTTATGGTGTTGGATATAATAAAGAGCGAAACCACCATAAGAATAAGCATTATGATAAAGCTTGCCGACTGTATGTAAGAAGTAGCCTTGACAACTCCGTCCACAACATCCTGATGGTTTATTACCTCGGCAACGCCTTCTATCTTTGCAACCTCATCAGCTGTGACCTGAGCAAGGGTAAGATCTGCAAGAGTTATTTTAACGCTGTTCCTTAAAAAGTCCTCCCCTTTAAGTCCTTCCAGTGCAACCGAATTTCCGCCGAGCCTATCTGAATAATTGTCGTAAGCTTCGGCCTTGGTCTCATAAACTGTCGATTTGACGTTAGGAACCAACCTTACCTGTTCAGCAATTTCATAAGCCTCTTCTCCATCAATCTCTATATCAATAAATGCCTGAATTTCACACTGAGACTTAATCTGCTCGCTTATGTAATTGACATTTACTGTAAAAAGCATAAATACGCTGAAAAGGAAAAGACAGCAACCAATCGTAAGTATGGAGGATACTGACATAAGACGGTTATTTACGATACTCATAAGTGCCGTCTTCGTATAATATCTGGATTTATTCATCAAGTTTATACAATCCTCCCTCTTCGTCACGGGTAAGTTTACCGTCATCAACAACCAGAAGTCTCTTCGGTCTTGCATTAACAATTTCTGCCGCATGAGTAGCCATTAAAATTGTTGTTCCGCTTTTGTTTATGGACTCAAGCGTATCCATAATTTCCATGGCCACTATTCTGTCAAGGTTACCTGTCGGCTCATCCGCAAGAATAACCGTAGGGCGGTTAACCAAAGCTCTGGCAATGGACACTCTCTGCTGTTCACCGCCTGAAAGCTCCGATATATCGCACCTTGCTTTATTTGAAAGACTTACCTGGTCAAGAACCTCCGGCACACGCTTTCTTATAGCTTTTCCGCTTGCACCAACAACCTGCATTGCAAATGCAACATTATCAAAAACGGTGGTCTTCGGAAGAAGCTTAAAATCCTGATATACCATACCAAGGCTTCTCCTGAGGTAAGGAATTTCTCTTCTTGCAAGGCCGGATATTTCAACTCCATCTACAAAAATCTGCCCGCTTGTAAGGTTTTCCTCACGCATAAGAAGCTTCATTATCGAGGATTTACCTGCACCGCTTCGACCTGTGAGGTAAACAAATTCCCCTCTCTCTATTTTAAATGACAATCCATCAAGGGCTATAGTCCCATTGGGATAAGTAAGTTTAACATCAACAAATTCTATCATATTGCTCCTCAAATCTTATTCGGATTGGATTCAAGGTATTTCTTAACCATCATAGCTACCTTGAAAACAATGGCATCTTCAAACATTCTAAGATCCAATCCCGTAAGTTTCTGTACCTTGTCAAGTCTGTATACAAGAGTGTTTCTGTGAACGTAAAGCTGACGGGAAGTTTCTGATACATTAAGGTTTTTCTCAAAGAACTTCTGTATTGTAACAATGGTTTCATGATCAAGTGTGTCAAGGGAGCCTTTTACAAACACTTCATCCAAAAACAGCTTGCAAAGTGTTGTGGGAAGCTGATAGATGAGACGGCCGATTCCAAGCTTGTTGTAGCTTACTATAGGCTTGTCCGTATCCATTACCTTCCCTACTTCAAGAGCCACATGAGCCTCTCTGTAGCTCTTTGCAAGATCCTTCATATCATTCACAATTGTTCCTATACCTATGGATGCATTTACCATAAGTTCAGAATTTATTGTATCAAGCAGAGACTTTGCAATCTTCTGCACGTCTTTATCGGAAAAATTAGGCTTCAATTCCTTTACAATTGCCACATCTCCGGAATCTATGCTGATTATAAAATCCTTTTCCTTGTCGGGAAAAACATTTGCCAGCATATCAATTGCCGCCTGATCATGTCCTGCATCAACACGCACGGTCATAACAACACGTGTTACATCCGTAGGAATATGCAATTCCTTGGTTTTTGCATGGAGGTCCCCAATCATAATATTATCAAGAAGTACATTTTTAATAAAGTTTATTTTATCAAACTTCTCATCATAGAACTGTTTTATGCTGAGTATGGATACGGATAAAATACTTACATCCTTTTTTGCATCTTCGTCTTCTCCCTCAACAAAGGCAATAAAATCTGTCTTCCCTCTTACGCCTCCGCCTATAAATGTATATCCCGATGCAACATAGACTCTGCCGGGTTCGCTGCACTGTTGCTGTACTTCGTCAAGAATTTCTTCTATAGCACTCATATCGCTGAATGAGCGTATTGTCTCGTTATCAAATATCACGCCTACAGGTCTTCCAAAAGCCTCTTTCAGCTGATATACAACGCCCTGAAAAAATTTATTTGACATAAAAATCATCCCTTTCTCAAAATCCGTATATCAAACGTAAAACGTTTCCAATATTACGTTCTTCCTGAATTTAAATACAAAAATACTATCCTACTATATAATAACCTTTTTTAATCAATTTTGCAAGGAAAATCTTCATTTTTTTTGCTTTTTTTATATTTTTTTATTTTTTGTGTCCTTAATCAATTAATTTGCATACTATAATTATTGGCCGAAGATAACACCATATCGGAAAAACGTTCCGATACCGAAAGGAGTGATTCCATGCTGGTCATACTTTCTTCTGTTACTAGTGCCCAGCGGCTGAAAAAGCAACTTGCCGCAAGAAATATTGCTTCGGAAATAATCCAAACACCAAAACGTCTGTCGGAAGGCGGATGCTCCTACTCTCTTAGATTAAATAAAAATTATCTGTCCGAAGTTTCTTCTCTTGCCTCGAGCCTTCATATATCTGTCAAAAAAATTTATCAGGAGGAATCCTGATTCAAAGCCTTTGCTGTCAAGGAGTAATATAAATGATTTATCTGGATAATGCCGCCACAACTTTTCAAAAACCCGAATGTGTAAAAAAAGCGGTAATCAACGCATTAAATACCTGTGCAAGTCCCGGCCGGGGAGGATATATTTTATCCCGCAAAGCCTCATCGGTTGTGTATTCTGCGAGAGAAGCGCTGGCACGATTATTTAATATCCCCGAGCCCGAAAATATTGTTTTCACAAACAATGCTACCACTGCAATAAACACCGCCCTTAAGGGCGTATTAAAAAGCGGAGATAAGGTTTTAACCACATCCATGGAACACAATTCTGTTCTCCGCCCTCTAAAAACTCTTGAAAAGCAAGGTATCGAGACCTCATATATAAAAGCAGATTCCTGCGGATATATAAGTCCCGAAGCGGTGGCAAAATCCCTTACTCCCGATACCCGTCTTCTATGTCTCATACATTCCTCCAATGTGTGCGGAAGCAAAAACGATCTTGTATCAATAGGAATCGAAGCTAAAAGAAAAGGGGTACTTTTTATGGTGGACGCCTCACAAAGTGCAGGCTGTTCTTCCATCGATGTCCGGCGACACAACATAGATATTCTGGCATTCCCGGGACATAAAGGCCTATTAGGACCTCAGGGAAGCGGTGGCCTTTATATACGAAAAGGAATTGATATATCTCCTCTTACCGAGGGAGGTACAGGAAGCATGTCAGAATCGCTGCTTCAGCCGGATATTTTCCCCGATCGATTAGAAAGCGGAACACTTTGCGTTCCCGCAATCGCAGGCTTACTGGCCGGAACAAACCACATATTGAAAGTCGGTGCCGAAGAAATCGGCAAATACGAGCGTTATCTTACACGCATACTTGCCGAAGACTTATCCGCAATAAGAGGCGTAGAACTTAAAGGATCTCCATTTTCAGAAAACTGTTCCGCCGTTTTATCTGTTGTAACGCCTATGGATTGTTTTTCACTTTCAGATAAACTATTTAAAAATCATGGCATTTGCGTCAGGGCAGGACTTCACTGTGCACCACTTGCACACAAAACATTAGGCACATTTGATACCGGAACCGTTCGTTTTTCTCCCGGAATATATACAACTCCCCGTGACATAAAAAAAACTGTCTCAGCTGTGTCAAAATGTCTGAAGGAAACGTAAAAACCGATGCACGAACGGCGGTACTTCTTAGGGATAAATCGCCCAAAATCCACGATTTTGGCACATTACTGTGTCAAAAAGCCTTGCAATAATTAAAAAACTCCAACATTGAGTTGGAGTTTTTTGTTCAAGAGCAAAAGGCTCTTTTCACATATCCGTCAAGGATTCCTTCGGCTTTTTTCCTATGCGAAGGAAATTTTCTTAGGCATCTTAATATGCCGTGAAAATTTCCGAGCAAAAAACTTGCCCTCGATGGGCACAGTTTTTTCTCATAGTCCTGCACTCAAAATCGAGAATTTTGTGGTGCAT
>JAZQAZ010000001.1:0-21743 GCA_045545475.1 Clostridia bacterium | reverse complement strand
ACCTTCTAATTATTTGTTAGTTTTTTAAAGTCCTTTTTGTGCCGTTTTTATTTTTTACGCAAAAAATACGCAGTGATTACGCACTTTTTACGCACCAAATCCCTTGTGCTACAAGGCTTTATACGCAAATACGCACTTTTTGAGAAAAAAGAGGTAATTTTGTACCATGATGTGAACTGATGATGCTTTTATAGGCTTTTTTATATATAAAGAAAACAAGTGTTTCGTTTCCGAAACACTTGTTTTCTTCTGATTATTTATTTGTTCGATTAAGGCTTACTTTTCCTAAAAAATTTCGCTAAAGCAAAAAGCCGCCTTAAGGTGACTTTTACATAGAGTGATCCTATAATTATCAAGGTAGTAAGCAAAGGAAGGGTTGCTTATTTAACGAATGCTTTTTGCAGGATTTTCTTTGGGAGGTGATTTAATAAAAACTAACTTTTTTCAATAAAAAAACAGAAAAATCCCATTGTGTTGTATATTAAGCGATGCTATAATGATAATGGCATAAGTGTTTGCAAATATATAATGATTATATAAAGACAAAGCGGATGCAAATCGTATATGTAATGAAAGAAGGTATTAAATATGTTTAATATGCAGGTCACAGATTATGACAGATGGGTGTATGAAAACGAAATAAAGGACTTTTTACCCAAGGAATTTATAGATTTTCATATACATTCTTACAAAAATACATTTAAACGTACAGGCCATTCTAACGGCGGCTCAAAGTGGACACGCCTGATTTCGGATGAAATGACCACAGAGCAGATGATGGAGTGCTTTAGTCAGTATTTTCCTGAAAACAAGGTTACACCTCTTGTTTTCGGAAGCTGCGTCCGCGATTTTGATGAAACAAACACTTATGTAATGGAAGAAGGAAAAAAGTGGGGATATCCCACTTTATACAGATGCTCCTATGATATGGATATAAACGAGCTTGAAAAAAGAGTAAACGAGGGTGGCTTTTTAGGACTTAAGCCCTATCTTTCATACTGCCCCTCATATATTCCTTCAAAGGAAGTTCGTATATTTGACTTTTTACCCGAAGAACAGCTTAAGGTTGCGGATAAAAACGGATGGATTATTATGCTTCATATCGGCCGTGACGGTCGTCTTAAGGACCCTGTAAATATCGGTCAGCTTATGGAAATTGAAGAAAAATATCCCAATGTAAAGCTGGTTGTGGCTCACATCGGAAGAGCTTATTCCAAAGAGGATATCGGAAATGCCTTTGAAATACTTGGTAAAACAAAAAATATGTACTTTGATTTTACGGCAAATGTGTGCGACGATGCAATTCGTGAGTGCATCAAGGCGGTAGGACCCAAGCGTCTTATATATGGCTCTGACCTTCCCGTTGCAATAATGCGTATGTACAGAATTACAGAAAACGGTGTGTACTACAATGTAGTTCCCCGTGGTCTTTACGGCAATGTAGAGGGCGAGCCCCATATGCGTGAGACCGATGAAGAAAATGTAACCATTATGATGTATGAGCAGATTCGTGCAATGAAGAGAGTTGCAGAAGAGCTGAAGCTTACAAAAGAAGATATAGAAGATATTTTCTGCAATAATGCCAAGAGGCTTCTTGGGATGAAATAATAAAAGAATAGAAAACGCCTTGAAAACTCAGGTTTTCAAGGCGTTTTGTTTATTTCAATTCATATTCTGTGTTAGCAATCGTAAGCTTAAAGTTATCAAGATTTTCCTATTTCACTCCGTTTACATAAAAGCCGTTAATTACAATGTTTTTATAAACCATATTTTCATCTAAGGACTTTAATGTGATGGGGCTGTTTGCTCAATCTTTGCATTTGTATCTCTATCTGCCATTTTTTGTACCATTCTTGATAATCTTGATTGAACCGCAATTAAGACAGAGACTTTTCTTTTATTCTTCTATTCCCATAACTTCCTTTTTGAAAAGCTTCATCTGTGCATCCGATGGTCTGAAATCGGGGTTTGAGCAACAGGGAAGAGTAGGTTCTTCCCCATCTTTTCCGGGGAAGGGAGAAAGATTATCGTTTTCGTATTTTTTAACATCATCTTCATTATTGAAGTCGGGGATATCCTTCGGAACTCCGCCTTCAAGCATACTTCTGTGGGCAAGAATTGCAACAGAAGACATTGTTATTGCAGATTCAATATCAAAGGGATGGGGTGGCTGCTCTCCCTTTTCAATGCACTCCAAGAACATTCTTGCAGTGACAAAGTCGGCTCCGCCGTGACCGCTCTTTTTGATAAGCTCTTCATCGGCATCGTTCCACTTTGCATCATACATCGAAATTTCTTCACGGTCTTCGGGCTTTGACCACTTGTTTAAGTGAAGCACCATTTTTTCGCCGAGACCGCGGATGTTTTCAATCTGACCTTCCGTTCCGCAAACTCTGTATGCATTATGATGTCCGCCGAATGCGGCATTGCCGGTGAAACGGAACACAGAACCATCATCATTCTGTGTGGTGATAATTGCAACTCTGTCTCCTCCTCTTGATGCGGTGGGGATATCTTCATCTAAGAGAGGCTCATAAACTGCAAGGGCAGAAACCTTTTTAGGCGTTGCACCTGTTGCGTGCATAATGGGACCCAATGAATGAGTTAAATAATATGTACGGGGCAAAAAATTTCTCCAATGGCCGGGGTAGTAGTTATATGTTTTCTTGGGTCCGATTTCTCTGGGATTGCCAGGATGATTGTATTCACCCTCGGCATAAAGAAGTCTTCCGAGAACTCCTGAATCACAAACTCTTTTTATTTCGCGGTTAAATATCATCTGGGGATAGTTTTCTGCCAAGAAATAAATGGACTTGCTCTTTTTGAAAGCACGAAGAAGCTCTATTCCTTCTGCCATAGTGGCGTTACTTATGCACTCTGAAAATACGTGGATACCCTTTTCAAAGCAACGGATTGCATAGGGTGTGTGTTCATGGAAAAAGTTTGCAAGAATAACCGCATCCATATCATGCTCGATAAAGGAATCGAAATCGGTGTACTTGGCAACAGTATTACCAAGCTCCTCCGCCGCCTTTTCAAGTCTTTCCTCGTGGAAATCACAAATTGCCACGAGCTCTGCATTGAGAAGAAGGAAGTTTCTTGCAATGTCCATTCCTCTGCCTGCACCAAAAATACCAACTTTAATTTTAGACATATTATCGTCCTCCTTTTTTCTTAAGTATAGCATATTTTTCTCATCAATTAATAGAAAAAATCCATATATTTATGTAAAAAAGTTTGATATTGAAATTGTTAAATTTATATTTTTTCTCTTTTTTAGTCATACAAAGATCTCATTTTAACTGATTTTATCACTTTCTCGGAAAAAGCCACCATACCAATCAGATAATTCCCATGTTGTTATATCTTGTAGGTAATCCGTCTCCATAAATATGTGACATATCAGAATGAGTCTTTACGACAGGAATTAAAGGCTCTTTGGAGCTTAAGCCGAAATCTATTACCGTAACACCGGTTGTACATATATCAAAATGAGTTGCAAAGAAAGGATGCTTGTACCATTCACGACCGAGGAGTCTTACCTCTTCCGACATAAAAACTTCTCTTGTCTCTTTATCCCAGTAGCACCACTTTTTCCTTATCCCGAATTCCTGACCTGCGTATTTTTCGTTTGCCCAGTCAAGCTCCTTTATCTCCAGCTTTGAAATTTCAGACAACGGCTTTGCGGTAAGTATTGCTCTTCCGGAACTTGATGCATAAATTTCGTCAATTCCCGAATGCGCCAGCCGTCTGTCTCCTAAGGGCTTCTGACTGACGCTCGCCTAATGGGGTCAAAGAGTCGGGATCGTATATAGGATCTCCGTGTCTTATGTAATATAAAAGCATATTTCTCCCTCGTTTATTTACTTAAAATCGTAAATCCTTTGCCTTTAAGTGTAATATCGCCAGATACCTTTTCGCCGGTAAGTATATTTGTAAATTCTTCCTTTAAGGAAACCTTCTGTTCCTCTGTACCGGAGATATTCATAACGAAGAAATATTCTTCGCCGTCGCCTTCTCTCTTTGTAACTCGGATAAAATCGTCACCAGTAATTTCAGAAAGGGGTAATACATCGCAGGTTTTAAGTGTTTCGGGGATGAAATCTGACAAGAAATCGAGGCCGGGATTAAAACCGATGTAGTAAGCTGCGCCTTTGCCGTAGTTTTTACGGAGTACGGCAGGAGAGCCTTCTAAAATGTCTGACTTAAATGTCATTAAAGTTTCGGCATCATCGGGAATAATTAATTCTGCATGAAGACGAACGGGATATTCCTTATCGCCTGAAATAACGGCGTTGGGCATCGGTGCACCTGCACCGTAATAGTCAACCTCGTCAACACGGAGACCGAAAAGCTCACGAAGGCCTGCACCGGGCATTCCGCCTATGTAGTTTAAGTCGTTTTCATTAGCATTTGCCGCAAGGCAGGTGGAAATAAGCGTTCCGCCGTCTGCTACAAACTTCTTTAATTTATCTGCAATTTCTTCTGTCATAATATAGGGAAGGGGAAGTAAAATTACCTTGTACTTTGAAAAGTCCATATCATAGGAAATTATATCAACGGGGATATTTTTGTCCCATACGGAGTTAAAGAGGTTTCTTGTAAGTGCGAAATATCCGTTGGTGTCCTGAGGAGCATAGTAAGCAAGTCCCTGATCGAGTGCCCATTGAGTTCTGTAGTCATAAACTATACCTACCTTGGAATCAACCCCTGTGCCGATTACACCATCAAGCTTTTCAAGCATTTCGCCTGTGGTTTTTACCATTTTAAATACTCTGCTATCGCTCTTTCCGTAGTGGTCAACCACCGCACCGTGGTTCTTTTCGCAGGCACCTCTGCCCTTACGCCACTGGAAATACTGAATGGTATCAGCACCGTGGGCAATAAAGTTAACGGCTTCAGCAATCTGCTCATCAGCGGTTTTTACCTTGTGATAGGTAACGTGACCTAAATTTATACCGGGTGCAGATTCCATAATCATAAAGGGCTGACCTTCCTTTACGCCACGGCAGAAAGTGCAGTGATATGCGCAGTATTTGGCAAAGCCTGTGAAATCGCTGCTCCATCTGGGATAAAGGTCAACGGAGTGAACATCAAGCACCTTCCCCATCTTAAAGTGGTCAAAGCCGATATGCATAGGCATACAGTTTGTGGTAACGGGAAGGTCGGAATATTTCCTGATTGCCGTCTTTTCGTGAGCCGCAATGTCTATAATCTGCTCGGAGCAAAATTCCTTCCAGGCAAGATTAAGTCCCATAACGCAGCTATCGCCCGCAGGGCCTGTTGCGGCGGAGCCTGACAAACTAGCGTTGCGGGGAGGCTCGATTTCATCAAAGCTTCCGAAGCGGTGGCTCCAGAATCTTGTCCAGTATTCGTGATTTAACTTATCGATGTCGTTATCAAACTTAACCCTTAAAAAGTCCCTGAACTTTTCTGCACACTTGTCGCAGTAGCATCTTCCGTAAAGCTCGTTGGAAATGTGCCACGCAACAACGGCAGGGTGCTTTCCGTAACGCATCGCGAGCTTTTCGTCAATTATTCTTACCTTCTCACGGAAAACGGGAGAGGAGAAGCAATGATTGTGGCGGGAGGAAAATTTATTTCGGGCAAGGGTTTCGTTAACTCTTAAAACCTCAGGATATTTGTCGGAAAGCCACTTGGGGCGAGCGGCACTGGGGGTTGCAAGAACAACCTTGCCGCCAGCCTTATGGATTTTATCAATGATTGTATCAAGCCAGGTAAAATCGAAAACGCCTTCTTCCTTTTCAATTTCTGCCCAGGAGAAAACGCCTACGGTAAATTCGTTTAAGTGAGCTTCCTTCATCAATGCCATATCTTCGTCCCATATTTCGGGAGTTTCAATCCACTGTTCGGGATTATAGTCACCGCCGTGGAGGAAATGGGGAAAATCCTTGGAAATAGGAGGATATTTTTTCATTTTAATCTTCCTTTCTTAAATTGACGCTTTTATTATTTAGTAATTGTAATTTCCTGCGATTCTCCGTTCCACGCCACATTATAGCCAAGCTGTTCGGATACAAATCTTACGGGGATAAAGGTTCTGGAATCCTTTATTACAGGAGCTATTCTCAATGTGTAGCGAACACGTCCGTAGGCGGGATCTTCAACAAACACAAGCTTATAGTCAACCTGAAGTGTGATGTCTGCACCGCCCCCTGATGTAATTCCTATTGTCTGATTATCACCGTTCCAAGAAATTTCCGCACCCATAAGTTCAAGCAATCCACGGAGGGGAATAAATGTTGTTCCGTCTGCGATGTAAGGAGCAACGTCGATTGTCTTTGTTCCTTCTCCGCTTTCGTTATTATATTTAATTTCGTTTGAGCCGATTTTAAGCACATACTTTTCTTCAGAATTGTCGTGACCGCCAAGCTGATAGAAGGAAAGTTCAGAAGCACTTACTCTCTTTGCAAAATAGTCTGTTACATAAAACTCGAAATATCTTGCATCAATTTCCTCGGGCAGAGTGAATTTTATCGAAGATTTTCCCTTTTCAATTTTGAAATCCTCGAAAAGAGTTACCCAGTTTTCTTCATCTGCACTTGCGTAGATATCAACAGAAAGCCAGCATCCGTGGAAATCGTCTGTCTGTCGGGGAGTATAAACGACTTCCTTTACCTTTGTAACCCTTCCTAAGTCAACAAACAAGATTACTTCTTCGCCGGGTTTAAGCTCTTCTGTCTGCCAGAAGGACTTTGTTGAGCCGTCAAAGATTTTATCGGGAGTGTAGCTAAGCCAGCACTTACCGTCATATGAGGCAGCAAAGTTCTTTGCATCGATGGGGTAAACTGCACCGGTTTCTTCTATTTCCTTAAATTTATCATAGGAAACGGTTTCAAGCTCAGGATTTTCAGATAAAACATAAACCTCTGCCAATGTACCGTAACCCTTCTGCGTTGCCACAGCCTCAATTCTTAACTTTGTTGCTTTTATGTTGGAAAGGAAGAATAATTCTTTGTCACCTGTGGAGTTCTCAAAAGTCACCTTTTCCCTTATGAGCACCCATTCGCTGTCAGCTTTTTCTGCCGCATAAACATTTACTATAATAAAGTTTCCGTTTGTAGAATCCTGTCTTGGCACAAGGTTTATACCTGAGATAGTCTGCTCTGTTCCAAAGTCGATATCCACATAGTAAGGAGGATTGTCGTGGCTTAAAATAGCCCCGTCCTTCGCTTCATAATCAGAGTGCCAATAAGTTTTTAAATCCCCGTCAATTGCACGGGCGATGCCAATCTTGGCAGAGTTAACCTTTATGTTCCAAGTCTTTCGGGAAAGATAGGGAACTCCGTTTTTAGCAGTTCCCTCTGATACTGCTTCTTCTTTAGTTTCGGTTTTTTCTGTAGATTCGGCACTTATCGGAATGTCCGCCTTTTCTATAAACTGGATTTCCGCAGCTGTTCCGTATCCACCGATGGTTTCGGTAATTTCAATTTCTATTATCTTTGCCTTTTTCGTCTCCCAGATAACTATCTCAGGGGCGTTCTCTGCTATTTTATTGGTATAGTTGAAAGTACCTGAATAAAAATTCTCAAAGGTAGTTCCGTCAACAGAACCTTTTATGCTGTACGCTTTTATGGTTCCGTTAGCATTGTCGGTTCTTGGTGTATATTTCCACCCCGAAACGTCCTTGACTTCAGGGAATTCCACTCTAATTGTATAGGGAACGGTATCTTTTTCCGAAACCTTTCCGTCAACCGCCTTGTAGAAGGAGTGCCAATAGGTATTTGTTTTTCCGTCAAAGGCTTTTGCCGCTGTAAGGTTTCCAAAAGCACTTGTCTGGTCTATCTTCCAGCTTTCTTCAAAGGGAATGTATGTTATTTTGTCAGCTTCTCCATTTCCCTCTTTATATGCTTCGCCATTTTTTATAGCTTCACCGTTTGTTCCATTAAGAAACTCAATTTCTGCCGCTGTTCCGTAACCGCCAATACTGCTTGTTACTTCGATTTTTATTGCCTTCATAGTGTATGCACCCCAGGAAGCTTCGGTGGGTGTGAAGTCAGCTATTTTCTTTGAAGCATAGTCAAATGAACCTGCAAAGATTTTAACAAAACTTTCTCCGTCTTTTGATGCATAGATATTATAGGTAAGTACCGTTCCCGTAGTCTTATCACTGCGGGGAGTATAACGCCAGCCGGACACTTCCATATCCTTGCCAAAGTTAACTGTTATTACAAAAGGAGCGGTATCCTTATTTGTAATAACACCATCTTCCACTGTGTATTTGCTATGCCAATAGTTTTGCAGTTTTCCGTCAAAAGCGTTTTTAATGCTTGTTCCCATCTGGCTTGATGCTAAAATTTCCCATGTATCTTCAACAGGGATAACTTCTCCTGCCGCACTTACCGACATACACATAGGCAAAACCATAAGAAGGGATAAAATTATTGCAAATATTTTTTTCATCATTCATACCTCCTTTAGTTTAAGTGGGAAAGCACAGCTTCAACTGTAGAAGCAGGTGCTCCTTCCTTACTTACTGTGTATATTCCGTTACCCAGGCTCTTAACTTCCCAACCATAGCAATCGGAAATTAAGGTTAAGGGGATTAAGAATCTTCCGTTTTCGTAAATTACGGGGTTTGTAAGTGACTTCATAACTCCGTTTACTCTCACTTCCTTTGAGCCTAAAATCGTGCAAGTGAAAGTATTATTTATAATTTCTTTCTTGTCTGCACACAAGTCATAATGATAGGTGTAATATCTGTTATTTATGCTGTCATACTCTGTCTTGGAATGACCGTATTCCATAACTTCGTTGTATGCATCCTCAGGGATGTAGAGCGTTCCGTTTATTTCAACGGGTGTAACTCTTATATCGGATTCCAATGTATATCTCTTTGCACCGCAAGCAATAATCTTTGCCGCACCTGCCTTTAATACGGAAGTGGAAGTTGCTTTAAGAGATGCTCTTTCTTCTGCGGTTAATGCTGTCTGCTCGATTTCTGTAAAGAGATAGTTAAGCTTACCGTAGGGAGCAACAGAACCGTCGGAATAGAAGTTGAGGTAATCAGTTGATACATCAACGGAGTCGGACCATTTAAGTTCCAAATCAACCACGCCTGTTTCGCCGATTACGCTTCTCGGAATTGCAAGCTGCATCATATTTCCCTTTATGGTGTAGTTTACTGTTGCAACATTTGTTTTTGCATATGCACCGTCGGCAAAGCGAGAAACTGCACCCTTTTCAACGATGTAGTCATAGCCTTCGAAGCCTGTTGCATAGTTTCTGTCGGTGTTTAAGTAAAGTGTAAGGAAGTTGTTGCAATCCTTTATGTCTTCTTCACATTCTACCATAAAGTAGATGTTGTCATTGTCAAAGGTAGCCTTTGCACCCTTTATGGAGTTTACAACGGTTGTGGTATAGTGCCACTTTTCTCCGTTTGTGCCTGCCTTTTCATAGCCGTATGCATCTCTTTCATAGTTCTGATATACATTTATAAACTCCGGTCCAACGCTATCCCATTGTGAAGCATCGCCTGCAAGGTCGATGGTCTTTGCACCTGTTGCAACGGGAGCTTTTCTTGCACCCTTATACTTTCTTACCAGGTCGATTAACATATTGTAGTTATCATCCTTTAAGGGGCCACGGTTAGGCTCAAAGTCACGGCTGTTTTCATAGTCGAAAAGGTCAACAAAGGCGTTTCTGTGTCTGCCGTAAGCTTCAAAATGAATTGTATTCCACTCGTTCCAACCATCAATCATCATAAATTCGGGGTCAGCATCCAAAGCAAATGCCGCTTGCTCACGGAAGAAATATGCTTCTCTCATGCCCTTTTCGGTGTAGTCCTCGCCAAAGGCTTCGGAATATGCTCTTCCCTTGCAATATTGGTCAGAAAATACACCGGTTTCTGTCTTACCGTAAACGGTGGACTGATTGATACCAACACCTACAACCACATATCCAACTCTGCCTGTTTCCTCGTTTACGTCACGGAGAGTCTGGGGGAAACATTCAAGCCACGACCATTCGTCAGGCTTTGCTTCGCCGTTTCTCGAGCCGTTGTACTTAACATTGAAGAAAGAATCTATATCCTTAAAGAGTGCTTTTTCCGCATCGGAAACAAGGGCGGATTCATAGTTTTTATAGTCTGCCCAGCCGTAAAGAAGGGGCTTTCCGTCCTTATAATACCAGATGTCGGTATAATCATTTTCAACAAAGCAGGTGTAGTAAAGTGCACCCACCGCTCTTGCCGCATTGTTGGTGTTAACACCGAGGTTTAACATAACCGAAAGATCGGGAGCATTAACGCCTGATGCCTTTGCATCACGAAGTGCCCGGGCCAAAATATGCAGTGTACCCTGATATGTATTACCGCCGTTTGAATAGTCAAGGAAAATTGCGTCAACCCCTGCTATTGCAAACATTTCGGCGTGCTTACGATATGTCCAGTAGTCATAGGACTTATAGAAACCGAAAACAGGTTCGCCCCAGAAATATTTACCGTTTATATCCCATGCTTCGTGGAAATAGTCCTCTTTTGCTTCGGGATACTTTGCTATTACTTCGGGGATAACAAATGCAGGGCTCACTCCCTGCTCCACTCTCCAGTTCCAGTAAAGCATACCAACTTCGCGAAGCCCTTCCTTTACGTCGCCAACTTCTTCGTAAGTTGCCACTGCTCTTCCGAAGTTGTCTACACCAACCCATGTATCTGCATAAAGGTCTTTTACGGCATCATCGCTCACCTTTGCACTCTTTGTGTCGTTTACATATACTTCAGAAGAAAGAGTGATGTCATAGCAGTTTAAGTTGTTTGCAAGACTGTCGCCGTATAAGCTGTAAAAATAAAGGTCGTGTGTGCCCGAAGCGGGTTTTAGCGCTGCTTTTACAACTATGTCATACTCTTCTGTGGGCATAAAGGTAAGATTACCTATTACCTCGCCGTTTTCGGGAGAGTCGATCATAACAAGCCAGGTATCACCATTGCTTGAACCTTTGGCATATAAGCCGTTTTTAACAACGATGGAAATGGAGTTCATACCTGTCAAGTCAACGCCCTTAAACCCAAACCAATCTCCTCTTTTAAGGTCGTTGATTCTGGAAGGTCCTGCTGTGAAACCATCACTGCTTTTAAGTGTGATTTCCGATGTTTTTAAGACCTTTTCTTCGGCAAATGTGCTTACGACAGATAAAACTATAATAAACGCAAGTGCCAGACATAAAATTTTCTTCATACTTTATTCCCCCCTAAATGTATAACTTTAATGTTTCATTTACACATTTTTTTGCAATTTCAATTTCCGCATCGGTTACTTCTTCGTCAAACTCATGAAAATCTATGTTTGAAATATCCCTTCCCGTCAAAGCCTTGTACCAAAGAAGAGCATCGTCTAAAGTTGCCTCTTTTTTTATGCTTTTTGAATTTTTATAAAAATAATATGGATTAGCCTTGCCTGTCATATTCTCATAATGCATGGAAAGAGAGCATCCTCCGAAAACTATGTTATATGTATCGAGGTCAAATCCATCCGCCACTGCAATTTCGTGCAGATATCTTTGTGCATCTTCCGAAAAACTGTTTCCTATTGATAGAATGTTCATAATTATTCTCCCTTCATCATTAATTCTTTAAGTTCGTTCCAAATAACATCGGCGATGGCTTCCATGCCTTTGTCTCCAGGATGAGCGGCAACGCCCGCATGTTCAAAAAGTCCGAGTGCCTTCATTTCCGGATTTTCGCCTATTAAACCCAAATCGTGAGCCTCCTTGCCGTATTCTGCAGCAACCTCAATTATCGCATTATCCACAGCTTCTCTAATCCAGAAATTTGTAGTAAAAATAACTTCCGCATTAGGATTTTTTTCTGTAAGATATTTTATTAAATGTCTTATACCATCCTTAAGGTCATGGTCTTTCAGACTATCTAAAGTGACATTTTCTCCGAGACGATAAATAAGTATATCGGGTGCAAAATCCTTTGCAGCTTCAAAGTTTTTATAAACCTCATCATCCCAAAATCTACGTTCCCAGGTTGAACACTGCGTAATGTGAAAAACAGCATTAGGATCAATTTCAGAAACTCTTTTCATCAAGATATGAGCATAATCCTTGTCTTCAGAGGACGCCGCCATACCGCAGTCCCTCAGCCATCCGATACGTTCGCTGACACCGTGACGCAGAGTGGAGTTACCTGCAAACATGATTCTTTTTCCGCATCCGTCTTTATTGACAAATGAAACATTATCTTTTACATCAAGCTCTTTTAACGGATCTACGGTATTCACCTTGTATTCGTCTGAGTCTTTTCTGCTAAATCCCATAATAATCTCCTCCATCGTAATTTACTCATAATAATTTTATCATAAAAGTTTAAAAAAGTATATGGATATATCTACCATTTCTTAGCACTAAACATCCTTGCACATCTAGGTAGGATGACATTGTCAAAAGACGCAAATGACAGCTTTTCCGAAAGAAATGTTATCGATGTTGTTAATTCTCTTCAAGAAAATTATATCATATTTGATTTTTTTATATGTTTTATTGCAATTATTTTGCCATGACTCTCGAACGGAAGTACAGCTTCCCGTTACCATCCATTTGTATCCTCCTCATTTAATTACAATAAAATCTCCTGCAGATACGGTTTTGCCCATATAAGTCTTGTCCTCATCAGAGAAGTTTCCTGCAATGGTTACACCGTCTTCGGAGGCTATCTGCAATATCCCTTACTCTTGCAAAGGTAACTGCTCTATGCATCATAGGTTCGTTTCCTGCGTACTGATGCTTGATGGGAGAAGGACTTTCCTTCCACGCCATTCTTATACGGATTAAGGGATGCTTTCTTGAATATTCAACAACTTCTTTTTATTAGCTAATCTGATTAGTTTTCCACAACGATTTTGCCATCAATTAAAACTTTCTCTATCTTTGTAGCTAACTCAAACGGATTGCCGTCGCAAATAACAATGTCTGCATCCTTTCCCACTTCCAATGTTCCAACTCTTTCTTCAGCACCAATATGCTCTGCCGCATATATCGTAATTGCCCTTAAAGCCTCGAACGGATCCATACCTGCCTTTACGGCAAACCCTGCACAGAGGGATAGGTTTTCCTGGGGTATAACCGGGCTGTCAGTAATAAGGCAAACATGACCTCCCGCTTTAGAAAGCGCTACAGCTGTTTCCCAAGACTTGTTTCTAAGTTCATATTTTGCACCATTTGTCATCGTTGGGCCAACCGCCATAGGATAACCAGATTCAATTAATTTATCAACTATAAGATGTCCCTCGGTGACATGTTCAAGAGTAAGCTTAACGCCAAATTCTTCTGCAATACGAATAGCTGTAAAAATATCATTTGCTTGGTGTACATGTGCCTTTAACGGCATTTCGCCACGCATCACAGGAAGAAGTGCATCAAGTTTTGCATCAAATGCCGGATATTTCGTCACATCGCCATTCGCCGCATCAATAGCCAACATATAACGCTTAGCCTTCGACAAAATATCGCGTATAACAGACGCTATCGTCATTCTCGAAGAAATAGACTTGTTAGCGTGGTTAAATTTTATGTTTTCGCCAAAAGCACATTTCATTGCAACTTCCTTTTTAATCGCCATATCATCTACACAAGCACCCACAGTTTTCATGGCAATAAAAGTTCCACCAATAGCATTCATACTACCGGGGCCGGTACAAACTGTTGTAACCCCTGCTTTCCTGGCACTTTCAAAATTACTATCAAATGGATCGATTGCATCAATGGCACGTAATTGAGGAGAAACAGGATCATTGGGTTCGTTGTGATCTGAAGTATTTCTACCCTGCCCTGCACGATCATAAATACCGATATGGCAATGAGCATCTACAAAACCAGGGCAAACCATCTTTCCCGAAGCATCAATTTCAGTTTCTTTATCTGTCGCAACAATGTTTTTACCTATATCTTTAATTTTTCCATCAGCGATCAGGATATCTGCAATATAGAGTTCCTTATTTATAGCATCATTAATAATACCATTTTTGATAATCATAGTTTGTTTCCCTATCCACAATTTTTTATTCCCAGAAAGGAAGCTTTATTCCTTTTCCTTCTTTTACTGCATTCTTGTAACATCTTGCTGTAACAGCAATATCCATAATTCCAGCACCAACCGCATTAAAATAGATAATTTCATCGTCATTTTCTCTTCCGGGTTTGCTTCCGTTTACAATTTCTCCAATTTCTGCGTAAAGGTCACTGTCTTTAAATTGTCCGTCTTTCCACATAAGTGCAACGGTACTTATCATACGGTGCTTAACATTTTCCCAATAGTCAACTACTACCTTATCCGATCTCTTTATGCAATTATTATCAACTTCATAATCTGCCATATTCATAACAAGCGCACCTTTTTTTAGCCATTCACCTTTGATGAAAGGTTCGCTTGCAAGTGTTACACAGTCGATAATATCACTTTCTCTTACAGCCGCTTCAACATCAACTGTAGTAATAGCTTCAACTTCGGGATATTTTGCAGTAACCTCATCTGCAAAACGCTGAGCATTTTCAGGTTTTATATCATATATGTACAATGTCTTTATCGTAGGTCTTACAATCATCGCTGCCTCAAATTGAGTTGGTGCTTGTGCTCCAGCTCCGCAAATTGTCATAACTGATGCATCTTTTTTTGCAAGATGTTTAATCGCAACACCTCCCGATGCACCCGTTCTCATTGTACTAACCTTTGTTCCGTCAGCTACACACAATGGCAATTTTGTATCAGGGTCATTAAGTATAACTGTCACACTTGCACGTGGCAGACCTTTTTTATAGTTCATAGGCCCACTGCCAATCCACTTAATACCCGCCATAGCATATTCTCCGCCAATGTATCCGGGCATAGCATTAATACGTCCAAGTATGTTTTCATCTTCAACTGTCTCACCCCAACGCATGACACATTTTCCCGGAGCAATTACGTCGCCTTGCTGTGTTAAAGTATACACTTGCTCAACATCGTTAATAACAGCTTTCATATCAGAAGTGCCAAGCTCGTCCATTGCCTTATTGTTCAAAAACAGAATATCCGCTTTACTCATTTTTATCTCCTCTTTTCTTCTTATATATTTGTGATTACTTATTATATCGCTAGAATGTTATGAGTTCTACTTGCAACATCTTTAAAAACGCAGAATATGAATTGAAATAAAAAACTGCTCAAGCTTTTTAAAAGCTCGAGTAGTTTTTTATTTAACTTTTTTACTTTTCTATTGTAAGCCACGTATGTTTAACATTTACACGGTTACCTTTATAACACTCTGAATACTGTATAAGCAGACGGTTATTTCCGTTTTTATCTTTTAATACCAAGTTGTTTGAATAATAGCATCCGCCTCCAACGTGGCCTATATGAGTACCTTCGTCCCAATTATAGCCGTCTTCGGAGGTATATAAAACAAAGCCTCTTTCAACATCAGCAAGGTTATCACCTTTTCTTCCGTGAAGAATATATATTCCGTCCATCTGATTTGTCTGAGGATTGCGAATACCCTTATCAAGATAGCAGGTTTCAGCCTCGCCCCATGTTACGCCCTTATCGGTGGACACTATATGGTCCATATGACGTTCATCGTTTACATTATATGCATATACGTGAAGCTTTCCATCGTCGTCAAAAAGCATTGAGCCATAGCATCTTCCCTCTGTCGGAACAGGCACTACGCAAAATTCTTCGAAGGTTTCGCCGTTATCCTTGCTCTTGAATATGCGGTATAAATGCTCCTCCGATACACCGACGTAATTAACCGTTGCATCGTTACAGAATTCAAGCACATATATTTCGCCCTCATAATAGCAGGCATCATAAACTCTGCCTTTATAAGGGCAAAGTTCTTTTTCCTTTGTCCAGGTTTTTCCTGAATCCAAGCTTGTAACTACCATAGGTGTATCCCAGGGGGTGCAACCTTTACCCGAATCGTTTCTTAAGCAAAATGCAACAATTCTTCCGTCGTCGCAGGCAACAGCCTTTTCAACGCCTATTGCATATACGCCATCGTAAAAAGCCTCTTTGGAATAAGGAAGCTCATAAACATCGGAATAGGTTTCACCGCCGTCTTCGGATATTCTGTATTCAATCCATCCGAATGCTGTGTGACCGCCCCATTTTTCTGCCGATACATTGGAATTAAAATCTATAAATTTATTGGGCGCCCACTGAGCCAAAGCGTGGCTCATATGTCCGCTTCTATGTCTGCTTTCGTTATCAACGTACATCACAGGGTCATCAAGCTTTACCGTATAGTTTTTTCTTTTAATTTCAATACTCATTTTTATTTCTCCTTTTTATATTTTTTCATGGTTTCCAAAGTGTTTTTACCTTGATTATAAATAAAGCACCAATCCGCACCGCAAAAAAGCATATCAAAATCTAAATCCGACCAGGTTTTTATATCATTTTCGCTCATTCCGCCTGCAAGTCCTGTTACTTTTCCGTGTTTTCTTAAAATATTTACGGCTCGTTTAATTTCAGACATAGTCTTGTCCCCGTAAACATTTAAGAAGTCATTAAGCGAACCGGACAAATCGTTGGGACCGAAAATAAATCCGTCAATATAAGGAATTTTTACTATTTCTTCTAAACTGTCAATCATATCGATATGCTCAATCTGAATTAGTCTTACCATATCAAAGCTTTTTTCTTTTACATATTCTGCCGCATCGGTTTTTCCGTAGCCTATTGCCCTAAGTGGTCCGAACCCTCTTGTCCCAAAAGGAGGGTACAAAGTGGTTTCAATAAGCCTTTTAATTTCATCAAAAGATTTTACCATTGGGAAAATTATACCATCGGGGCCCATTTCCAAAATTCTTTTTGTTTCCGTAAGGTCATCCTGAGGTAGACGAACTACCGCCGGAATATTTGCCGATCTTGCTCCGTTAAGATGGCACAAAACATCTTTATAGCTCATATATGTATGCTCCGTGTCAATCCATACACAATCGTACCCGATGTTTCCCATAATTTCACATAAGCAAGGGTCCGTCAGGCTTACCAAGGTTCCCAATATTTTTTCTTTGTTTTCAATTTTTTTCTTTAATAAATTCATTTTAACCTCCTCAACTACTATTATATCAGCTAATAATACAAATTAAATAGCAAAATGTGCATAATATATTGCAATTCCTGCAAAGTTATGCTATTCTTTATTGAAGGGAGGCGGTAATGTTGGAAAATTTATTTGAATACTATCTTGAAAACGATAAGTTTCACCTTAAATATGCAAAAGGCGACCCTGCTGTAAAGGAACAGGAGTTTCACGACTATAATGAATTTGTCTTTTTTATTGAGGGTGAATCCTACCTCATTTCAAAAAACATTCAGCAGGACCTTGCTCCGGGCAGTATAATATTAATTCCCAAAGAAAATTTCCATCAGTTTTGCGTAAGCCACCCAAAAACTTATGTAAGGTGCATTTTGGGATTTCGTGAAAGCGAGGAGCTTTCCCGCCTTACAAAAGAAGTTATGGATACCATAAAAGTTATATCCGAGCCTGATGAAAAAATTGTAGGCATCTTTAATTCCCTTGCCGAAAGCATTAAAAGCGACCTTACCGATGATGAAAAAGAGCTTCACATTAACTCCGCTTTGGTTCAGCTTCTGGTGCACTTAAAGCTTCATCCTTCAGCAGAATTTAGTTCTAACTTAAATATATCCCCTATGGTGAGCCGTGCTTTAGCCATCATAGATGAAAATTATGCCGAAAATTTGTCGGTGGAAAGCATTGCCAAAACCCTTTATGTATCTCCTTCCACTCTTGCCCACAAATTCAGCAGGGAACTTAAAATTTCGGTATATAAATACATTACGAAAAAGCGGTTATCCGTTGCTCATAAGCTTATTTTGCAGGGAGAAACTATGGCAAACGCCTCGGCAAACAGCGGTTTCGGTAACTATTCCTGCTTTTACAAGCATTATAAAAAATACTATAAGCAGTAATAAAAAGTCTAACTTTTTGGGGTCACATCAAAAATCAGCCACTTTTTTTATTTAACTTTAAGTACTACTTTACCGACATTTTTGCCCTTGAAAATCCAAAAAGCAGAAGGAACATTTCCTTCTGCTTTTGATTCGCACTCCGTTGCTATCCTTGCCGTAAGCTTTGTTAAGGAGACACAGCCTCGATATCGTCGGTAAAATAGGTTTTTTCCGCAAAATATCCCTGTTTATGGATATCCTCGGTAAGACAAACAAATACCCCTCTTGACCAGTAAATGTTGGCCAAGAGGGGTATTTCTGTAATTTCCCACGTGACGTGGAAATGAATGGTGGAGGCGACGCTTCACCTTTCATTATAGAGTCATTTGCTATATGGATAGCCTTGGTGTGTCGGGTGTGGTAGCCGGGATGGTGAGGAAATCCATCCGTGAGTTCGACTATAAATTTATACTATTTTTTCATATGTTTAACTGTGCTTATTTTTGCCATGCATCGCAAATGAAAGTACATCATCCCGTTACCAACCATTTGCTAGTCTTTCATTCAATATGTGGTCGCAGTACAATTTCGAGGTACATCATTCGCACATTCCAAGACTCTTTATTCACATCATGCATACCCTCTTAACTAATTTTCATTCAAACATCTCTTATATCATTTTGCTTAGTTGTTTCTTTACTCTCAACACCAAAGAATGACTATTATTCAAAATTATTTGGTTGAAATGGCGAACAGTTTTATCATTTGCAAATCTATAGTCGACTATATTAATATTTGCCTCTCCTCTAACAATAAAAATCTTATCATTAAAGTTTTCTAATATAAATTGTTTTACCGTTTTACATATAAGCACTTGCGCCTTTTTAGGGTCTAGCTTACAGTCTTCGCCTGGAAATTCATGTTTGATAATTTTTTTAATCACTTTTTTATTTGGCAATTCATAGATATTCCCGTATCATGCATTATCAGTTCTTCTAATTCTTCATTTATTTTATATCCTTTATTATTTTTTATATCTTTAACGCTATTAAACTCGCTCAAAGGAACTCCTAAAGCCTCAAAGCAATTCTGCAGATATCTTTCTATATGTTTTATCATAGCGTCTTGTTCATCAGCCAATTTTCTTATTGATTTATATTTTCCCATATTTTCACTCCTATCCTTTTTTCTATACTCTTTTATTATATCACAGCTACAAAAAAATCAACGACTATACGCAAAAAATAATCTCCTCGTTGATATTACATCACCGAGGAGATCTGTATTATAGTTTTACTTCTTTATATATCTTTGATTACGGCTATGAGATTTATCCGGAAGAGTCATTTGTATAAGATTAAGTTCAAGCGCCGGATGAATATAATGTCTTCTCATAGTTTCCTTTGACTTAAGTTCAAGCATATCCATAAGCACAGACAGAGTATACGGAGTATCGTATTCCATAACATCAAGAAGTCTTTTTACATATTCAGATATATTTTCATCGCCAAGAGCAATCTGTCCTGAAATTTCACTCAATATCTTATCAATCTGTTTCAAAATAAACAGAATAAATGTATTCGAATTACCTTCTGTATGACATTTAGCTATAGCCTCATAATACTCTTCCTGAAATTTCTCAATCTGGCTTTCTATAGGAATGTATTCAAACAACGGGTTCCATTTTGTTAAGAATGCGCTGTGCCATAATCGTGCCATTCTACCATTTCCGTCCGAAAAGGGATGTATGAATACAAACTCATAATGAAATACGCTCGCCATAATAAGAGGATGCACTTCATCTTTGCAGCGATTAATCCAGTCGAAGAGACTATCCATAAGTTCAGGAACAAGTCGTGCAGGCGGTGCCATAAAGATGCATTTATCTCCGCTAAATACACCTTCTTCACCCTTACGAAATTCGCCGGATTCATCAATAAGATACTTTGTCATTATGCCATGCATCTTTTTCAGTTCCTCAATATCAAAAGGATTAAGTCCGGAAAGTTTTTCATAAGCATCATAAGCATTCTTTACTTCCTGAATTTCTTTTTGTTCTCCCAGAACCATCCTTCCGTTAATAACATCCCTCACTTGCCCGAGTGTCAAAGAATTTGCTTCTATCCTGAGCGAAGAATGAATTGACTTGATTCTGCTGTTTTTTCTCAAATGTGGCTTACTTTCAAGATTTCTTGTAACGCTCATCTTTCCAACCTTTTCAGATATGCTTGAAACAAGTGAAAGCATCTCATTTGTAATATTAAATGGCGGTGTGTATTTCCCCATAGAATTCACCTCTCATAAGTATTATCTTGCGTATTTACTTAAATTATACTACATAAAACAGAAAAAATCAATACGCTTTTCTTTGTTTTTACATCTCCACATCTACCCCATAATATATGTAGTCCTCGATTTCCCACAGCGAAAATCCAGCCTCAATAAGCTCATCAATATCGCTTGGGTCATAGCCCTGGAAGGCGGCTACACTCTTCAAATCCTCTATGTATTCTTTTTCTACCGTACTTTTTGAACTCGGTTTATCATCGTACAGCCCGAAATCCCACCAATGCCTTCCGTAATAGTCTCTGTATGTAAAGCTTTTCCTCTCAAGGGTTCCGTCGTTACATATATTCAATATTTCGCCCTCATTTATATTTATCTGTTCAAACCCACCCTTTTTGACCTCATTTAGCAAAGGGGCATAGTCAATTGCAGATTTGAACAACATATCTTCTGTTGAAGTATATGCATACATCTTAAGTTCGGGAAAATGTAAGATACATATCGGGCTAAGGTCTTCCTCAGAATTATGACGAAAATCAAGCTTGCTTGTCAGCATTGAGTACAAGTTAACTATGTTTACGCCACCGTATTTTTCAAGTCTTGCGACGTTGTTCACGACAAGCGCCGTCGTTGTGTCGGTTATGACGTTATCTGCATGACAAGGATTAAGCATAACTACCGTTGCCATAGGCTTGTCCTTGTTCCACACTCTTCTCCACAAAAAGCGGTGTGTATGTTCATCGTTGAATATTGCCTCACATTTTATTGTATCTTTCTCAGTTATCATTACTATCTTTCCTTTCTTAATCTTTAATTATAAATTTTACATTATCGAAATCATCAGCCGTTAAGACTATACTACATTTATCGTACAGCTTTCTTACCTTCTTTATAGCTTCCTCTTCATTTTTTGCACTTACTTCAACTGTCCTTTCAAGTGTCTCACGTATCTTTACCTTATATCTCATTCTGCTCCTCCTCGATTTCTTTTTCGTTAAGCTTTCTGCAAGCATCTTCTCCATATGCCACTCCAAGGCTACTTCCGCAATCCCATCTTACGTGTATTGTCCCCGCATCATCCACATACTTAACTGTTCCTCTGTCTCCCGGGACTAACTTTGAATAGGGATCGTCCATCTTCACAAGGGCAACTCTTGTACCTTCCGGGTATTCTTTCCTTAGTTCTTCGACTATCTTTTCTGACGGGAATCCAAACATTAACCTCACTCCATTTCTTTTAAGATTTCTTCAGGAGCATCATCCCTGTGCATTACTATGACAACTCCGTAATCATTTCCAAGCAGGTAGACTGCGGTTATCATTTCACCGCTATCACTACCCTCCGCAAACTCAAGAATATAGCGCGAATAATCAAAGTATGTCTCAAGTTCGTCAGTCGTTGTTCCTCTCTCCGCATAGAGAACGTAACCGCCATCGTCTTTATCCAGGTCTCTGTCTTTCCCATACTCGCTTTCAAGAATATTTAAGTACTTATAGAGAGCCTTATAGGTATCTCCCTCTATTGCCGGGACTTTCTCAA